>DASXTE010000069.1:0-15311 GCA_036505595.1 Pyrinomonadaceae bacterium
GAAGCCGTTTGGTGGCGGTGTCACCGCAGTTTGATCGCCGACTATTTGAAGGCGAAAGGCGTCAAGGTCATTCACATTCTCGGTATTGGCAAGTCAGAAGAACATCCGTTCACGAGCGCGGCTCGAATCGTCAATGGCGAGTTGACTTATCGCGGCGTTTTGGAATCGTCGAACTGATGTTTGATAATAAGCGCGTCGTCGTTACACAAAAATCTACTGAGGACTTGGCCCGTGAATGTTGAGCTGACAGACACAGAGCGCACGCTCTTGCTGGAGATTCTGGAAGAGAAACAGAAGCGCATGATCCAGGAAATCGATCACACTGATGCGCGTCACTTTGAAGACTTACTCAGGAAGCGATTGGAAGTGCTCGAGGGTTTCAAACGAAAGCTCGAGCGCTTACAGAGCTGAATCCGAAAAGGTCGACGTGGATAGAAACAATGGCAGAGCACGAAACAGTCAAACGTTGCGAGCGTTGCGACCGGGTCACCGATCATGTCATCGAATTCATCGGACCCGATGGAGGGTTACACTTTCTTTGTTGGGAGTGCGTCGAGCGCCACGAAAAACGTTTCAATTATAAGCCTGGATGGCGGCGCGCACATCGAACGCAAAGATATATTCGATCAGAATCAACCCCGGAAACTGGCGGCAGGACTTCACCTTAAGGTGCTGCCGCTGGATCAACAGCGATGCAAGCGGTGTTCGGTACTGATGTTGCTTGTTCGCTCCCATTCGCGGCCGTCACGTTGTAACAGTTCGTCAGCCTCTTTTGGTCCCCAACTTCCCGCTTGGTAATTCGGAAATGCAGCAGGTTTGGATTCGCTCCAAGCTTGCTGGATCGGCGTCACCACAGCCCAACCCGCTTCAACCTGATCCGCGCGCTGGAACAGCGTTGCGTCGCCTACCATGCAATCGTGCAGCAACCGCTCATAGCCGGTGCTGGGCGTGTCGCCAAAGTAGTCTTCGTAGTCGAAGTCCATGTCGACTGAGCCAATGTTCATCACTGAGCCGGGAATTTTTGCGCCGAAGCGCAAAGAAATTCCTTCGTCCGGTTGAATGTGCAGCACGAGTCGATTGGTGGTGAGTTCTTCGACAGCCGTTTTGCGAAAGAGCACGAACGGTGCGCGCTTGAATTGAATCGCAATTTCCGTGTCGCGCGCGGCGAGGCGTTTACCGGTGCGCAAATAAAACGGGACGTCTGCCCAACGCCAGTTATCGATCAAGAGTTTCAAAGCGACAAAAGTTTCGACGTTTGAGTCGCGCGCGACGTTAGGTTCACCTCGATAAGCCGGAACTTTCTCGCCGTCGATTTCGCCCGCATCGTATTGCCCGCGCACAGTCCGCTTGTTTGCTTCTTCCGGAGCAGGGCATTGAATCGCGTGCAGAATCTTCGTTTGTTCGTCGCGCACCGCGTCTGCGTCGAATGAAATAGGCGGCTCCATCGCGGTCAGCGTCACGAGTTGCAGCAGATGGTTCGGCACCATGTCGCGCAGCGCGCCCGCGCTTTCGTAATAAGCCCCGCGCTTTTCGACGCCGACTTTCTCAGCGGCGGTGATTTGCACACTGTCGATGTAGCGGCGATTCCAGATCGGTTCGAAGATGCCGTTGCCGAACCGGAACACCAGAATGTTCTGGACCGTTTCTTTGCCGAGATAATGATCGATGCGAAAAATCTGATCTTCGTTCAGTACCGCTTTGATTTCTTGATTCAGTTTCCTGGCTGACTCGAGATCGCGCCCAAAAGGTTTCTCAATCACCGCTCGTCGCCAACGGCCATCTTCTTGTTTCGTTAATCCAACTCTTCCAAGCTGCCGCACGACTGGCGCGAAATAATCCGGCGCGGTCGCCAGATAGAAAAAGCAGTTTCCTTGCGTCTCATGTTTTTTATCGAGTTCTTCAACCCGCGCCTTGACCTGCGAATACATCGCATCGTCGTTGAAATCGCCCGACTGGTAATACAACCTTTGAGCGAGCCACTTCCATTCGTCGTCGTTGACTCCATCTGAGGCGAACTCGTTCAGGTCATCGCGCAGGCGACGCCGAAACTCTTCGTCGCTCATCTCCGCCCGCGCGATGCCAATCACCGCGAAATTGTCGGACAGGAGACGGCTTGTCTTCAGGTTATAGAGAGCGGGAATAAGCTTTCGCTTTGTGAGATCGCCGGCTGCGCCGAAGATCGCCATCACGCACGATGGCGCAACTTCGAGCGGCGCATTCGGCTGTTGTGGTTCCGACGCCATCGATTATTTGTGATCGGATCGCGGTTCCAGGTGCCCGCCAAATTTCTTTCGCATCGCTGACAGAATCTTTTCCGCGAACGTATGCTCCTGCCGTGAACGAAAACGCGTGTACAGGGCGGCACTCAAGACCTCAGCCGGCACAGCTTCTTCGAGCGCAGCTTGGATCGTCCAGCGACCTTCGCCTGAATCCTGGACAAAGCCGGTATAGTTCTCGAGTTTCGGATCCTCGACCAGCGCCATGGCCGTGAGATCGAGCAGCCAAGATGAAACGACGCTGCCACGGCGCCAGACTTCGGCAATGTCGGCTACATTCAAGTCGTAGCGAATGTCCTCAGGAAGTTGATCAGTCGAAGCGTTGTGGAAAATGTCGAAGCCTTCGGCGTACGCCTGCATCAAGCCGTACTCGATTCCATTGTGCACCATCTTCACGAAGTGACCGGCCCCCGACGGCCCGCAGTAGAGATATCCATCTTCGACTGTGCCCTTCAGATTCTCCCGACCCGGCGTGCGCGGAATGTTTCCGCGACCGGGCGCCAACGTTTTGAAAATCGGATCGAGATGCTGGACAGTTTCTTTCGGCCCGCCAATCATCATGCAGTAGCCACGTTCCAGGCCCCACACGCCGCCGCTGGTCCCGACATCGACGTAATTGATTTGTTTTTCGCGCAGCGCCTTCGAGCGGCGCACGTCATCTTTGAAGTACGAGTTGCCACCATCGATGATAGTGTCATTTGGCTCGAGTCGCGCAGCAAGATCGTTCACTGTTCTTTCCGTTGCATCACCGGCCGGAACCATAATCCAAACCACGCGAGGTTTGTTTAGCTTGCGGATGAAATCTTCGAGCGATGTTGAGGGCTTTGCGCCTTCGCTCGTCAGCTCTTTGACACTCGCGGGATTCATGTCCCACACGACGCATTCGTGGCCGCCGCGCATCAGGCGCCGCACCATATTGGCGCCCATCCGGCCCAGACCGATCATTCCCAGTTGCATGATTGTGGCCTTCTTCCTCCGTGTGCTCTGTGGTTCAGATTTGATTTACCACAGAGGACACAGAGGAATACAAGAACGGTCTAACGAATCGCGGCGTCAATTGCCGCACTTAGTTTACGTAGACTGCTCGATACATCCGCGCCCAAATGAACTCGCAAAGCTCTGCGCCCACGCGTTGCCAATACTTCGAAATCGCCGCGCGCCTGTGCGGCCTTCACCACGCCGAAAGTGTATTTTTGATTCGGCACCGGCAAATCTTCCTTATCTTCGCAGGTTACCTGTAAGAACACGCCCGTATTCGGCCCACCTTTATACGCCTGACCCGTCGAATGGAGAAATCGCGGACCGAAACCAAGGCAGGTCGCGACATGCTTTGAATCACGCACGGTATGACGAGCTGATTGCAGAAGCCGCTCGTGTTCTTCGTTCATTTCAATGTACGCGAGTAACGCAAAGTAGTCATTCGGCTTCAAACGACCCAAATGGGCTCTTAGATAACTTCCCAACCAAGCACCGCTCGCGGAAGCACTCAGCTCGCCGGCATTTCTTTCATCGGCAAACAACCTAATGCCTTCACCTTCGAAGAAAGGATTCTCTCCCGGCAGCGAACCCGTCTTCTCGTATTCCTCAGTCAGTTTTCGCGTCGCGATTTTACTTGCTTCCACGTCAGGCTGATCGAACGGATTGATGCCGATGATCGAGCCAGCCACAGCCGTGGCGAATTCCCAGCGGAAGAACTCCTGGCCTAAATCGTAAACTTCATCAAGCGAAATTGTGATCACGGGCTGGCCCGCTTGTTCCAGTTCGGCGATCGCCGAATCCTGCACTGGATCAGGCGCCGATTCCAGCCGCAGATACGCGAACACGCGATCATCGCCGTAAAGAGATGCGGCACCAATCGCTTCGCGATCGACCGGGATCAGACCCTTGCCGTTCTTCCCAGTCGATTCGGCCAGCAATTGTTCCAGCCACGCGCCGAGATCGTAAATCCCCGGCGAAGCGACAAATGTCACTTTGTCGCGGCCGTGGTTATGCGCAGTTCCCAGAATCGCACCGAGAATTACGCCGGGATTGTCTTTAGCTGCCACAGCCGCGCCACAGGCGCTGACCATTTCGCTACTGCGATCGAGAAACCTCGCGACATCAATTCCCATCGCCGCTGCCGGCGCCATGCCGAAGTCTGAAAGGGCGGAGTAACGGCCGCCGATGCTCGGAACGCCGAGAAAAATTTTTCGAAAACCGTCATTCTCAGCCTCCTGTCGCAGCTTCGAACCGGGATCGGTGATGGCGATGAAATGGCTGCCGACCATGTCTTCGCTCACTGCGTCTTTCACGCGCGCGAAAAAGTATTGTTTGAAAATGTTCGGTTCGAGTGTCGTGCCTGATTTGCTCGACACAAAGAATAGCGTTTTAGCCAGATCGATTTTGTTTTCGAACGTCTTGACCTGCTGCGGATCAGTTGAGTCCAGGACGTGAAGTTCCGGAAACCCTTCAATCCGGCCGAATGATTTCCGCAGGACTTCGGGACATAGACTAGACCCACCCATGCCGAGAAGCAGCACATGTGTGAATCCGGCATCTCGAACTTCAGCCGAGAAGTTTGTGAACCGCCTGTTTGTCTTTTGCTGCTCCTCGACGATGTCGATCCAGCCCAGCCACTTGTCTTCACCGTTTCCGGTCCACAACGAAGTGTCGCGCGACCAGAGCCTTTCGACTTTTCGGTTTGTTTGCAAATCGTCGAGCGCCGCTTCGACCGCCTTGGCCAAGTTCGGCGGCAGCGAAAGTTTCAGTTGATTGATGTTCGGATTGATTGAGCGCCTCCCGCGGTATTATGGCGCGCCGGCAGAACGCGCATTGGCCAAAGTTTGGAGGCTTTCAGTGTAAGGAGAACGAGCGACTCCGCGATCGGTGATGATCGCAGCGATGAATTCGTTCGGCGTCACGTCGAATGCGAAGTTATGCACGTCGACACCGTCGGGCGTCAATTGATGTTCGCGCACGTGCGTGACTTCCTTTGCGTCGCGCTCCTCGATGGGAATGTCTTCGCCGGTTGCGGTCGAGAGATCGATAGTCGAGAACGGCGCGGCAACATAGAATGGAATGTCATGCTGTTTTGCCAGCACCGCGACCATGTAGGTCCCAATCTTGTTGGCGGCGTCTCCGTTCGCGGCAATGCGATCAGCGCCCACGACGACACAATCGACTTTGCCTTGCTTCATCACGTGGCCGGCCATGTTGTCAGTGATCACCGTGACCGGAATGTTGTCTTTGTTCAACTCCCACGCGGTAAGTCGCGCGCCTTGCAGGAACGGTCGTGTTTCGTCAGCAATTACGGCGACGCGTTTACCGGCATCGACTGCGCCACGAATCACGCCGAGCGCAGTGCCGTAATCGCCCGCGGTAGCCAAGGCCCCCGCATTGCAGTGCGTCAGCACCGTCGCGCCGTCATTGATTAGTTCCGCGCCGTATCGACCGATCGCTCGATTCGAATCGATATCTTCCTGAAAAATCGCCAGTGCTTCTTTCACCAGACGGCTCTTCACGTCTTCGATGTCACGTACGCCTTCAGACTTCGCCTTTTGAAAAACACCGCGCATACGCTCGATTGCCCAAAACAAGTTGACTGCGGTAGGACGCGTCGCAGCCATCACGTCGCACATGTACTTGAAGTCGAATTCGAGATCGGGAAGAGAAGTGCTGACGGATTGCGTAGCGCCAAGTGCAAGCCCCATCGCCGCGGCCACGCCGATTGCCGGCGCGCCACGCACCATCATGCTTTTGATTGCGTCCGCGACCTCTTCATACGAATAAAGCGTGACGTACTTTTCTTCGTTTGGAAGCAGGAGCTGATCGAGCATGCGGATGCCTTCTTTAGTCCATTCGACAGTTTTGATCATGGGTGAATTGTTAGCGGCCAAATGTTACTTGAGTGGCGCTGCGCAAGCAACGCGGGTCGCGCTCTGTGTTTACATTGACATCCGTTACAGGCCAGTGGTATCGTCCGCCGCGCTAGCTGTTCTGATTTTTGATAATGCGTTCAGGTGCCCCGCATAAAAGCGGGGAGAATAGGGAAGCGGGTGTGAATCCCGCGCGGTCGCGCCACTGTGAAGCTCATCGCCAGTCTTGAGCGATGACAAAGCCAGGAGACCTGCCGAACGCTGTCGCAGCTTTTGAACGCCCGCGAAAAGGTGTTCAGGCCGCAGTGGGAATTTTTCTCGTAAAAGATCCCGTCGCTACCTGTCGCCCATCGCGCGGCAGAAAGTGACGGGATTTTGAGTTTCAAGGACAAAATTTGGAGCGCGGTGGCAAGCAACCGGGGTCCCCGGCGCGGTAGCCGCGCTGGGGTGGTCGTTGCGCGACACCGCTTTGGATCCTCTGACGCGCAATCCAGAGCGCCGTCGCCGCTTCGCTTTGCCGGCTCACTCCAAATCACGATCGCCATCGCCGCGTTTACTCTATGCGGTTCTGCTTGCATTCGTCTTCTCCGGCCTTCAGGGCCGGTCTATGTCGGCGTCGCCTCACACGAAGTCACCGACGAAGCCGGCCGGCGCATAATTGTTCCTAACAAGATCGATCGAATAATTTCGCTCGCGCCAAATCTCACCGAAATTATTTACGCGGTCGGCGCCGGCGATCACTTGGTTGGTGACACAACTTTCTGTGATTACCCGCCTGAAGCGAAGAACGTTGCGAAAGTTGGCGACACGCTGCATCCCAGCATCGAGCGCATCATTGCACTGAAGCCTCAAGTCGTGCTGGTGTCGACCGCCTCTGAACTCGAAGCTTTCACCAAACAGCTTGACCAACAGGGCATCACGGTTTACGTGACAAATCCCGGTAGTCTGGAGGAAGTCTTTCGCTCAATCGAGACGCTCGGAGACTTGTTCGGCCATCACGAACAGGCAGCAAAGTTGGCTGCCGACCTGCGGCGGCGCGCGGCGACAGTCGGTGCGGCGGTCGCCAACGCAAAACCAGTCAGAGTGTTTTATCAGGTGTCGGATTCGCCGTTATACACGATCGGGCGCGACGCCTTTCAGACTGATCTGATCCGACGCGCCGGCGGCGTTTCAGTGACTGCTGATGTGCCCGGCGCTTTTCCACGATTCAGCGACGAAGCCGCGCTGGCCGCGCGACCGGACGCGATCATTCTGCCAACCGGCGGTTCGATGGGAGGCGCGAATTCAACTGTCGTCGCGCCGCTACGAAACTCGCCCGCGGTCTCGAACAATCGAGTTTACAGGATTAACGAAGACCATTTGCAGCGTCCCGGTCCGCGCTTGGTTGATGGATTGGAAGAGATGGCGCGCGCGCTGCACCCGGAGGCATTTAAGTAACTCGATGAACGCGGTATTGAGACCAAGCCAACCTGGCAGAGTCACACTCGGGCGGACGCTCCTGGTTTGCGGCGCGCTTCTTCTCCTGTTGGTCATTGTGCTTGTCGTTGCATCGGTCACCGGCAGTCAGCGTCTGCCACTGGCGGCATCGCTTTGCGCTTTGACAGGCAAATCAGACTGCGGACTCTCTTCTGAGGAGCAGGCGATTCTTATCGATCTTCGCTTGCCGCGAATTCTGTTGGCGGGCGCAGTGGGCATGTGTTTGGCAGCGGCAGGCGCGGCGTATCAGGCGCTGCTGCGCAATCCGCTGGCCGAGCCCTACCTGCTCGGTGTTTCGAATGGCGCGGCCGTCGGCACGATGATCGCGCTGGTGTTTTTCGGCGCGCATGAATGGAGTCGGCCGGTGTTGGCTTTCGGCGGCGCACTAGCCGCAACTTTCGTCGTGTATCGGCTGGCACGCGGCCGGGTCGGCGCGACGCCAGAGCGATTGATACTTGCCGGTATCATCGTCACCACATTTCTTTCATCGGCAATCGTTTTTCTGACCACGCTGATGGACGCCACGCGGATTCGCTCATTCACCTTCTGGCTGCTGGGAGATCTCTCCGCTGCGACCAGCCGGTCGCTTTATGTGGCCTCCATCGCGACAGTTGTCGGCGTGGGGATCCTGATATTGAGTGCGCGGCCCTTGAATTTGATGATGTTGGGCGAACGCGATGCGTTCGATCTCGGAGTGGAAGTTAGACGGGTCAGGTTGACTGTGTTTCTCGCGGCGAGCCTGCTGGTTGGCGCGTCGGTCGCATCGAGCGGATCGGTTGGTTATGTTGGGCTCGTGATCCCGCATCTGGTGCGACTGTCGTTCGGCAGCGACAACCGCGTGGTGGTTCCGGCGGCGGCCCTGGCCGGCGCGAGCTTTGTCATAGTCGCCGACATGTTGTCGCGCACACTCATCGCGCCGCGCGAATTGCCCGTCGGCGCAATCACCGCGCTGATTGGCGCGCCGCTGTTTGTTTATTTGCTGCGCAAAGGACGCTGACGTGACGATGAAGAAAACTCTATTGAGTTGGAGCAGTGGCAAAGACAGCGCGTGGGCGCTCCATACGTTGCGCCGGCAATCCGATCTGGAAATCGCGGGACTCGTGACTACGATGAATGAACTCTATCAACGCGTGGCCATCCATGCGGTGCGCCTCGAACTGCTGCAACGCCAGGCAGAGGCTGTCGGTCTTCCTTTGCACATCATCGATCTGCCTTATCCGTGCAGTAATTCTCAATATGAAGCAGCCATGGAAAAATTTATCGAACAGTCGAAGCAGCAGGGAATTGAGTGCATGGCCTTCGGCGATCTTTTTCTCGCGGACATTAAAGAATATCGGGAAGCAAAATTAGCCGGCACCGGGATCACTCCTCTGTTTCCCATTTGGTTGAAGCCGACCGGCGAATTGGCGAGAGAGATGATTTCCAGCGGCTTGCGCGCCATCGTGACTTGCGTGGATCCGAAACAGTTGCCGGCCAGCTTTGCCGGACGTGAATTCAATGAAGAGTTCTTATCGGCTCTTCCCGAGCAGGTCGATCCATGTGGTGAGCGAGGAGAATTTCATACCTTCGCTTTCGATGGGCCGATGTTCAGCAAGCCGGTTGATATCGAGGTGGGAGAGATCACGGAGCGCGAAGGCTTTATCTATGCGGATGTGTTGCCCGCCTCCAGCAATTTGGCCGCGCGCGCGAACGCGGGTGTCTGAACAGGAAAAAGAAAAACGTTGATGCTCGAAGCACGCAACATAACTGTCAACTATGGCCCGCGCGAAGCCGTCGCAAACATTTCGCTGAGTGCAAAACCTGGTGAAGTAATTGCGATCATCGGACCGAACGGCGCCGGCAAATCTACTCTGCTGCGCGCGCTGAACGGCAGTGTTGCGCCGATTGGCGGAGAAGTCTTGCTGGAGGGAAAGCCTTTGGGCATTTACGCGCGGCGAGTGATCGCTCGCCACGTCGCCGTCGTTGCGCAGGAGACCGAGCTGCGATTCCCGGTCACGGTGATGGAGTTCGTGATCGGCGGACGCTACGCGTGGTCGAGCGCGTGGGGTTGGGAGAGCGAACGGGACGTGGAAATTGCGCGCGCTATTTTGCGCGAAACTGAACTTGATGGATTTGAGGCCCGCTTGATGAATGAGCTGTCCGGTGGCGAAAGACAGCGCGCGGTACTGGCGAGAGCGCTGGCGACCGAAGCAAAGGTGTTTCTGCTCGATGAGCCGACGGCCAATCTAGATCTAGCGCACCAAGCCACAATGTTGCGGCTGATTCGCCATCGCTGTGACCGCAACCAAACGGCTGCGGTCGTCGTCACGCACGATGTGAATCTCGCCGCTGAGTTTTCGGATCGCGTGATGCTTCTGAAAGGTGGCCAGACAATCGCGTTTGGGTCGCCTCGGGAAGTGCTGACGCCCGAATTATTGATACAAGCTTTTGGCTTGCAAGTGCTGGTGGACGCGCATCCCGTGTCGGGCGCTCCGCGCATCACGCCGGTGCACATGCAAGGATGAAGAATGGGAGAAAAGAGATGATCGCCAGAATCGATTCACAACGGCTTGCTACCGCCAGAAGCCTCTCTTCAACCGCGAAGCGGTTGTTGCCTACAGCCCACGGTTGGAGCGCAGCGACAACCCTGGGGATCGAGGCTCGGCGCAACCCCGACGGGGTTGTGCCTGACTACGCCCAACGCGTCACCCAGCGTAGCCGCTTCGCGGCAACGCTGGGCTTTGCTACGCAACCGCTTCGCGGTTGGTTTGCGATCATTCTGGCCCTATTGCTATGTCCATTGGCGTTTGCACAGTCCGCCAACTCAATTAATGGCCGCGTGACCGACGAGCGCGATGCGAACATAGCAGGCGCGGAGGTGCGTCTCCGCTCGCGTGCGGGCGGCGAGTTCCTGACGACTACCGACGATCGCGGCGGATACGCGTTCACCAATGTCGGGCCGGGAGACTACGTGCTGGAGGTCAAAGCGAACGGCTTCGCAGCGTTTGCTACACGCGTGACTGTGACGCGCGGCCAATCAGTGACGAACGACGTCCACCTTTCGGTTGAAGCGATCAGTGAAACTGTGAGCATCACCGGAGCCGGCACAGCACAAACGGTCGACGAAACATCCAAAGCGATCACTGTGCTCGACGCGCAGACGATCGAAGCCAAACGCGAGACCGGACTAAGTGAGAGCCTGCGCGGCATCCCCGGCGTGCGCGTGCAACAACAGGGCTCACCCGGTGCGTTGACGAGCGTGCGCTTGCGCGGACAGCGACCGTTTGACACGGCCGTGCTGCTCGACGGTCTGCGAGTGCGCGATGCTTCAGACATCAACGGTTCAGCCGTGCCGTTCTTTTCTGATTTGGTCCCGAGTGATCTCGACCGCGTTGAAGTGCTGCGCGGCTCAGGTTCGTCCATCTACGGCACGAATGCGATTGGCGGAGTGATCAATCTGGTTCCCGCGGCCACCGCCGGCGATCGTAATTTTGAATTTGGATTTGACGGCGGCAGTCTCGCGCTGTTTCGCGAACGGCTGCGCGGGTCGGGCAGTCTCGGAAAGCGTGCCGGCTACAGTTTCGGTCTGTCGCGGATCGATGTACGCCGCGGCGTGGATGGCCATGACGAATACGGCAAGACCGCCGGTTCTGGTCGCGTGCAAATCCACCCGACGCGCTCTTCAATCCTGGCCCTCAACTTTTATGGCACTACTTCAAATGCGCGCATTAATGACAGTCCATTTGCGCTACCCGCGGCCTTCACCAGCGGCCAATATCCGAAAGCTGTTGAAGGCACGACTTTTCATTCGGACATAAATAATCCGGACGAAGGCCGGCGGAATAGGCTGTTGATTGCTTCGGTTCGGTTCAGCGATCAGGTTAGCGATAAGTTGTCCTACACGGTCGCTTACCAACACGTTGGCTCGCGACGAAGAAACTACAACGGCCCGCAAATAGATCCGCGCTTCGCGCAGTTCTACCCGTTTGGAGATTTTGAATTTGTTGCGGTGAACAACGGCTCGACGGATACATTCGACGCGCGCACAAGTTTTCGCCTTGGGCGGCACAATCTGGCCACTGCCGGATTCGAGTACGAGCGCGAGTCGATCTTTCAATCGAATACACCGTCCTTCAGCGCCTTCAATAACACCACTGATCGACAGCGAACGATAGCGGTATTCGCGCAGGATCAGATTTTCGCGCTCGACGATCGATTGCAGATTTCGTTTGCGGCACGCGGCCAGTGGTTTAGTGTTCGCGCGGCAGATCGGCCCGGCTTCCTGAATTCCGTCAAGCCGGAAAATTCAATCACCGGCGATGGCTCGATCTCTTATTTCATTCGATCGACCGGCACAAAACTGCGCGCGCACGTTGGCAATGGTTTTCGCGCGGCTTCTTTGTTTGAAAGGTTCGGCGCGGGCACGTTCGCTCAGGTCGGCTTCGTTCGGTTTGGTGATCCAACGTTGCGAGCCGAACAATCGATTAGTGTCGATGGCGGATTCGATCAGCGCGTCGCCCACGATCGCGCACGTTTTGGCGCGACTTACTTCTACACGCATCTCCAGCGCGTGATCGCATTCAACTCGTTCTTCGTTGTCGACCCGCTCGGCGTTGGGAGGTTTAGCGGATACGAGAATCGGCCGGGTGGCCTCTCGCGCGGCATCGAAACGTATGTTGAAGCAGCACCTTGGCGTGGCGCTGATTGGCGTGCGTCGTACACTTTCACGAACAGCGATCGACTGGTGAACGGACGCGGTCTCCAGCCCGAGTATGTTATTCCCAAACACCTGTTCGGCCTGACGATGAATCAACGCTACCGCGCAATCATCTTCAGCTTCGATCTCAATCGTACAGGCTCATACATCGCGCCGATCTTTGAAAACGACTTTCCGTTTCGCACGGCCGAGCTCAGTTTTCCGGGGTACACGAAGGCCGATCTATTCGTCAGTTATCAGCAGCGGACCTCGGAACGCGTGACACTCACGTTTTTCGGCGGGGCTGACAATCTGTTCGATGTGAAGTATTTCGAGAACGGATTTCGCGCGCCGGGCGTCATGGCGCGTGGTGGACTGACTGTGAGAATAAAATGAATACAGCGCGCCGCGGCCTCGGCGAATCAAATTCCGAGGCCGCAGTGGCTAGTGTTCTCAGTTAAAGAAAGGCGCCTACGCTTCTTTTCCGCCCAACAGGCCGCCGATCAGGAAGATGATGCCGAGCAGGATGTGGATAATGTGATCCATTTTCCCGAGCATCAACAGTGTCCCGATGCTGAACATGTGATCGGCGCCAGTCCCCAAGAACCATCCGGCCACGCCCAGCAACAGGTAGACGATACCGAAGATGAGGCAGAACCCTTTCGCCCCGCCGGCGGAGCCTGCGAAGCCAAAGTACAAAGCGATCGCTCCGGACACAATATGCACAAGGTTCTGAACCGGCGTAAGGTGCGCACCGAGAAGAGTCGGCGCGACGAATCCCGCGATTCCGACCAATACAAATACGACACCGAGGATCTTGCAAATAGTCTTTGCCATGATCTTTGTTGTTCCTCCTATGAAAACAGTCAACGCCGCCTACGGATCCGCAGCGGAGTCCGCGGCTCTGCTCAATAGCGAGGTTTCGTGAACGCGGCGGATTTTACACCAAACACCCTCGGCAATAACACATTTTTCTTTTTCCGGGTGCGGAACGCGCGGCCAGCTTGATCTTTACTGATAATGGGGGAATAATGCGCCCCAATCTTTCAATAGTTCGGTCAAGGGGGTAGCGACATGAAGTCACTCGTCGCTTTCTTACTGGTCCTCGCCACGTTCACTTCGGGAGCAGTCGGCCAGCGCCAAAATCCGCCTCGGTCTCAGAAGGCCACGCCTGCGACACCGCGCAATGCGACGATCAGAATCTGCCAGGGCGTTCCGATTCCCGATGGCTATGTCATCGTGGCGTACATGACCTCAACTACCTGTCCGCACGGTGCGTACATTCTGAAAAAGCAAGATCAGTACGAGAGTTCGTTAGCCGTGAATCGAAACTCGGCCGCGCCGAATGATTCAGGAGTAGCGACGACTCCGAGTGGTAATCGATCAAAATCAGGAACCGGCCCAAAGAACTCCTCAGCTAAATCAACCGGAAATCGCCAACCGCGCGGTTCTTCTGGAACAAGCCAGACAACGCAACCAGCAAACAACTCAGCGTCATCCGCAAGAACTGTGGGTTCGTCCGCGGGAAACGTCGCATCCATTAGGCGTCCACGTCGAGTTTCCATTGAAGAAGCGCAAGAACCAGTTGGCCCACCGACTCTGATTGGCGGCGAAACAGCGCGAGCTTCGGGCCCGCCAAAACTGCGGAACATCGGAGACGTTCCTGAACCTTCGTCTCAACCTGCGGCGACAGGGCCCTCGGCTGAACCAACCCCCGAAGAAGTTGACGAGGGCGACGTGGTGCGCGTTGATACGACACTAGTCACCGTTCCGGTAAGCGTCCTCGATCGTCAGGGACGCTTTATTCCGAATCTGAAACGCGAAGATTTCACGTTGTTGGAAAACGGCGAGGAGCAATCGATCGCTTATTTCGAGCCGGCGGAAAAGCCTTTTACGGTAGCGCTGCTGCTGGACACTTCCGCCTCGACGCAATTCCGTCTGTCCGACATCAAGGAAGCGGCGATTGCCTTTGCGAAGCAACTGCGGCCGCAGGATCGCGTGCTGGTGGTGACCTTCAACAGTGAAGTGCTGCTGCTGACTGAGCCGACGAATGACTTGAACTTAATGGCAGCGACCATCGAAGAGTTCGCGAATACCGGAACCTCGACGCGGTTGTACGACGCGATTGATTTGACGATCAAGGAGCGACTGAATCGGATCAAAGGACGGAAGGCGATCGTGCTCTTCACTGATGGCGTTAATACGGAGAGTCAGCAGGCAACCTATGAAAGTACGTTGAGCGAAATTGACGAGCTTGACGCGCTCATCTACCCGATTCAATACGACACGAGCGACTACATGCGCGCCATGCAAAACGCCAATAACGGAACGGTGACCGTGACAACAACAACGCGCGGCATCTTTGGCAGCAGGACTACTACACAAACGTACAATGCGCCGGTAAACGGTGGAACGCCAATTCCCGGCTCGACCAAAGCAGATTACGACCGCGCTGATCAGTACTTACATTTGCTGGCAGACAAAACCGGCGGCCGACTCTATCAGGCCAATGACACCACGCAATTAGCCGACGCGTTTACGCGCATCGCTGAAGAGTTGCGGCGTCAATACACACTGGGCTACTACCCGAAGTCTGCGAACGTGGCGGACGGCGAGCGCCGTCAGATTCGTGTGCGCGTCCGCCAACCGAACCTGGCAGTCAAAGCGCGCGATAGTTATGTGAAGTCTTCACCGAGTCAGAACAAATAGGTTGGGAGGATCCACCAATCAATCCGAGGCTGAGTGCGGCGGCCCCAAACTTTTGGCGAGTAAGAAAGAAAGGGAAGGGGTACCTACCATGATCAAGAATAGTTTGTCTGCCACCGCGGCTGCGCGATCGCTATTGGCCAAGTCTGGAGCGGCCGTTGTGCTGGTCTTAGTTTTCGCGGTAGCGGCCAGCGCCTACACACTGGTGTTTCGCAGTGGTCTACGTACGGAAATACCTGATGAATTCATCATTACGAGGACCACGCTGACTTACGAAATCTCGCCAGGTTTTCAGAAGACGATTCTGTTGAGTTTGATTGATAT
>DASXTE010000070.1:0-4342 GCA_036505595.1 Pyrinomonadaceae bacterium
GCGCGGCTGAAAGCGATGCCGCCGATGCTCGAACAGGGCAAACGCAATCTCACGAAGCCGGTAAAGCTTTATGCGCAGCTCGCCATCGACTCAGCCCGTTCAATTGACAGTCTTTTCAAAGACAGCATGATGGCGGCGCTGGCGAAAGATCTTTCGCCGGCGGAGATGAACGACCTGGTCACGGCGCGCGACGCGGCGATCAAATCTATTCACGCGTACGCCGACTGGCTTGAGAAGCGTTCGAAGACGATGCCGCCGTTCGCGCCGATGGGCGAAGCGAATTACAACTACTTGCTTAAGCACGTATATCTCTTGCCACTCGACGCGAAGCAGGTCGAGATGCTCGGCCAGACTGAGCTCGCTCGCGCTCGCGCGATGGAAGCGATGCTGCCCGATCCTTCGCTCGCCGATCCAAACCCGCAGCGCGCCAAAGAGATTCCGAAAAATCAGGAGGACTTTCTCAAAGCTTACGAGCGCCGCGAAAACGAAATCGTTTCGTTCCTGTTGGACAACAAACTCGTGACGCTGCCGTCTTACATCGGACGGTTTGAAATTCGGCAGCTTCCCGAAGCTTTCAAGCCGACCAGTCCCGGCGGTTTCATGAATGCGCCCGGCGTTTACGACAAAGACGCGACCGGCTTCTACTTCATCCCGACCTACAATCCGAAAAGCGGCAACTTCTACATTCGCGCGGCGATCGAAGACCCGCGCCCGATTCTCGGTCACGAAGGAATTCCCGGGCACTTCCTGCAACTCTCAATCGCGAATCATTTGAAAGATGAAATTCGGCGCCAGCACGGCGACGGCGTGATCATCGAAGGCTGGGCGCTTTACGGCGAAGAGATGATGATGCGCGAAGGTTTGTACCCGCCGAACTCGCCTTCGCAGGGCCAGGTGCTGCGCCTGTCGCGCTATCGTTCCGCGCGCATTGGCGTCGATGTGAACCTGCACACCGGCCGCTGGGCGTTCGAACAGGCAGTGAAGTATTTCATGGAAGCAGGCGGATTAGATCGTGAAGCAGCGGAAGGCGAAGCTGCCGGCGCGGCCGCCAGCCCCACGCAGAAGATCACATACATCACCGGCAAGTGGCAGATCATGCGTCTGCTCGGCAAGTATCGCGATCAAAAGGGCAAAGACTTCCGCCTCGGCCAATTCCACGACGACTTGATCAAGAATGGCAGCTTACCGCTGTCGATCGTTGAATGGATCATTTTGAATGATCGCTCGTCGCTGGATTTGGCGCTGAAGTGATATCACAAAGCTGCGATTCGCGAGGGTTTCACATGCCAATTCCAACCTATGACAAATTTATCGAGCCGATCTTGCGGTATCTAGCAGAACATCCTGAAGGAGCACCTGCTTCAGTTGTTTATGAGGCCGTAGCCAACGTTCTCGGTGTGGATGAGAATGGAAAACGCGAACTTTTGCCCAGCAAGACACAACCAGTCTACAAGAACCGTGCAGGGTGGGCCCACGACAGATTGAAGCGCGCTGGATTTTCGAGTTCACCCCGGCGTGGATATTGGAAGCTTACGGAGGCTGGGTTAACGTTCGCGCGAAATCACTCACAGGCTCTAAGCGAAGATGAGGTGCGGCGATTAACAATTGTCGATCCAGCTGTTCGCTTGCGGCCTGTGACTAACGATGTTGACGATGAAGCTCAACGCGGAAAAGACGAAGTAATCGCTTGGGCTACCCCTGACGATCAATTGGAAGATGCTCTCACTGAGCTGGAGGAATGGACGGCTGAAGAACTTCTGGAGACGATTGGTAAATCATCCCCAAAATTCTTTGAAAGCCTCGTTCTCGATCTCTTGCATGCGATGGGCTACGGCGCTACGCGCGCTGACTTGCAGCAGGTAGGTCGGTCAGGCGACGGAGGAATCGACGGAATTATCGCACTTGACCGGCTCGGACTTGAAAAGGTGTTTGTTCAAGCAAAACGGTGGCAGAACTCTGTTGGACGTGAAGTTGTTCAGGCATTCTACGGAGCTTTGGCAGGGCGACGAGCAAACAAGGGCGTGCTCATAACGACGTCCACTTTCACTCAACATGCCGTTCAGTTTGCAGAGTCGATTGAGAGAATTGTCTTGATCGATGGAAGCCGGTTGGCCGAACTCATGATCGAGTTTGGCGTGGGCGTGTCTCATCGTATCGTGAAGGTCCCCAGCATTGATCGCGACTATTTCGAAGAATAACGATCTGCTCAGACGATGGCAGTACTCATTGAACACGAAATCCGCGTCCTCGGTTCGTCGATCAAGATGCAGATCGAATCCTTGAGCTTATTGAAGCGAATGGCTACTATGTTTGCCATGCCACTTACGCTTGAGCAGATCACGGAAGAGGCGATCAAACTGCCACCGGCATCAAGAGCGTTGCTCGCGGACAAACTGGTGCAGAGCCTTGAGTCCGAGGATGCGGACGAGATCCAGCGACTTTGGTCGGCAGAAGCGATTCGCCGTCGCGACGAAATTCGCTCGGGGCAGGTGCAGTCAGTTCCCGGTGAGCAGGTAATCGAAGAGGTTCGCCGTCTGGTTGGCCGATGAGTGAATGACCTATGACTTCCACCCGGAAGCGCGTCTGGAATACAGCGAAGCCGCTGCCTTCTATGAGACTCGTCGCCCCGGTCTCGGCGCTGCTTTCACAATCGAAGTTGAAGCAGCAATCGAACGGATTGTAAGAAATCCGACAAGCTGGCGCGTGATTGAACAGGATGTGCGGCGCTGTCTCACTCACACGTTTCCCTACGGCATTCTCTACTCTATTGAAGCGGATTCAATTCTCATTGTTGCCGTGATGCACTTACATCGCCAGCCTGGCTATTGGCGTGAACGAATGTCTGGCAAACTGTAACGCGGATGCGTAACCGTAAAAGGAGAGCCTACCGATGAAAAGGCTTCTGGTATTTCCGATTTTATCGATCGCTTTCATGACAACGATCTCTGGCTGTCGCTATGTTGGCAGAGGCATACAGGGTTCGGGCGTGCGCAAGATTGAGAAGCGGGACATCGGGGCTTTCAAATCGATCGAGACCTCGGGAGCCTACGAAGTACGAATCGCCTGCCAGCAATCAGCGAGTTTTGAAATTGAGGGTGACGACAATCTCCTGCCGCTTATGAAAACCGAAGTACGCGATAGCGTGCTGCACATTCATAACGACCAGAGCTATCACTCAACCAAAGCCATCATAGTGCGGATTGGCGTTGCAGATCTCGAAAGCTTCACGACAAATGGCGCGGGCGAAATTCATATAACCAATGTAAAGAACGACAGGATCAGGATTAGTTCAACAGGCGCAGCCGATATCGAAGCGTCGGGCCAGACAAAAATGGCGGACATCAGTTCTACCGGCGCCGGAAACGTCAACGCCGAAAAGCTTCATGCGGAACGCGCGAAGATTTCGGTCACCGGCGCCGCCAACGTGGATGTTTATGCGAGCCAGCAACTGGATGTAACAGTCTCGGGCGTCGGTTCGGTTACTTACGCAGGCAATCCACCGGTGGTTAACAAAAACGTCACCGGGATCGGCAGTATAAACAAGAAGGAATAAGCGGCCTGCGTACGATGTTGCTAAACCACCATGAAATCCGCGTTCTCGGCTCTCTGATCGAAAAGCAGATCACTACGCCGGAGTATTATCCTCTGACGGTGAATGCGCTCACGGCGGCGTGTAATCAGAAGAACAATCGGAATCCGGTGATGTCGCTCACCGAATCTGAAGTTGAGCAGGCGCTGGACAGTTTGCGTGAGAAGAACCTTGCCTACGTTTTTCATGGCAGCACCAGCCGCGTTCCGAAATTCAAGCACGTCGCGCCGGAAGTCTTGCAGCTCAATCCAGCAGAGTTGGCGGGGATGTGCGTGTTGATGTTGAGCGGACCACAGACGACGGGCGAGATTCGCACGCGCGGCTCGCGGCTTTACGACTTCAAGGGACTGGAAGAAGTTGAAGAAACTTTGCGCGGTTTGGCTTCAAGGGATGCCGACCCGCTCGTGATGAAGTTGCCGCGTCAGCCGGGTCAAAAAGATGCTCGCTTCACTCACTTACTCGCCGGCCAACCACCAATTGAAGCGTCCCCTGAATCTTCCGCGCCGCCGCGAACGGCTCGCCGCGAGCATGATGCCGATCGTTTGAACAAACTCGAAGAGCAAGTTCAAGAGTTGACTCAGAAGTTCGAAGAACTCGCGTCTCAGTTTGAAAAATTCAAAAAGCAATTTGAATAGCATTAGCGATGGCAAACTGGCGCCGACGTTTAGCGCTTACGAAGAAAGCGAACGCGGAAAGATCGACGCCAACGGACGGAAACTGCGCCGACTTATCTATCGTTGGAATGAGGGTTTT
>DASXTE010000071.1:0-3086 GCA_036505595.1 Pyrinomonadaceae bacterium
GAAGTTCGCATGCCGCGAGTCGAGTTGCGAGAATGTTCCGGACAGATCGTTGCCAAAGACTTTGTAAGTGATCGTGGCGCTGTGCGTATTTCTCATCGTTACGCGCCAGGTCTGATCGTCGACGCGCCGCACCGGAAAATCCGGCAGGGTGCAGGGTACGTTCACGCGTGGGCAAATGCCGCCGAAGGCATGAAATTCCTGAACGTTCTTGGCGAAATCGAAAACTGCGTATCGCCCCGGCGCCCACTTTGGCATTTGAAAATCGAGCGATTCAGGAGTCCATGACTGCGGAACCTCGACCTCGATTTTGACTTCGAATAGATGTGAACTCGGCTGAGACATTGCAATCCGATAGTCCATTTTGAGCGGCTGCTCCTGGGCCGCCGTTGAGACGAAGGTTGTTAACAGGACCAGCGCCATCAGAGCGGCGTGTCTGCATAAATAATTGAGTTTAGTCATGTGATGTTCTCGGCTGAAGCCGTGATTTGATAACACCGAAGTTTCGATGAGCGCAACTGAGCCGCTCACGCTGCGCCGACGCCCGTCGCCGCAGATTTGTTTGTCGTCATCCGAGTTATCTGGCAGAATCTGCCAGTCCAAAATCGCTCGAACATGCTTTCGAAGCAATTTCATCGCGTGGAGTTCTTGACATGAAAAGATTGTTCGCAATCGCCGGCGTCGTCTGCCTGCTTTTACTCAATGTCGTGGCGCAAACGCGCGACGCGACGCAAACAACTTTGATAAAGAACGCGACCGTTTTGACCGTGTCGCACGGCACGCTCACAAACACTGACGTGCTGCTGCGCAACGGAAAGATTGCCGCGGTCGGACAGAACCTGAAGGCGCCCGAGGGAGCGCGCGTGATCGACGGGACAGGCAAGTTCGTGCTGCCGGGAATCATCGACGCGCACTCGCACACCATGATGGATGGTTCAGTCAATGAGTGCACGAAGTCGGTGACGTCGATGGCGCGGACGCAGGACATCCTGAACCCGAACGCGATCGGCATCTATCGCGAGCTGGCCGGCGGGACGACTGCGGCGCTCTTGCTCCACGGATCGTGCAATGCGATTGGCGGACTTAGCACCACGGTGAAATTCAAGTGGGGACATCCGGCCGCTGATTTCGTCTTTCCCGGCGCGACACCCGGAATCAAGTTCGCGCTTGGCGAAAACCCGAAGCGCACGAACTTCAATATCCCTGGATTACAGCCGCGCTATCCGGCAACGCGCATGGGCGTCGAAGAAACGATTCGTGACGCGTTCACGCGCGCCCGGGACTACAAACGTGACTGGGACGATTACCGAACGGCGGTGTCGCGTGGCGAGAAGAACCTGATGCCGCCGCGTCGCGACTTGGAGCTCGAACCTCTCGTCGAGATTCTCGAAGGCAAACGGTTCGTGCACTCGCATTGCTATCGCGCTGACGAAATTCTTATGCTGATTAACATCGCGGACGAGTTCGGTTTCAAGGTGCGCACGTTTCAGCATGTGCTTGAAGGCTACAAAGTGGCGAGCGAAATCGCGCGGCACGGCGCGATGGCTTCCGCGTTCGCCGATTTCTGGGGCTACAAAATGGAAGCTTACGACGCGATTCCGTACGACGTGGCGATCCTGACGCGACATGGCGTGGTTTCTTCCGTGAACTCGGATTCAGACGAACGAGCACGGCGCTTGAACATCGAAGCCGCGAAGATGATTCGCTACGGAGGACTTACTGAAGAAGAAGCGCTGAAACTTGTGACGCTGAATCCGGCGATGCAGCTCGGCATCGATAACCG
Organism: Pyrinomonadaceae bacterium; assembly: GCA_036505595.1. Classification (GTDB taxonomy): domain Bacteria; phylum Acidobacteriota; class Blastocatellia; order Pyrinomonadales; family Pyrinomonadaceae; genus UBA11740. Next base: position 1,781 of record DASXTE010000071.1, read on the forward strand.
CGTCGGCTCGATCGATGTTGGCAAAGACGCAGACGTGGTTGTTTGGAACGCGCATCCCCTCAGTGTCTACGCGCGTGTCGAACAGACGTTTGTCGACGGTGAGCTGCTGTTCGATCGCCAGGCTGACATTGCTCGCCGCACACAGCTCGAAGCCGAGCGCAAAACTCTTGAGGCTTCTGATGTCAACAAACCACCGGTGCAAGGCGGCTCGCCACCGCGTGGCCCTTCGGCGATTCGCCGCGCGTACCTGATTGACGACGACATTCAGGATCGGGAGGACCACCAGCGATGAAAGCAAATACGGCACTTGTTAGAAAGATCGTTGGTTCCCTCTCCCTGTGGGAGAGGGCTAGGGTGAGGGCCGAAGGTAGCATGAGGAATAATTTTGTTACTCTCCTTTCCCGTAGCTTCGCCCCTCACCCCGACCCTCTCTCACAGGGAGAGGGAGTTCGGATTACGTTTCCGTTCGTCGTACTCATTGGAGCTATTTTGTTGTGGAGCAGCGCAGCATTCGCGCAAGACACCGACCGCGTCGATCCACAACTCACCAACACGCCGGCGCCGACTTACGTGATTCGCAATGCGCGCATCGTGACCGTCAGCGGCGCCGACATCGAGAACGGCACGCTCGTGATCAGCGGCGGGCGTATTGCTGCCGTCGGCGCGAATGTTTCTGCTCCCGCGGGTGCGCAGGAGATTGATGGCCGCGGTTTGACGATCTATCCGGGAATGATCGATCTCGGCACGAACATGGGTCTCGTAGAAGTGCCGACTGGCGCGCCCGGGACTGTCGATGCGCAGGAACTTGGCGACATGAATCCAAACATCGCCGCGGTTTGGTCCGTGAATGCGCATAGCGCGCACATTGCAGTCACGCGCGTCGGCGGAGTGACTAATGCGCTGTCGCTTCCGTCCGGCGGGATCATTTCGGGTCAGGGCGCGTTCCTGAACTTGTTTGGCAGCAGCCCGCGCGAGATGGCGCTCGTGCCTGAGGCTGTACTGATGATCGAGTTTCCGCGCATCGGTGGCGGCGGCTTTGGCGGGCCGCCGAATATCACGCCGGAAGCAATCACTCAGCGCGATCGCCGGATTGAAGAATTGCGGAAGATCTTTCGCGACGCTGAGGCGTACGGGCGCGCGCAGGATGCTTACCGAAAAGATCCAAAGTCAGTGCCTCGCCCTGTGACTGATCCAAAGCTCGCTTCCCTCGTGCCGTACGCGCGTGGCGAGCGGCCGGTAATTTTTCGCGCTGAACGCGAGCGGGAGATTCGCGCCGTTGTGCGCTTCGCTGAAGAGTTGAAGTTGA
>DASXTE010000072.1:0-12726 GCA_036505595.1 Pyrinomonadaceae bacterium
GCCAATGGATCGCGCGCACGTCGAGCTCGATGCTGAAGGCCAGATCGTCGTCAACACGGCCAAGCTCTTTAAGTGGGAGAAGGGAGTGCCCGCGCCGGGCGAGTTCAACGACCCTGGGGCGTACATTCCGCTGTAAGACCCACCTGAAGCGGAGTGGCAGAAACCCGACCGCGAGGGAGGGTACTGATTCAGATGGACGAGCCGAAAGACCAAAAAGAGACAAAGCAGCTAACCGGCGAAAAGAGTGACGTCGGTTTAGTGACCCGCGCGAAAGAATCGGCCGTCGCGCTCAAGGATCGCGCGCTCGAAGAGGCGAAGGAATACAAAGACCCGCAGCAGACACAGGTCTGGAAATCGATTTTTCGCGTTTCGCACGAGCGTTCCGATCCACGCAACCGTTCGCTGGCGATTCTTTCGAACGTCTTCTTGCATTTGCATCCGGCGAAAATCAATCGCGACGCAGTGCGTTACCAGTACACGTGGGGCATGGGCGGCATTACGTTTTACTTGTTCATCGTGCTGACGTTCACGGGTGTGCTGCTGATGTTCTACTACCACCCAGCGAAGATTTCGGCGTTCCAGGACATTCTTTATCTCGAGCACGACGTGCCCTTCGGCCGGCTACTGCGGAACATGCATCGGTGGGCCGCGCACTTGATGGTGATTACGACATGGCTGCACATGTTTCGCGTGGTGTTGACCGGCTCGTACAAGAGACCGCGTGAGTTCAACTGGTGTGTCGGCGTGGTTCTGCTGGTGCTGACGCTACTGCTGTCGTTTACGGGCTATCTGCTGCCGGATGATCAACTGGGATTTTGGGCGGTGACGGTGGGCACAAACATGGCGCGCGCGACTCCGATGCTGGGAAACGAAGGTCCGCTGGGTCCGCAGCTCGGGCTCACGCCCTACAACGATGTGCGCTTCGGATTGTTAGGCGGATCGATCGTGGACGCGAATGCGTTGCTGCGGGCGTACATCTGGCACTGCATCGGCATTCCGCTCGTCGCGTCAATATTTATGGCGGTCCATTTCTGGCGCATTAGAAAGGACGGCGGCATCTCGGGACCTGCGCCAATGATGCTCGAGTCGGAAATGAAAGTGCCGAAGAAGAAGTGACAATCCTCCGTGTCTCAGTGGCTCTCCGTGACTCTGTGGTGAGTACTCGTTAACCGAATTTCACCACAGAGACACGGAGATCCACAGAGACGCAGAGAAAGATCGGCAATGGAAGAAGCCACAAAGCCAAACTCGCGCCGCAACACGGTCATCGGCTTGGCCGTGGTCGCGGTTTTGCTGGGCCTGTACATCGCTTTCATCGTGCAGGATTGGCATCAGCTTTGGAAAATTGTCTCTGCGCCTGACAACGTGCCGATTGTTGCGATGCTCTTCCTGGTGCCGTTCTTTACCTGGCTCGGCGTTAGGCAGGCGCGCGCAAACGATCAGCTCGTCGGGACTTTAGAAGCCGATCCCAAACTCGCGAAGACTCATCACCGGAAGGCCGAGCCGTGGCGACCGGGCTGGGCGAAAGAGCTTCACGTTTGGCCTTATCTCGTACGGATTGAGTTTCTTGCGGCCGTCATCGTTACCGTTGTTCTGTACGTATGGTCCCTCACGCTTAATGCGCCGCTGGAAGAACCTTCGAATCCAAACCTCACCATGAATCCGTCGAAAGCGCCGTGGTACTTTCTCGGTTTGCAGGAGATGCTGGTCTATTTCGATCCATGGATCGCTGGCGTCGTAATGCCGACGCTCATCATGATCGGATTGATGGTGTTTCCGTACGTTGATTCGAATCCACTCGGCAACGGTTATTACACCTATCGGCAGAGACGTTTCGCCGTGAACATGTTTGGCTGGGGCTTTTTGATGTGGATCTTGCTGATCTTCATCGGCACATTCATACGAGGCCCAGGCTGGATTTGGTTCTGGCCGGGAGAAACCTGGGACCACAACACGGTCGTATTCGATCGCAACCGCGACGTGCACGAAATTGTCGGCCTGACAGTGGCGAACTTCCCGAATCATCCGCTCCTAATGAAATGGCTTGTCATTCCGGGTTTTGGCTTTTTACTTGTCGCGGCGTTTTTCCTGGTAGGCGCGCTGTTTTTCCATTGGCTGATGATGCGTGCTCAATTCAAACTTCGTTATCTGAAATCGTGGAGCGATTTCAAGAATTGGGCAACTGTATCAGGTGAATTCGAGAAGAAGCTGCTGGCGAACACCAGTCTGCTTCAGTATTGGACGTTCCAGTTCTTTGCCATCACCGTTCTTTTGGCAATGCCGGTAAAGCTGCTGTTGCGACAGTTGTTCACAATTAAGTACGTTTGGGTTACTCCCTTTTTCAATGTCTGAGTGATAGTGCGACAAACTTTAGTTTGTCGATGTCGAGTCTAATAAGTAACACGACAAACTGAAGTTTGTCGGACAGGACGAATCGTGGCGGAACCTAACGAGGCGAGTTCATTAATCAAAAAAGAAAGCGAACCTGAGCGCGATCCGATCGTCGCGCGGTCGACGAGCGCGATCATTCTCATCTGCACGCTACTGCTGATGGTTTCGGCCGTATGGGCGTTGTGGGACGAGGCCTACACCCAGCGGCCGTGGCGAGGCGTACAACGCGAGTTCACCAAGCGCTACGTTGCCTACCTTAAGAGCATTCGCAAAGACGCCGGCAGGTCCGAATCCGAGGTAAAAGAGAGTCCCGAATATCAGGAACTCGACGCGAAAGCCAGGGAAGCGGAAGAAAACACAAAAGAACAGCGCAAGGAAATTGACGCGCGCGTCGCGAAGATTCAGGCGAAGCTCGACGCGGTCACCGATCCTTTTCAAAACCAGCGCGGACGCATCGTTGTCATCACGTGGAAACTGGAGATTGCTCCGAGCAAGTTCTGGCACGACCGCTACAAGAAACAATTGGATTCGAAGAAGGTTGAGCAAGTCACCGTCGAATTGCCTGACGATTCGGGCAAGTTCGTGCGGCAGAAGATGAACTTTGCCCAGCTCGAGCAGACGTTCAATGACTTGCGCGATGAGAAGGCGAAGGTCCTCGGCGAAAAGGCTGACCTGCTGAAAGAGCCGACCGAACTCGCCAAGAAGCGCGACGAATACCTGAAGAATCACGTCAGCGTGCTGCCGCAGAAGAACATCGACGACTTGATTCGTAAGAATGAGGAGTCTTTCGATTACACAATTCTCGGTCACCAGATTAACGTCAACGAATTTGGCATCGTCGATCGCTGCGAAGTTTGTCACCTCGGCACGCGCGAGCCGCTGGTGATCAAAGCTTCTGACATGGCGCCCGGCGGTCCCGGCAAGAAGCCCGACGATTTAGCCAAAGCCTTTGTGAGCCATCCGCGTAAAGAGCTGCTCCAAATTCACAATCCTGAGAAATTCGGTTGCTCAGCCTGTCACGGCGGAAACGGTCGCGCTACTACGAGCGTCGAGAAGGGCCATGGCTGGAATCCGTTCTGGCTCCATCCGCTGTTTCACAGAGAGAACACCGAGGCCGGCTGCCAGATGTGTCATGCGAACGATCGCGTGACCCAGGGCGCGGACACTTTGAATCTCGCGAAGGATTTGTTCTACCAGCGTGGTTGCGTTGGATGTCATCGCTTGGAAGCATTCGATCGCGAGACGGATGCGTTAACTAATGCGCGACAGCAAATAACCCAACTCGAAGAGCAGATCGCGGCGAACGAACGTCAGGCGCGGGCGGACACTGACGCGAGTGCTAATGCCGGCGATGATGCAGAAGTGAAGGCACTGCTGGCGCACGCTGAATCGTTGCGCGTGCAAAACAGCCAGCTCGCGGCACGTATCGACGAGCTCAACTTGCAGACGCGTTATCTGCAACAGGATCAAAAGAAAGTCGGCCCGAACCTGAAAGACGTGCGGTTGAAACTGCGCAAGGATTGGATTCCGCTCTGGCTGAAAGATCCGCAGGCGTTTCGGCCCGGCACAAAGATGCCGACGTTCTGGCGGTTTGAAGTTGATGGTGAAGAAGGCGCGGAAGACTTGAAAGGTGTCGCTGCCTACCTCTGGCAGAACAGCTTCGACGGCAAAGTTCCGGCGCAACAGCAGGGCGACAAGAATCACGGCAAGGAGTTGTTCAACTCGCGCGGTTGTCTGGCGTGTCACTCGATCGGGGAAGAGAACGCACGCATCGGCGGTACGTTCGCGGCGAATCTTTCGAAGGTCGGTGAGAAGGCGAACTACGATTACATCGTCCGCTGGATTTACAACCCGCGCGAGCGTTATGCGCCGTACTGTCCAAAAGAACATCGCGACCTGACTCCCGAAGACTACGCGAAACACGGCAAGCCTTACCTGTTCGACACGGAGCTGCATTCAACTTGTCCGAACGATGGTGCGGAGCTTCAAGTCCAGAACATGACGGTGATGCCGAACCTGCGTCTGTCTGAGCAGGATGCGCGCGACATCGCGACGTATCTCTTTTCATTGTCGGCGCCACCTTCCGCTGGTGACGTCTCGTTCATGGACGATCCGAAGCTGGCCGAAGAAGGGAAGGCGGAGATCAAGCAGTATGGATGCGCCGGTTGCCACGAAATAAAAGGCTTCGAAGAGGAGCAGCGCATCGGCAAAGAGCTGACGACCGAAGGCGCAACGCCGCTCGAGCGTCTGGACTTCGCGTTGCTGACTCAAGATGCGGAATACGGACGCGAAGTTCTGCGCGATACGAACGGCAAACTCCGCAATCTTCATCCTGACGAAAAAGAGAAGGAGTGGTACAACCATCGCGGCTTCTTTGAACACAAGCTTTCAGATCCATCAATTTACGATCGCGGCAAGACTGAATACCTCGAACCGAAAGATCGTCTGCGCATGCCGAAGCCGTATTTGACCGAGAGTTGGCGCACAAGCCTGACTACGCTTCTGCTCGGCAGCATGGGCGCGGAGGGCGCGAACGTGCCGAAGTCGCTCTTCTACATGCCGGCGGACGAACGGCGACAGGACATTCAAAACGGATGGTGGGTAATCAAGAAATATAACTGCATGGGCTGTCACGTCCTGCAACCCGGACAGACGTCGCAGGTTTACAACAACTCGGCCGAGCCAATGACTGCCGGGGGCGCGGTGCTGAATTCGATGCCGTTTTATCAGGGGCAGACGGAAATGTTGCCGCCGATGCTGACCAGCGAAGGCGCGCGTGTCGATCCTGATTGGCTGATGAAGTTTTTGAAAGATCCTTCGTTGATGAAACCCGGTGAAACGCCACCGCTGCCATCGTCAAATGTTTCGGCGACGCCCGCGAAACCGTCTGCGTCTCCGGGCGCAAACGCGTCAGCCAGCCCGACGGCCACTGCGACGAGTGCGAACGATCAGAGCAATGGCAGACTTCTGCCGCAGTGGGGAGCAAATCGAAACGGCGTTCGGCCTTACTTGCAGGTGCACATGCCGACGTTCAATTTCTCGCCGAACGAACTGCGAATGCTCGTGCGGTTCTTTATGGCGGTGTCGTCGCAGAACAATCCATACATAAAAGAGCCGATGGTCCCGTTGACGGAAGCCGAACGTTCGATCGCGCGTAACATCTTTGTCTCGGGCACGCCTTGTTTGAAGTGTCACATCACAGGCGAACCGACGCACGATGCGAGAGCGATTGCGCCTAATTTCTTGTTAGCCAGTGAGCGGCTGAAGCCCGATTGGACTTTCCGTTGGCTGTTGGATCCGGCGCAGATCAGTCCGGGCACGGCGATGCCGACGGGCTTGTTCAAGAAAGAAGGCGAGCACTGGGTTGTAAACCTGCCGAATCCACCGACGGACGTCGCGAATTATCACGACGACCATGCGCGGCTTCTCGTGCGCTACATGTTCTTGATGACACCGGATGAGCAACGAAGGTTGTTGGCCGCTTCACCCGCGCCGCCGGCGCAGCCGAACACGCAACCACAGCCCCAAAAAGTTGGACGCGTCGATACGCGTGGGCGAGATCGGCCGAGTCATCATCGACTGAAGTGACTCAGTCGTCGGAGCGCAGGCATCTTGCCTGCAGGCCACCGGCATCCTGCCGGTGAACCGCGCGAGCACGGATGCTCGCGATCCGCCGACAAGATGTCGGCGCATCAGGCAGGTGGTTCTGACACGTTATTTAGAGTATTCTTATCGAAATTCTTTAGGTTAGTTTCAATTTGGAGGAATCAAATTATGTTGAGTAAACGCGCAGGACTGTGGGTCGGGTTGATTGCTTTGCTTGGCCTGCTGTCGCTGGGATCATCGTGCAAGGGCGGTGGCGGTGAGACTGAAGGACCTGGCACTGAAACCGGTACTTCTTACGCTTCGAAGGGGGATGAAGGAACGATTTCCGGCACGGTCGCTTTCACGGGCGCCGCGCCTGAGCCCAAGAAGATTGACACTTCGGCTGATGCGGCCTGCACCGCAAAGAGTCCGAATCTGACTGCGGAGGATTGGGTGGTCAAGGACGGCAAGCTCGCCAACACGTTCGTCTATATCAAAGATGGCACGCTGAGCGACGGCAAGAAGATTTCAGATTACTCGTTTGCGACGCCGTCTGCGGCAGTGACGCTCGATCAAAATGGATGTCACTATCGGCCGCACGTGATCGGAGTGATGGTGAAGCAGGAAATCAATATCACCAACAGCGATCCGACCACGCACAATATTCACTTCTTGCAGAGCAAGAACCCCGACTGGAATCAGTCGCAGCCGAACGGGGCCGCTCCTTTGAAGCATAAGCTGAACACGGCGGAAGTTATGGCCCCGGTGAAGTGTAACCAGCATCCGTGGATGAAGGCTTATTTCGGCGTGATGAAGCACCCGTTCTTTGCCGTCAGCGCCGAGGATGGCACCTTCAAGATCACCGGCGTGCCACCAGGGAAATATACCGTGGTAGCCTGGCATGAACCTTCGGGCGGAGGTAACGGAACCGAGAAAACCATGGAAGTCACCGTGCCGGCGAAGGGAAGTGCGACTGCGGACTTCAGCTTCGGCGCCAGCGCCGCGCTTCGTGGACAACCAAGCTCACTGCCAATGGCTGCGGCGATCGAGTTTCCGATGCTGCATAAGTAGTGAGCATTTGCGATTTGAGATTTTGGATTTGCGATTGAAAGCGAGACCCACGTAAAGCAAATCAAAAATCGGCAAGCAAAAATCGAAAATGTCCAAAGGGGTTCATCGGTTCGCGCTGCTGGTCGCAGTCGCCACGTTCTTTCTCATCATCGCGGGTGCGAACGTCACCAGCCACGATGCAGGTCTGGCGACGTCGGACTGGCCGCTGTCGAATGGTCAGTTCTTCCCAAAGATGGTTGGAAACCTTTTTTGGGAACACGGCCATCGCTTGGTAGCGGCGAGCGTCGGTTTGCTGACAATCGGGCTGGCGGTTTATTTGCAGTTCCGCGAAAAACGAGCGTGGGTAAAACGGCTTGGCTGGGCGGCGCTCGGCCTCGTGATTGTGCAGGGACTGCTGGGCGGGCTGACAGTCAAGTTGAATCTGCCGCTTGCTGTTTCAGCTGCGCACGCAACCCTGGCGCAGTTGTTCTTTCTCACGACGGTCAGTCTCGCAGTGTTCACATCGCGAAGCTGGATGACCGCAGAATCAAGCGTCGCGGAAGAAAACGGCGGGTCTCTGCGCACACTGTGTGTTACATCGTTGGCGCTGATTCTGGTGCAACTTGTTCTGGGGGCTACTTTGCGGCATTCAGCGACGTGGGACCAGCCGTTGCCGACGGGCTTGTTGATTGCGCATATCACTGGCGCAGTCATCGTGACGCTGGTGCTGGGAGTCACGGCGACGAAGGTGCTGCTGCGGCACCCCGAAGAAAAATCTCTGGCGCGGCCGGCGATGATCGCGCTTGGTTTGCTTTTCGTGCAACTGATGCTGGGATTGGCTGCGTATCTCGCGCGGGCAGCATCGCCTTTCGATCCGCAGCCGCTGAATCCGATGATTGCAGTGACGGTTACCCATGTCGCTTGTGGCGCGCTCGTGTTCGCCACGACGATTGTGCTGACTTTGAGAGTGTTCAGAGTTTTACGTACTGAGCCTCGACAATTCGGGGTTCTTGCCCCCGCGTAATTCACGGAATCCCGGCGGGGGGTTCAGAAAGAAAAGTAGGAATAATGAAGAGTAGTGCGATAGAACTGCATTCTACAGCCGCGCCTGATGTGAAGGTTGGCCTCAGCATGGGCTCGCGGGCTGCCGCTTACATCGAGCTGACCAAGCCGCGGATTACTTCATTGATTATGCTGACGGCTGCGGCAGGCTTCTGTCTCGGCTCAGAGGGCGCGACGAATTATCTGCTGCTGGCGCACGCGATGATTGGCATCGGTCTGCTCGCATCGGGCTTAGGAACGCTGAATCAGTTCATGGAGCGCGACTTGGATCTTCTGATGCGGCGCACTGCCGACCGTCCTTTGCCGACGCACAGGTTGCAGCCCTTCGAAGCGCTTTGGTTTGGCCTGACGCTTACGATTGTTGCCGAGCTTTATCTCGCGCTCTTCACGAATTCGCTCACGTCGATTTTAGGTCTCGCGGTTGTCGCCGGATATTTGTTCGCGTACACGCCGCTGAAGACACGGACGACTTTCTCGACTTTTGTTGGCGCGTTTCCCGGCGCGATGCCGCCGGTGCTCGGCTGGACAGCAGCGCGCGGACGTCTGGACATGACGGCGTTGGTCCTGTTCGCGATTCTTTTTCTCTGGCAGTTTCCGCACTTTCTCGCAATCGCCTGGATGTATCGCGAAGATTACGGCCGCGCGGGCATTTGCATGTTGCCGGTGGTCGAGCCTGACGGGCGCGTGACGGGTCAACAGATTATCGCTTACACAATCATGCTTGTGCCGGTGAGCCTGCTGCCGACGGCCCTCGGAATCTCCGGCAAAATCTATTTTGTTTCTGCGCTGATTCTCGGCTTGCTGTTTCTGGCCAGCGGTGTTCGCGCCGCGCTCTCGAAATCAAATCAACATGCGCGGCAGCTTTTAATGGCTTCGGTGTTCTATCTTCCGCTGTTGTTTGGCGTAATGGTTCTTAATCGGTAAATAGTAAATCGTAAATGGTAAATAGGTTGGTTTCGCTTCCGCTTCTATTTACGATTCACGATTGACGATTTACTAAGGAGGCTAAATGGGACGCATCCTTGCAATTGCCCTCTGGTTCATAACGGTCGCGTCGCTCTGGATGTTCTTGAGCCATCGCTGGTGGTTTCCGGAAGCGATCTCTGAGCACGGACCGCGCGTCGATAGCCAGTTTGCGATTACGATTCTGGTGTGCGGCATTGCCTTCGCCGCCGCGCAAATCGGCCTCGGCTGGACGGTCTGGAAGTATCGCGATTCAGCCGATAAGCAACGCGCCACTTACTCACATGGCAACAATCGGCTGGAGGTAGTGTGGACGATCGTCACCGCTGTCGTCTTCATCAGCCTGGCCGTGATGGGCCAGAGAGTTTGGGCGTCGCTCCATCTGCATGCGGCGCCGGCGAATGCCTATCGAATCGAAGTCGTCGCGCAACAGTTCGATTGGAATTTTCACTACCCCGGCAAAGACAACCTGCTCGGCCGCACCAAGCCTGAAATGATCGATGACGCAACCAACCCCGTCGGCTTGGACGAGGCGGACCCAAATGCCAAAGATGACGCGCAAGTGAAGACGCTGGTAGTTCCCGTCAACCGGCCCGTCGAGTTGATTCTGGGCTCGAAAGACGTCACGCACAGTTTCTGGGTGCCGCAGCTTCGCTTTAAGCAGGATCTGGTTCCCGGCATGGCAATTCACGTTCACTTCACGGCAAACAAAGTAGGCAAGTACGAATTGGCGTGCGCCGAGCTGTGCGGCATGAATCACTTCAAAATGAAGTCATACATGCTGGTCCTGCCGGAAAACGAGTTCAATGAGCTGACCGCGCTACCAAACGACAAGGGGCAGTTTCTGACGCGCAAGGATCAACTGTTGGCAAAGTATCCGCTTCCGACTTACTGAGTTTCGAATCTGTTAGAGGAGAACCGCGATGGCAGAAGCAAGTCACGACGTGGTGCATCGGCACGAGCCGCCGAAGAGTTTTATCCGCAAATACATTTTCAGCCTCGATCACAAGGTCATTGGCATTCAGTACATCCTGCTCGCGTTGAGCGCTGTGATCGTCGGCATGATTATGTCGGTGCTGATGCGCATGAACCTGAGCTGGCCCGGCACGCATTGGCCCATCATGGGCACGCTGTTTCCGACAGGCGCGCCCGGCGGGGTGATGTCGGCGGAGTTTTACCTGTCACTCGTGACGATGCATGGCACGATGATGGTCTTCTTCGTGCTGACGACGGCGCCACAGGGCGGCTTCGGCAACTACATCCTGCCCATTCAAATCGGCGCGGAAGACATGGCCTTCCCGTTCCTCAACATGATGTCGTTCTGGGTGACGTTTGTTGGTTTCATCGTGCTGCTGCTGGCGATTTTCGCGGAAGGCAACGCGACGGTAGGAGCCTGGTTTACCAAACTCGGTGCATCGGCCTGGGCGGGTGGCAGCGGAACCGTTGGGTCGATTGGCGGATGGACTCAATACGCGCCGTTGAGTGCGCTCGGCAAGGTTGCCGGGCCAGGTCAAGGCGCCGGTGTGACTCTCTGGATAATAAGCATTGCAATATTCTGTGTTGGGTCGTTGCTCGGCGCGCTGAATTTTATTACGACGCTGCTGAACATGCGCACGCGCGGAATGTCTTTAATGCGAATGCCGCTGACGTGCTGGGCCTGGTTCACGACGGCAGTGCTGGCGCTGCTTTCATTTCCGGTGCTTCTGGCGGGTGGCATCCTGCTGCTGCTCGATCGAATTGCGGGTACGAGCTTCTTCATTCCCGGTGGCGAGTACGTGAGCGGCGCGCTGATTCCAAACCACGCCGGCGGTTCGCCTTTACTGTGGCAGCATCTGTTCTGGTTCTTCGGACACCCTGAGGTCTACATCGCGATTTTGCCGGGCATGGGCGCGACTTCGCACATCCTTTCAACCTTCGCGCGCAAGCCCATCTTTGGTTATCGCGCGATGGTGTTCGCAATTTTTGCGATCGGCATGCTCGGCTTCTTTGTTTGGGGCCATCACATGTTCATGAGCGGCATGAGCCCTTACTCAGCCGTCGCCTTCTCGATCCTGACGCTTTCGATCGGCGTGCCTTCAGCAATCAAGACGTTCAATTGGATTGGCACGCTCTGGGGCGCGAAGATTCGGTTTACGACGCCCATGTTGTTCGCGATCGGCTTCGTTTCGGTGTTCGTGGCGGGTGGAATCACCGGGCTCGTTCTGGGCCAGACGTCGCTGGACTTCTTCTTTCATGACACTTACTTCGTGACAGCCCACTTCCATTTGGTGATGGGCGTGGCTTCAATTTTCGGCATGTTCGCGGCGACGTACTTCTGGTTCCCAAAGATGTTCGGCCGCATGATGCACGAGGGAATGGGCAAACTGCACTTCTGGGTTACGTTCGTCGGCGTCTACGCGATCTTCATTCCGTTTCACGCGATGGGCATGCTGGGGATGCCGCGGCGTTATTCGAACTTTAGCGAGTACGAGTTTTTGAAGAATTCACACGGGCTGGTCCTGTTCGTCACCGTTGCGGCGATCGTCACGGTGACGATTCAGCTCTTGTTCTACTTCAATTTCTTCTGGAGCATGTTCAAGGGCAAGAAAGCTAGCGACAATCCCTGGGAGGCGACAACGCTCGAGTGGACCACCGCGACGCCGCCGCCGCACGACAACTTCGCCGGCGTGGTGCCGACGGTTTATCACGGCCCCTATGAATTTTCAGTGCCCGGCGCACCGAGAGATTTCATCATGCAGACAGAGCCTGAAGGCGTGGAAGTTACGGCCGGTTTAGGAGAAACAAGCGGGAATGGCGGCAACGGTCACAAACACTGATCGAGTCATCGATGCGGCGATTGGCGGCGGTGGTCCACGCAGCCGCGGCGGCAACGGCTTTCGCAAGAACGGCGGCGGCCACCACGATGGCGACGATTTTCGCTTCTCACCCGCGCGATACCGCGTCGGCGTCTGGGTCGCGATTGCCAGCATTGTGATGCTGTTCACGGCGCTGTCCAGCGCTTACGTTGTGCGCTCGGCTTCGGCAAATGATTGGACGCCGCTGGTTCTGCCCAAGGTGCTGTGGCTGAGTTCGGCGTTCATCGTCGTCAGCAGCATCACAATGGAAATTTCGCGGCGCAGCCTGAAAGCGCAGAACAATCGCGGTTATCGACTGTGGCTGACAAACACGCTCATGCTGGGAATCGGATTCGTTGCTGCGCAACTGTTTGCCTGGCGACAGCTCGCGCGGCAGGGCGTGTACATGGCGAGCAATCCACACAGCTCCTTCTTTTATCTGTTTACGGCCGCGCACGGCCTGCACGTGCTCGGTGGAATTCTGGCGCTGACGTATCTGTTGCTGCGCACTCGCAGAAAAACCGACACGGTCGAAGGCGAGCTTAAGCGCGTCGGCGCAGCGGATGCGGCTACCGTCTACTGGCATTTTCTCGACGGACTTTGGATTTGTTTGTTTCTGCTTCTGTTCTTTTGGAAGTGAGTCCGACAAACTTTAGTTTGTCGATGGTTTACGTCAGCGACAAGCTAAAGCTTGTCGTACATTCGGAGGTAACTCGTGGCAACTGAAGCACAAGCACTGACAAACGATTGGGGGGGCGGCGTCCACCCGTATCGAGTGGGTCACCGAAAGCTCGGCATGTGGCTCTTCATCATGTCCGACTCGTTGACCTTTTCCGCGCTC
>DASXTE010000073.1:0-17430 GCA_036505595.1 Pyrinomonadaceae bacterium
ATCATCCGTCCGATCAATCAAGCGCAAAACTGTGAGCGCGATAAGAAATAGATCATCAATCTGTCCCAGGAACGGGATCATGTCCGGTAGAAAATCAAAAGGAATGATCGCGTAAATCACCGCCGCCGCAAAGAGCGCCCGTTCAGTTTTCGGCACGCGCTTATCAACCATCAGACGCGCGCACAGCGCCACCATGTTCGGCAGGAACATGAGTAAGTTCTTCATGCGGCTTTTGAGTTTTAGTTTGGACATATCAGTAGTCAGTGGTCAGTGAACAGTGGTCAGTTCCAAATACGCCTTCCAAAAAGGTTTCGTTCGGTATTTCGGAGAGTCTAGCCGACCAACGCAACACGGAGCAACCTTTGGGGCACGCCCATCTCATGATAAATTTGCGACGCTTTCGCATAACAACTGATCACTGACCATCGACAACTGACCACTGCCGTGTCCATTCTCGATCAAATTCGCCAACGCGCTGCCGCCAATCCACAACACATCGTTTTGCCCGAAGGTGATGACCCGCGGACCGTGGTCGCGGCGAGCACCGCGGCGCGGCAACGCCTGGCGCGAATCACAGTCCTTGGCCACGAAGATAAAGTTCGCGACGCCGCGCGACAGACCGGCGCAGATCTGGGCGGCGTGGAAGTAATCGATCACACGCGCGCAAACGATTTCGAGAAAATGGTTTCGCTGCTTTACGAAGCCCGGCGCGCCAAAGGTCTGACGATCGATGAAGCGCGGAACGCTTTACGCGATCCGCTTTACTACGGCAACCTGATGGTGCGCGGTGGCCGTGCCGATGGTTCCGTTGCAGGCGCAACGAATACGACGTCGCACACGGTGCGCGTCGCGCTGCACTGCATCGGCGTGCGTTCAGGGTTCAAGCTGGTTTCAAGTTTCTTCCTGATGGCTTTGCGCGATCCGAACCTGGGCTCGAACGGTGCGATGATTTATGCCGACTGTGGCGTCGTGATCGAACCGAGCGCGGCTGAACTTGCAGAAATCGCGATCGCTTCAGCGGATTCATGCCGCGCTTTGATCGGCGCTGAGCCGCGCGTGGCGATGCTTTCCTTCTCAACCAAAGGCAGCGCACAACATCGCTTGATCGACAAAGTCGTCGAGGCGACACGCACCGTCCGCGCCCGCGCGCCGCAAATTGAAATCGACGGCGAATTGCAGGCTGACGCCGCGCTCGTGCCGCTCATCGGCCAATCCAAAGCGCCCGGTTCCAGCGTCGCGGGTCGTGCGAATGTGCTTATCTTTCCCGATCTGCAAGCCGGCAACATCGCTTACAAATTGACAGAGCGACTGGCCGGCGCGACGGCCATCGGACCGATTTTGCAGGGGCTCGACAAACCGGCGAACGACCTTTCGCGCGGATGCAAGCCCGAAGATATCGTTGATGCCATCGCGATTACTGCCGTTCAGGCGCAGGCGCGAAAAAACATTGGTTAGCACGCGTGGATATTACGCGCGCTGGGCAACGTGAAGGCGCGCTCGGGCGCATCAAACAGTCGTTCGGCCAACCATTTTTCTCGGAGTAAACCTTTGCGGCCCGTCGTTCTCATCTTCTTGCTGATCATCGCTACCACGGTGGCACGCGCGCAGGTAAATCCAAAAGCTTCACCCACTCCGAAAAACGACGAGCAGGAACGAGTCCGCGTTTTCACTGAGGAAGTCCGTTTGCCGGTCGCCGCCACCGACTCAGACGGCCATTACGATGCGGCGCTTGAAGTGGAAGATGTGCTCGTGCTCGAAGATGGCGCGCCCCAGCAAATAAGAAGCATCCGACATCTGCCTTCGAATGTTTTGCTGCTGCTTGATACGGGCAATCAGCTCGGTCTCAAAGACACCAATCTGACGAAGGATTTGGCAATGCGTGTCATCGCATCGCTGCACCCGGCTGACAACATCGCGGTGATGCAATTTGCGACGCGTCCTGAGCTTTTGCAAACCTGGACGACTGACAGGGTGGCGCTGGCAAAAGTGCTGAAGACGAAACTCATTTCTGGCAAGAGCAGCCGGCTTACCGATGCGATTGTCGCGGCGGCCGCTCAATTCAGGGAAACGCCCGCGGGCACGCGGCATATAGTCCTGATCACGGATGGCGTGGAGTCTCCGGGCAGCCGAACAACGATCGCCGAAGCGGTGAAGCAATTGAATTCCGTCCAAGTCACGGTACACATCATTAGTTACACCGCGCTTGCGCGAAGCGCAATTCAAACCAACAACAAAATAGTTCGTGGCGGTGACGGCGTGCAGCGGGACGGCAATCCGGCGAGCAACCCAGTCGCGAACGGCGATCCGACCCTGCCGCCGGGAAGCACGCGAACACCAGTCTTCAAAATCGGGTCGATCGATACCGATGTCGCGATGCGCAGGAAGCGCAAAGAATACGAGCGCGCCACGCATGACAGCGAAAAGCAACTCACCATCATCGCCGAGGACAGCGGCGGACGAATCGTCATCCCCGATTCGACCGATAATCTGCTGGCCCAAGCCGACACCATCGCACGCGATATCGGCGCCCAGTACGTCGTTACGTATCGACCCACGCGGCCGTTGTCTGCCGCAAAGCCGGGCGAATACCGGCGCATCGAAGTCGCCTCACGCCGAGTAGGCCTGTATCTCCGAAGCCGGCGCGGCTATGTCGTGCTTGCTCAATGAAGTTAGGAGTTTAAGCTTCCGCTATGTGCCCGTCAGAAAGCTTCAACTCTGAACTTCGTTAGCTGGCCGGCGCATTCAATTGCGATTCAATAGCAACACCGATCGGCTGCCAATCCGAGGCGCTGCGTTCTCGCATCAACGAACGACGACGTAATTCATCCCAATCTTCCTGCGGCACGCGATGAAAAGCTTCGACGACTTTGGGATCGAATTGCCGGTTGGCCCATTCATCAAGCTCGCGTGCGGCGGCTTCGTATGATTGCGCCTGACGATACACGCGGTTGCTGGTGATGGCGTCAAAAGCATCCGCCACGGCGAAGATGCGGGCGCAAATGTCGACCTCTTCACCTTTCAATCCCAGCGGGTAACCTGAGCCGTCCCATTTCTCATGATGTTGCGCGACAACGCGCGCGGCGCCTTCGAGAAACTTGATCCCGCGTAAGATCTGCTGGCCGTGCAGAGGATGCTCGCGCATGCGCACCCATTCTTCGTCAGTCAGCTTTGCCGGCTTTCGGAGGATTGCGTCAGGCACGCCAATTTTTCCTATGTCGTGCAGCAGCGATCCAAATTCCAGAGCTTTCATTTCGGCAGCGTTCAATCCGTATTCGCGGCCCAGACGCAAACTGAAAGTGACGACGCGCTCCGAGTGTCCGTGGGTTTCGGCATCGCGCGCTTCCAGCGCGGCGGTCAATGCCTGTAGAGTCGAACGATACGCGTTCTCTAACGAAGCCAGCGCTTGGTCCAATTCAGCCGTGCGCTGATCAACTAACTCTTCAAGATGGTTTTCGTAACGCTGTTTTGCGACGATCAATTCGTGATGTTCTTGCGCCCGTTCAATCGCCGCTTCGACCTGCCGCAGATCGAATGGCTTCATCAGGTAGTCAAACGCACCCAGGCGGAGCGCATTGATGGCGCTCTCAATCGTCTGCATTCCGCTGATCATCACGATGGCAGTGTCCGGCGAAATGTCCTTGATGTGGGGAATCATTTCCAAACCGCTCATGCCGGCCATCGTGATGTCGCTAATCACCAGATCGTACTGGCTATCGCGCAGCAGGATGAGGGCTTCTTCGGCGGACGATGCCTCGGCGCAGTCGTAGGACGCACTGAGCAGGTCGTGCAGAACGCCGCGCACTGCGGCTTCGTCGTCAACAATTAGGAGACGAGGATTCGCTTGTTTGGACATAGATTCGATCTAGGGGACGAGCGCGGCAAGCGGGAGTAAAAAAGCGACACGAAATGCCTGCTCCGCGTGGGGGGTTCCTTCGAAAAAACAGAAGAGCACGCCAGCATTATGCTGGCCAGGGAATTGTACAACACGAACAAGGCTATGGCCAACAGGTTTTTGCAATAGGCTCAAGACCCCTATTTTTGTGGGGATTCCCAGCAGTTCTCGGGGAGATTTCTAGTTTGAACGCCCTTGAAGTTGACGTTCATATCGCGTCTCTCTAATATGGCCTGACGCTGTCGCTAGAGCGATCCCGCAGAGCCGGAGTGGCGAAATTGGTATACGCACCAGACTCAAAATCTGGCGAGGTTCACTCCTCATGAGAGTTCGAGTCTCTCCTCCGGCACCAAACACTGAATCAGAATCTGAGTTGTTGAAACCGCCTCTTAAATGGGCGGGCGGGAAGCGTTGGCTGTTGCCGAATGTCGCACCGACCTGGCGAACGCATGCGCAGCGCAGGTATGTAGAGCCGTTTTGCGGAGGATTGGCAATGGCGTTGGGCCTGCAGCCGAAACGCGCGCTACTTAACGATCTCAATCCACATCTGATCAATTTCTATCAACAGCTTCGCCGCGGACTGAATGTAAGAATCGATGCGCGATATGACGAAGAACTGTTCTACGCGCATCGAGCGAAATTTAATCGGCTGATCCTGACTGGGCATGCGAGGACGCCG
Source organism: Pyrinomonadaceae bacterium (assembly GCA_036505595.1). GTDB lineage: Bacteria > Acidobacteriota > Blastocatellia > Pyrinomonadales > Pyrinomonadaceae > UBA11740. The sequence continues at coordinate 4,572 of DASXTE010000073.1, forward strand.
CAAGCGGCACAGTTGTTCTATTTCTTGAATCGCACTTGCTACAATGGTCTCTGTCGCTTCAATCGCAATGGCGAGTTCAATGTACCTTTCGGAAAGTACGGCACCGTGAACTACGCTAAGAGTTTTCCGGCCTACCGAGAAACATTTCGCGACTGGCGGTTCACCAACGTTGATTTGGAAGAGCTCGAGATGGACCGCCGCGATTTCATTTATGCCGACCCACCTTACGACGTTGAATTCACGAGTTACAGCGCGGGAGGTTTTTCCTGGGACGATCAAGTGAGGACGGCGGAGTGGCTCGCCAAACATAGCGGCCCGGTGCTGCTTTCGAATCAGGCAACGCCAAGAATCGTTCGCTTGTATCGACATTTAGGATTTCGTTTGCAGTTCCTCGACGCACCGCGGCGAATCAGTTCAAATGGGAATCGCGCCGCTGCTCGCGAGGTGCTCGCCAGTCGCAATCTCTAATCGCAAAACAAAAAGGGCTGAACGATGAATCGTTCAGCCCAAGATCGTTTGAGACCAATTTGCAGAGCCTACTTAACACGCGAATCGACTGGATCTGACGGACTGCTCGGCGGTGCGTCGGGATCTCCAACGGCTTGACCCGCGGGCGAAATGCCGTGCGTCGCGATTTCATGCGCAGTGTGCCGCGCCATTACGCTGTGACGCCGTCCGTAAAGGAAATAGATCACAAGACCAACCGCCAGCCAGATGATCAGCCGGTACCAATTCTCCGCCGGCAGTGAAAACATCAACAGTAAACAGGTGGCGATTCCCAAGATCGGCACGAGCGGCACGAGCGGCGCGCGGAATGGCCGCTTGGCGTCCGGATTGGTCCTGCGCATCACCAGCACCGCGCCACAGACGATCACGAACGCGAACAGAGTTCCGATGCTGGTCATTTCTGCCAGAATGCTCAACGGCAGGAACCCGGCCATCGACGCGACGAACAATCCCGTCAGGATCGTTGACTTCCACGGCGTTCGCCACTTGGGATGGACTGCCCCGAAAAAGCTGTTCGGAACGAGACCATCGCGGCCCAACGCCAACATCACGCGCGGCTGACTCAGCATCATTACGAGCAGCACGGATGTGATACCGGTCATGGCGCCAGCCGCAACCAGATATTGCATCCATACGAGTCCGGCCCGCTTGAACGCATCGACCACCGGCGCATCGATATTGATTTCTTTGTAAGGAACCATTCCGGTTAGCACCGCCGAGACCGCGATGTAAAGGATCGTGCAGATTATGAGTGACCAGATGATGCCTTTAGGAACATCTCTGGCAGGCTCACGCGCTTCTTCCGAGTGAACAGAGACAGAGTCAAATCCGATGTACGCGAAAAAGATAATCGCCGCGCCGGCAAACATGCCCAAGGGCTCACCGCCAGGTGCGTGTCCACCGAGTATCGTGTTCCCGAAGAAGCTAACGCCGGTGTAGCCGTAGGGCGCGAAAGGATGCCAATTGGAGGTGCCGTAAATGGTAAGAATCAAATAGCCGCCGATTCCAATCACCATCAGGACAATGACCAGTTTGACGGCAACCATGACGGCGTTAAAGCTGGCGCTCTCTTTGATTCCTTTGACCAGGATTATTGTGAGAATGAAGGTGATCAAGATGGCCGGCAGATCAAAATACGAACCGGTAGCGACGAATCCCGTATGTGGACAGCCACCATTGACGTCGACGTTGACGCAATAATTGATCGGCGCCGTGGCAACCGCCGCCGGTATCTTCGCAGGAATCGCGGAAATGCCTTCGTGAAAGATCGGGATAAACTCCTTAAAGTGCGCCGACCATCCGTGCGCGACCGTCGCAGATCCGACTGCGTATTCCAGAATCAAGTCCCAGCCGATAATCCACGCGAACAACTCGCCGAGCGTCGCGTACGCATAGGTGTATGCTGACCCTGCAACTGGCACCATTGACGCGAATTCGGCATAGCAAAGTGCTGCGAACACGCATGCCAAACCGGCCAGCACAAACGAGAGCATCAATGCCGGGCCGGTGCGATCATGGGCAGCGACGCCGGTCAGAATGAAGATACCGGTGCCGATGATTGCGCCGACGCCCAGCGCTGTCAGTTGCACAGGGCCGAGAATGCGACGCAAGCGGTGATCGCCCGCCTCTTCCGCGAGTAACAGGCTGAGTGGTTTGGTTCTGAACAGTTGATTAGCCATCAATTAGCCTCCACGCACTAGTGGCACAGACCTGGTCTGTGTCGGAACTGATTTACAGAATCACGTCGCACAGACTAGTGCTGTGCAATTCAGTATTCACCCGTGGCTTTCGCCGCTGCTTCAGAAATCGATCCTTCTTCGGGCATTGCTGTCCCGACTCTCTTCCAAATCAAATAAGCGGGAATTCCGGTCAGCACAATGATCAGGCCTGGCCACGTCGTCGCGGTCTGATAAGTGAAGAGCACAATCAGAATTACAGCGGCACCAATAATGTAAAGAGCCGGCACCAGGGGATAGCCAAAAGCCTTGTAGGGCCTTTCCGCATCAGGGCGCGTCTGGCGCAGCCGAAAGATTCCCGCGATGGTCAGGATATAGAAAATCAGCGCGGCTGAAATCACGTAATCAAGCAGGTTGCCGTACAGGTTTCCATACGTAACGATCCCGGCGGCGTCAGTCTTAACCGTGCGTGGCAGCACGAGCAGCGCCGCCCAGATTCCCTGAATCAACAGGCCCCAGCCGGGCACATGCTTGTGATTCAACACACCTGACTTTCTGAAGAACAGACCATCGCGAGCCATCGCGTAATACGCGCGCGCGCCTGCGAGAATCAATCCGTTGTTACATCCGAACGTCGAGATCAGGAACGCGACGGCCATGATCACCGCACCGCGCCCGGGAAAGATCACGTTGGCGGTATCCGAAGCGACGCGCGTCGCGCCCTGAATCTTTTCAAAGGGCAGCGTCACCAAGTAGGCGACATTGGCCAGCAAATAGAGTGTGATTACGATTCCCGTACCGAATGCCAGTGCGAGCGGAATGTTACGCTTAGGATCTTTTACTTCGCCGGCGGTGAAGGTGATGTTGTTCCACGCATCGGCCGAGAACAATGATCCGGTTTGCGCAACGCAGACTCCAACGAACAGTCCAAACACCGTCGCAGCCGTTAACCCTCCGAAGCTGTCAAGATCACCGCGAACCTGCCACATGTTTCCGAAGTTTGCCCGCACCACATCGCTCTGCCAGCCGATCAAAACTCCCAAAACGATCAGGCCAAACAGCGCGGCCAACTTAGCGGTGGTGAAAGAATTCTGGACCAACTTCCCGAGCTTCAACCCGCGCGTGTTCATGAAGGTCAACAGGACGATCATGAGAATCGCGATTACCTGAGCCGTCGATAGTGAAATCGCATAGCTGCCGAAGAGGTGCTTCGGCGCGATTAGATATCGCTCTTCACCGACGGATGGAATCAGAATGCCGAGGTAGCGCGCGAATCCCACGGCGACCGCCGCGATAGTTCCAGTTTGAATGACGAGAAACAAAGTCCAGCCGTAGAGGAAACCCCACATCGGCGAAAACGCTTCTCGGAGATAGACGTACTGCCCGCCTGCTTTGGGCATCATCGCGGCCAGCTCGCCGTAGCTGAGTGCTCCGATCATTGTGAGCGCGCCCGTAACCAGCCAGACGACTAACAGCCAGCCAGGCGCGCCGACCTGTTTCGAGATTCCTCCAGAGACAATAAAAATGCCGGATCCAATCATGGATCCGGCGACAATCATCGTCGAATCAAGCAATCCGAGACCGCGAATAAATCCAGTTGATTTGTGTTCGGCTACTGCGCCAGCATCGGCCATGCGCTCCTCCAGCGGCAAAGCTGAATTGCGTAAATCCGGTGTTTCTGACTGCTTCGGGGAGATTGTTCGCGAAACGCGCGCCAATTATACCGATTTCGCCCCGTCTGTCGAGGATTTTAGCTAGCAGCCACGCAAAATCGTGGCGGCGGTTCGTCGTGGGTGCTGTGGTGCGCCACAAAAAACCGCCGTGGCCACGCCGGTAGGTTATACTGCGCGAAAGAGAGTTAATTACCCCTGATATGAAGTCCCCCCGGAAGGCCGCACTGCTCGTCATCGCCGCGTTCACGACTATTGCCTGTCAGCGTGGGCAATCACCCCAGACTTCAGCGATAAGTACCGCAGCCGCGCAAACTCAAACCGTGTCCACATCCGACGACAAGTCGGACCCGCGGAACGCTGAGCCGACAATGTTGCCGGGGCCAAACGCCATTCCCAGGGACACACGCATCGTGGTCAACATTCCTGCCTTTCGCATGGATCTGTTTCAAGACGGAGCGCTGGTCAAGTCTTACAAAATTGGGATCGGCTATCCGGAATTCCCTTTACCGAGAGGTTTTCGGAAAGCGGAGATGATTATCTTCAATCCGACCTGGACCCAGCCGAACGAATCGTGGGCGTCGAATCCAGGCGAAGTTGTCCCGGCGGGCGCGAAGGGGAATCCGCTGGGGCCAATTAAGATACCGATCGGCGGCGCCAATTTGATTCACGGCGGAAAGCCGCTCGCGAAGATTGGCACGTTCGCATCGCATGGCTGTGTCGGGCTGACAAACGATCAGGTCAAAGATTTCGCAAGAGTGCTGGCAGACGCTACGCGTACCGAATTATCCGCCGGCACGATGGCGTCGTATTTGAAACACCCGGCGCGCACCCAGGTGATGAAGCTAACTCAATTGGTGCCGGTTGAGCTGCGTTACGAAACGATCGTCGCCGAAGACCGGAAGCTGCACATTTATCGCGACGTCTATGGACAGAACACCAATACCGAAGAGAACCTGCGCGCGGTGCTCGAAGCGAATGGAATCACTTTCGAAAAGCTGTCTGACGAGGAAAAATCGCAGGTGTGGGAAACGTTGAATGTAGTCTCCCGTCATCCGAAGAAACTGCTGACGCCCACGCCAACTCCGGTCGCGAATCAGACTAAGGAAGAGAAACTTGCCGCGGCAGCGGCCCGGAGAGCTGAAGCGGAGCGCCAGAGAAAGTTGCGCCGCCAGAGGGAATTCGTAATCGACATCGCCACGTTGACGGGCAAGGGTTACCCGGCGGCGGTGAATCTGAATACGGGCGCTGAGTACATTGCCAAAAACGCCGAAGCCTCTACTGTGACTAAACCGAAGCGGCCTCGCAGGAATCCAACACCGGCGCCTCAATCAATTCCCGAGGCGGTCCCGTCTCCCCGAAGTACTGCTTCCCCGCAGTAATCGTTTCGAAGTATTCGGAAATCCGATCGAGAATCTCCGCGACTGAGTGCGAATGATAGAGTGCCGTGCGGAACAGCGCGCCGCCTTGCAAACCGCGCGTAAACTGCCCCGCCAGTTGCTTCATTCTCCCAATCGCCGCCATCTGCGGCATGTCCTGTTGAAGCATTTCAAAGTACTCGAGCAGCAACGCCCGCTTGTCTTCGAGAGTCGGCTGAAACGGCTCGCGCCCATGCATCGCGTCTTCGATCTGCCGGAAGATCCAGGGATTCGCCATCGCGCCGCGCCCAATTAGGACGCCATCGCAGCCGGTTTCGCGAAATCGGTCGAACGCTTGCTGAATCGTAGCGACGTCGCCGCTGCCCGAGACGGGAACGCTCACGGCCTTTTTGATTTCGCGTACTAAATCCCAATTGGCTAGCCCGCGATAACCCTGCTCTTTCGTACGGCCGTGCAGGGCGATGTGCTCTGCCCCGCAGGCTTCAGCGAGCTTTGCCGTCTCGACCGCATTGATAGTGTGGTCGTAAAAGCCGGCCCGAATCTTGATCGTCATCGGAATCGAAACAGCTCTTTTGATCTCTTTCAGAATCGTTTCCAGACGCTCATGATCTTTCAAAAGACCAGACCCGCCACCGTGTTTCACAACCTTCGGCGCCGGACAGCCGCAGTTCACGTCGATAATGTCTGCGCCAACCTCTTCGGCCATCTCCGCGGCCATGCGCATGCGCTCCGGTTGCCCGCCAAAGATTTGCACGGCGAACGGGCGCTCGTTTTCATAAAAGCGCATCTGCCGTTTCGATTTTGGATTGTTGCGCGTCAGGCCTTCGACCGAAATGAATTCTGAGACAGTCAGACCGATACCGCCGCGCTGCTTCAGCAGACGTCGAAACGAAATGTCCGTGACCCCGGCCATGGGCGAAAGCACCAGCGGCGGATTGATTTCGATGTCGCGAATCTTGAAGGGCTTGATCTGCGTCATAAAAAAGCCACACGAGATTTTACCTCATGTGGACTGAAGCCGACATTGCCCGCAATTTTCGGTGGCTGGCTTAGCCGCGACGGTTTCGTCCTACGATCTCGATCAGTTCCTTCGACTGCTGCCGCGAAACATTGCTCGTGGAGGGAACATTTAGGACGCGCGCGACAACCTCTTCATCGGCTTTGCGGATGGCAATTTCGTCTCCGGCTTTGACTTCATGTGCGGGCTTTGCCGATCGTCCGTTGAGGAAAACAATGCCCGCGTCACAAAGCTTCTGAGCTAAGGTGCGGCGCGGGCAAAGCCGGCTGAGTTTGAGGAAAAGATCGAGACGCATTGGCGGCAAAGGGCTAAGGGCCAAGAGTTAAGAGAAACCGCGCTCCTCTCTTTGCCCTTCGCGCTTAAGCACTCACGGTTTCGCGTCCTTGTTCTTCTTGTCCTTCTTCGATTCCTTCTTCGTGGCGGCGGCGGGCGGAACCATCTTCAGCAGAGGCTCGACTGCCGCGCGATAGCTCTCGGCGATGCTCACATATGCGTCGTTGCGTAGTTGTTGCAGGTAGTCTTCGCGTTCTTTCGACAGACGCTCCATCGTGATCGTTTCGCGCACCTTCATCTCGTTGAAAGTTGGCGTCGTCGATCCGGGGGTCCGCGCGTCCACGCGCAGAATTTGATAACCCTCGTCGGTCTTCAAAGGCTCACTAACGCCGCCCACCTGAACGTTCTTAATCGCGGCCGCGATGTCCGGCCGCAGGTTCGCCACCTCGAACAGTCCGACCTTGCCTTTGTTCTGCTGGCTGCGTTCCGAATAAGCGGATGCCAACGTTCCGAAATCCGCGCCGCCGCGAATCTGCTTGATGAGTTCCGTGCCGCGCGCTTTTACCTCCGCTTCGGATTTGCCGGCCAGGGTCAAGTATATTTCCGACAGCTCGACAGTTTCCGGCTTCAGAAACTTGTCGCGATGCGTATCGAAGTATTTGCGCAATTCATCCACGCTCAAGCCGTAAAAGAGTTTAGAATCGACTTCGCTTTCCAGGACGGCCTGCTTCATCATCTCGGCCCGCATCGTCGCGCGCGTCGCCACGGGATCGACGCCAGCTTTGCGCATCTCGTCTTCCAGCTTTTCGATTGACGGGATCTTGTTCTCCTGGGCGACTTCGAGCATACGCTTGTTTACCTGCGCCTCGACGCGCTCGCTCAGATCGAGTTCCTTGCCCTTTTGCAGCAGCAACTCTTCATTGATCAGCGTCGCAATCAGCTCGGCTTTGCGCTTTTCGACTTCCGCCTGCGCCTGCTGTTCCGGCATACCGTTCTGCTTCAAAGTTTCCACGCGTTCTTTCATTTCGCGCTTCAACTGCGAAAGCGTGACCACGCCGTCGTTTACCTGCGCGATGACTTCATCAACCACAACGGGTTCGCCTTCCTGAGCACGAGCGATTGAGGCCGAGACCAGAAATGCTCCAGTCAAAAACAGAGCTGTGATACTAAATTTGAATTTCATAATTTCAATTGTCCTTAATGCCGGGCAGAAGATTCTAACCGTCGCTCCTGATTTGCAGCAACACGCGCCGCGCGACAGCCAGCACCTCGTCCCGTTCTTCTTCACTCAATTCCAGCCGTAAAACGCCGCTGGGCGCGAAGCTTGCGCCGTCCCGGGCGCTAACCAATTCCATCAGTTTTTCGGGCGCGACACGGGCTTTTTCACTCAGTTTTGCTGCAATTCCACCCGGCGCCCGGTCAACCGAAATGACGCCGACTTCTTCAGCAGTTTGTCTCAGGCGCGCGTACGCAAAAAGGTCGTCAACAGATTCGGGAATGCGCCCGTAACGATCCTCGGTCTCGGCGCGAATCCCGGCGAGCGCCTCTTCGTCGCGCGCCGATGATACCCGTTTGTACGTGCGCAGCCGCTGGCCCATGTCGCTGATGTAAGTTTCGGGAATGGCGACATCGACGCCCAGATTGATCGAAACCGTTGGTTCGTCTTCAACCTGCTCGCCACGCAACTCGGCGACGGTACGCTCGAGCATCTGCGTGTAAAGATCGAAGCCGAGCGCGTCCATGTGCCCGGACTGCTCGCCGCCCAGCAGGTTGCCCGCGCCCCTTAGTTCCAAATCGAGCGCCGCGATTCGGAATCCGGCGCCCAACTCTGAAAACTCGCGAATCGCCGCCAGGCGTCTGCGCGCAATTGGCGACAATTCCTGCTCCGCGGGAATCAGCAGATACGCGTAAGCCCGGCGATTCGAGCGTCCGACGCGCCCGCGCAACTGATAAAGCTGAGAAAGACCGTAAGTATCGGCGCGATTTATGATGATAGTGTTCGCGCGCGGGATGTCTATTCCATTCTCAATAATCGTGGTCGCGACCAGCACATCGTATTTGTAATCAATGAAATCGAGCATTACGCGCTCCATCTCTTTTTCATTCATCTTGCCGTGGCCCACCGCGATGCGCGCCTGCGGGACAAGACGCTTCACCAGCGCCGCGATCGTGTCGATTGACTCGACGCGATTGTGAATGAAAAAAACCTGGCCACCGCGCGACAGCTCGAGTTCGATCGCCGACTTGATCACCGAATCAGACGACTGTGCAACCTGAGTTTGAATTGCGAGCCGATCGCTCGGTGGAGTTTCAATCAGAGACATGTCGCGTAACCCGCTCAGCGACATGTTCAGCGTGCGCGGAATCGGCGTGGCCGAGAGCGTCAACACATCGACGCGTTTCTTCAGTTGCTTCAAGCGCTCTTTATGCGCGACGCCGAAGCGCTGTTCTTCGTCGACGACTACCAGTCCGAGATCCTTGAAGCCGACATCTTTCGAAAGCATTCGATGAGTACCAATCACGACATCAACCGCGCCGGCTTCGACTTGCTTCACAACTTCCTTCTGCTCTTTTGAAGAGCGAAAGCGCGACAGCAATTCGATCTTCACCGGAAACGGCGCGAAGCGTTGGCGAAACGTTTCGAAGTGCTGATAAGCGAGCACGGTTGTCGGCGTTAGTACCGCCGCCTGCTTGCCATCCATCACGGCTTTGAATGCGGCGCGCATCGCGACTTCAGTCTTGCCGTAACCAACGTCGCCGCACAGCAGACGGTCCATCGGCGTCGGCGTTTCCATGTCCTGCTTGACGTCTTCAATCGACGCTTCCTGATCAGGTGTGAGCGTGTATTCGAACCCTTCTTCAAACTCGCGCTGCCACGGCGCATCGGGTGGAAAAGCATGACCCGGCACCAGCTTGCGTTCCGCGTACAGTCGCAGCAGCTCGTCGGCCATGTCGCGCATGGCGCGCTTCGCCTTCGCCTTTGTTTTTTGCCAGCCGATGCCGCCGAGTTTGTCCAGCGTCGGCTGATGACCTTCCGCGCTGGAGTAACGCTGCACCAGATCGAGCCGCTCGACAGGCACGTAAAGCTTCGCGTCATCCGCGTAGTAGAGCAGCATGAACTCACCGCGCGGCTGTTCGACAAACTTAAGTTTGTTGGACGTGGGTGTCGGTCCAAGGTTCAGACTCACCAGTCCGCCGAAGCGCGCGATGCCGTGATCGATGTGAACGACAAAGTCGTCCACTTTTAGATCGCGAAAGTCGGACAGGAACGCCGCGGCGCGCGCGCGACGTTTCTTTTCGCGTTTGATTGCCGTCGCGCGGCGCTCGAGCGCGGGCTCGGCAGCTTCGTCGAACAGATCACCTTCGACGTGGACGACCAGGCGCGCTGATGGCAGTTCGAATCCGCCGGAGAGTTTGCCAAACGTGACAATCGCATCGACCGCGGCCGGAGATTCCGCACTGTCTTCGAATGACGTAAGCCGCGCGTTGACTTCGTACTCGCGCAAAATCTCCGTGACGCGTTCCGCAACGCCGCTGCTCGGCATTACGAATAAAGTTGTGGCGCCCTGGTTTGTGCGCCGCCCGATTACATCGCGCGCCAAATCCGGCAGGCGCCCGTGATAGCGCATCACAGACTGCGCCTTCCATTCGATCTCTTGTGGCGCAAGTTGCCAACTTGCGTTACTTGGAAACAAAAATAACGGCCGTTTCCGTGCGCGTTCCTTCCCGACCGAAATCTTCGGCTGTTCAGCGTCAAGTGCCAGTTCCTGGTCCAGCTTTGCGACGGTCCGGCCGAGCGCGCGCAATTCGACACGCTGTGCTGCATCGATCCTTTCGCGCAATTCTTCAGCGGTCAGATAAAGCTCTTCCGGGCGCAGACCGAGATCGTCCGCAGCTTCAGTTTCTGCGTAACGATCTGCCAACGTCTGAAAAGCGCCGGACAGGAAATTTTCCACGGCGACCGGCTCGTCGATTACCAGCACCGCGTCTTTCAAGTAGTCGAATGCGCTTGCATTATTTTCGTGTCCGAGAGAAATGAGCCATTCCCAACCGGGAAAGGTTTCCCCTTCGTCGGCGTAAACGGTGCGGTCGCGCAGGCTGCGGGTGAACCGCTCGTCGCGCCAGCGCATGCGCGCGTGCGACGCCCACTCGCGAAAATCTGAAGCGCGGACGATCAATTCGCGCATTGGCGCGATTTCGATCTGCGCCAATTGCGTCGTCGAAAGTTGCGTTTCCGGATCGAATTCGCGAATCGAGTCAACCGTATCGCCGAAAAACTCGATGCGTGCGGGAGCGTCTCGACCAGGTGGCCACACATCGAGAATCCCGCCGCGCATCGAGAACTCGCCGACGGCGCCGACCGGATCTTCCCGCACGTAGCCGCTCGCGATCAGCTTATCGACCAGTTCTTCGGGTGCAGTGTCTTCGTCGCGTCGCAGGATCGCGCCGGCTTTCAAAATTTCGGCGGGCGGAATCGTTCGACGCGCCATTGCCCGTGACGTGAGCAGAACGAAATCAGGTTTGGTCCGCGCCAGACGCCAAAGCGCCAGGGCGCGCCGTTCAAGTGTCTCTGCGTGTGGCGAACCACCGGCATATGGATCGCTCTCGGATGCCGGCAAAACCGCGACGGTGTCTTCGCAACTCTCCGTGCCGCGCAGCACGCAATACCAAAAACTGATATCGCGCTCCCAATTTTCCAGATCGCGTTGCGCGGGAACGACGAGCGCGAACTGCTTCCCGGTTTCACGTTGCAACGCCGCAAGAACCAACGCCCGGGCGGGAGCAGCGACAAGTCCGCTGATCGAAATCACGCGCGCGCCGCGTCGGATTTGATCGAGCACACTGCGGAACTCGGTGCCGTCGGTTATTGAACCCAGCGTCTCATTTAGGATTGACCTTTTTTCTGTCGAAATCGTCATTCCTTATTTAGTCCGCGCGGCGGACGAACGAAAACAGCCCAGCACTTCAGTGCTGGGGTAACGACGAAAGATGGAGCCAAGCCCGCGAAGCGGGCGACAGAAACGGTGGGCATAAAGGATCTCTGTCGTCCGCTCCGCGGACTTGGAATTCTTATTAATAATTTCCTTCCCAGCGATGAATCGCTGGGCTATTACCGATCGTCCGCTCCGCGGACGGTCGCTCGCGTGAGCCCTCCCTTACGGTCGGGCTACCGCCCCGTCTTCATTCGCTCAATAAACTTGCTGGTAGAAGCGCCTTCGACAAACGGCAAACTCACGACGCGTCCACCTGCGGCTTCCACTTCTTCCCGGCCATGAATCTGATCGAGCGCGTAGTCGCCGCCTTTCACCAAAACGTCCGGCAGCAACTCTGCGATCAACGTCCGCGGCGAGATGTCATCGAAAATGGTTACGTAATCGACTGATTCGAGTGCGGCGAGAATTTCGGCGCGATCATTCTCGTTCATCAGCGGCCGGCTTTCGCCTTTCAATTCGCGCACCGTTCGATCGCTGTTGACGGCGACCACCAGCGCGTCGCCAAGCTGTCTCGCCTGTTGCAAGTAGCGCACGTGCCCGACGTGCAGAAGGTCGAAGACGCCATTGGTGAAGACGAGCTTCTTGCCTGCGTCGCGCAGACGTTTGCGCTCGATGAGTAGTTCATCGGGCGTCAGAATCTTTTTCCGCATCGGGGTCAAACTGAAATTGTACGAGCCACAATCCTAAACGGCAAAACCGTTTTGTCTATTAACGATTTACCATTTACTATTCACGAATCGCGATGACGGTCCCTTTTCTCGAAGAAAACGATCAGACAGTCGCGCGGCGCGGGCACCTCGAAGCTCTGCGTCAGCTCGTCGGCAATGTCTACCCGAATAAATTTGAGCGGAGTAACGTGACGGATACGACGTCTGGCGAAGATACGATCACGTCGATCATCGCTAGTTTCAAACGCCTCGCGCCGCCGTTGGCTGAAGGCGAAAAGCCGTCGGCCGACATTTTAGAAACAGCAAATGCCGAGCTGAACCAGATTCGTGTGCGCATTGCCGGTCGCATTGCCGCGCCGCCGCGCGTTATGGGCAAAGCCGCGTTCGCGCATTTGTCGGACGGCGTGTCGCGTTTACAAATCTACCTGAGGCGCCAGGACGTGGTCGGCGTGCGCAATCCCGACGCAGTCGGGACTGGCGGTGGCGAAGTCGATGGGTGGGAGTTGTTTGGCCTGCTGGATCATGGCGACTTCATTGGCGTCGAAGGCTACTTGTTCATCACGAAAACCGGCGAGCTTTCGGTGCATGTTGAGAAGCTGCAATTCCTTGCGAAGGCTTTGTTGCCGATGCCTGACAAGATGCACGGCATAAACGATCCTGAGATCCGGCAGCGA
>DASXTE010000074.1:0-8070 GCA_036505595.1 Pyrinomonadaceae bacterium
GGGCGCGGCGTTCGTTGCTGCGGTCATGCGCAGCGAACTGATGGCGATCGTTGTCAGGCAGAACAAAGCGAGAACTAGTCTCATCTCGTTGACCTCCGGATCGTATGGGAAAATGGCGGCGTTGATTATAATCGCGATCCCTTAATTTTAGTTCAGCAAAATGGAGCCGGCTTAGTTGCAGCGTTCAGAACACAGCAAATCAATTTCCGTTAACGACATAGCCCGTGTCACCAGTGGACGAGCTTCCGGGGAATCCGACGCGCTGGTGACGGATGTAACGCATGATTCAAGACAGGCGAAGGGGGCCAGCCTGTTTGCTGCGATCCGCGGCGAGTTGTTCGATGCCCACAAATTTGTTCCGCAGGTGATGCAGCAAGGCGCTGTGGGCGTCCTTTCCGAACTCGAGCGGCCCGCTGATTTCGCCGGCGCATGGATTCAAGTTCAAGACATCCGGCGTGCGATGGCCCTCGCTGCGGCTGAAGTTCATCATCATCCCTCGCGGGAACTGAATCTCGTCGGCATCACAGGCACGAATGGTAAGACGACGACCGCATATCTCGTGGCCTCGATTCCCGAAGCTGCGGGCGAACCTGTCGCCATGACCGGTACCGTTGAATACCGGCTTGGCAGTGAACGAAAGAAGGCCGGGCGAACCACGCCGGAAGCAACGGACATGCAACGGCTGCTGCGCGAAGCCGTCACCATCGGTTGCAAGACGGCAGTGATGGAATGCTCTTCCCAGGCGATGGATTTTCATCGGTGTGATGAACTTGAGTATGCGGTGGCGGTGTTCACTAACCTGACGCGAGATCATCTCGATTATCACCAGACGATGGAAAATTACTGGTACGCGAAACAGCGTCTGTTTGATGGACGATCAGGATCGCGACCGAAAACTTCAGTCATCAACATCGATGATGCGCATGGAGTTGAATTGGCTAACCGGCTCGAGAAAGAAGGGCTGCGGGTGGTTCGTTATGCGGTCAAGGCCGAAGCCGATATCACGGCGCGCGATCCTGAATTCTCGCTGGCGGGAATGCGCTTTCGTTTGCGCACACCTGATGCCGAAATCGATTTTCACTCGCCGCTGGTTGGGCCACCGCATGTTTACAACACTCTGGCGGCAGTAGCGAGTGGCTTAACGCTTGGTTATTCGTTGGAAGTGATCACGAACGCGCTGTCGAAATGCACCGGCGCCCCGGGTCGCTTTGAGCGCGTGCCGCATGAAGGCGACTTTGCGGTAGTGGTTGATTACGCGCACAGCGACGACGCGCTGCTGAATGTCTTGCGGACTGCGCGCGAAGTAACGAAGGGCAGAATCATCACAGTTTTCGGCTGCGGCGGCGATCGCGACCGAAGCAAACGCGCGCCGATGGGCGAAGCGGCAGGGTCGTTGAGCGACGTTGTTATTCTAACTTCCGACAATCCGCGAACGGAAGATCCAAACCAGATTCTTGCTGACGCCGAAGAGGGAATTAAAGAGACGGGCAAGCCTTACGAGAAGATCGCCGACAGGCGCGAAGCAATTCATCATGCGATCGGGCAAGCTCGAACGAACGACCTGGTTCTTATCGCGGGCAAGGGTCACGAAGACTATCAAATCATCGGCCGCGAGGTTTTTCATTTCGACGACAAGGAAGTTGCGAGGGAGGCGTTGGCGGAGCGAGGCCGTCGGCCATGAGGTCAGTACCACCTGCGTGAACAGGTGGGTCAGAGCGGTCAATGTGAAAGTATCGATTAGCCTCCCCCTTAACCCATCCGCTCACGCGGATGGTACTGACTCCATGTCCGCGTCGCGCATGACAGATGACAAATAGATCAGTTTCACCCGAGGGTCTCGTCCGCGGCATACGCAAGTGGGACCTGGTCGCGATTACGATCAATGGCATCATCGGCGCCGGAATTTTTGGCCTGCCGTCGAAGGTCTTTTCGCTCATCGGTGCGTACAGCCTTATCGCTTTCGTAGTATGCGCGCTGGTCGTAGTCCTGATCATTCTGTGCTTTGCCGAAGTCGGCAGCCGCTTTGAGCAAACCGGCGGGCCTTATCTTTACGCGCGCGAAGCCTTTGGGCCGGCGGTCGCATTCGAAGTTGGTTGGCTTATTTGGCTGGCGCGTCTGACGGCATTTGCCGCGAACTGCAACTTGATGGTCAGCTATCTTTCCTTCTTCTGGGCTCCCGCGAATACGGGAGTTATTCGGGCCACGATTATTGTGGCGGTTGTGCTGGCGCTCACGGCTCTCAATGTGCTCGGGGTACGACAGGCGGCGATCGCCAGCAACATCTTCACGATTGGCAAACTTGTGCCCATGCTCATCTTCATCGCGGCCGGCCTTTTCTTTCTCAACCCACACGCATATGCATTAGGCGCCCGGCCATCGACAGGAGCGTTCTCGCAATCCGTGCTTTTGTTGCTCTACGCGTTCACGGGATTCGAGATGGCGGCGATCCCCGCCGGCGAGATTCGCGATCCACAAAAGCATCTGCCGCGCGCTTTGCTGATCGCGACCGCAGTCGTGGCGTTTGTTTACATCTTGATTCAGGTGGTTTGCATCGGCACGCTGCCGGAGTTGGCGAAATCGACAAAGCCGCTGGCCGATGCCGGCAGCAGGTTCATGGGGACCGCCGGCGGCGCCCTGATCTCCGCGGGCGCCATCATTTCGATTGCTGGCAACTTGAATATCGTTCTGCTCTCCGGCTCGCGTGTGCCGTTTGCAATCGCGGAACAAAAACAGCTGCCGTCATTTCTCGGCAAAGTTCACCAGCGATTCTTCACACCGCACATCGCGATTCTGATTACGGCCGCAGTCATGTTGGTTTTGACTCTGAAGAGTTCCTTCGTCGCCGCGCTTACGATCAGCGCGATCGCGCGACTGATCACTTACGCTGTGACCTGCGCGGCATTGCCGGTGCTGCGCCACAAATCCAACGTGCCTAGGGCGTTATTCAGAGTTCAGGGCGGCCCAGTCATTGCGGTCGCATCGCTGATCCTGGCAGCCTGGTTGCTCGCAAACAGCACTTTTACAGAAGCTTGGCAGACAGCGGTCGCGGCTGGTGTAGGACTGCTAATTTATTTAGTCTACCGCTACCTGAAGGCGCCAACTGCAAATTGAGAACTGCGAGACATAGTCAGAAGGATATCGGGCGCATGAAGAAAGAAGTCCTGGGAACGGCGATCAGCTCGATCGAGTTCTTTATGGACCCAACGATATCGGCTGACCCTCGTAAACCACGCGACCATCCATGATTGTCATTACGACCTTCACCTTTTCGATCTCTTTCGGATCGACACGGAAGATGTCGCGCGAAAGAATCACCAGGTCCGCAAGCTTGCCCGGGGCGATCGTGCCTTTTTTGTTCTCTTGAAACTCAGCGAATGCTGAGCCGACCGTGTAGGCGCGCACGGCTTCTTCCACCGAAATTTTCTGGGCCGGTACCCAGCCGTTCGGGTTCTTCCCGTCAAGCGTCCTGCGCGTCACTGCCGCATAAACCGACAGCATCGGATCGAGGGGAGCAACGGTCCAGTCCGTCCCGAACGCCAGAGTGGCCCCCGAATCGAGCAACGAGCGAAACGCGTAAGTTGTTTTCGCACGGTCTTTGCCGATGCGCTTCTCAGCCCAGCGGCCATCATCGATCGCGTGGTAAGGCTGCATTGAAGCGATAACTTTGTCGCGCGCGAATCGCTCAATGTCCTGCGCGCGCAGGTGTTGCGCATGCTCAATGCGAAAACGTCGATCGCGATCGCCATTCTCCTGCTCGACCTGTTCGTACATCGAAAGGATCAGGGTGTTAGCTTTGTCGCCGATCGCGTGAATCAAAACTTGCAGGCCCGCTTTGTCTGCGCCACGGATGCGCTCAAGCATCGCGCCTTCGGGAAACATCTCGCCGCTGGGAATGCCGCTCGTGTTTGGCGCGTCGCGATAAGGTTCATAAAAAAGAGCAGTCGTCGAACCGAGACTGCCGTCGGCAAAACCTTTCAGGCCGCCGGTGCGCAGCATCGCGCTGCCGAAGTGTGCGCGCACACCGGTTCGCGCCAAACGGTCCCACGACGGCAGCGGCCAAACTGCGTAGATGCGCGTCTTCAATTCGCCACGATCGAGCAAAGTCTGATAAACGCCGACATCGACGCCGGCGGACATGTCTTGCACACTTGTCACGCCCAGGCTCGCGGCGTGATTGGTAGCCGCACGCGCGGCGGCAAGCTTTTCTTCAAAAGATGCCGGCGGAATTACTTTCCAAACGAAACCCTGCGCGGCATCTTTGAGAACGCCCGTCGGTTCACCAGTCGTCGGATCACGCACGATGACGCCGCCGGGCGGATCCAATGTCTGGCTATTTACGCCCGCGAGTTTGAGCGCAAGGCTGTTAGCCAAACTCATGTGGCCATCGAGTCGATTCACGAAGATCGGAGTGTTAGGCGTGTAGCGATCAACCAATTCTTTGGTCGGCAATTTCGCGTCGGGCCAGCGTTCATGATCCCAATCGCCGCCCGTGATCCATCTGCCCTCCGGCAGCTTGGCGGCAAAATCTCGAATGCGCTCGGCAAATTCCTGCGGCGACGTTGCATCGCGCAGATCGACGCTCGATAGCTGAAACCCGCCGCTCATGAAATGCACGTGCGCGTCATTGAAGCCGGGAAGGACCAGTTGTCCCTTGGCGTCGATTTGTTTTGTGTTGCTGCCGGCGAGCTTCTTTATGTCTTTCGTCGAACCGACTGCGGCAATTCGATTGCCGATAACGGCGACGGCTTCAGCGCCGGGCTGATTGCGATCCATCGTGTGCACTTTCGCATTGACGATGATCAGGTCAGCAACGAGCATTGGTCTGCCTGCATAGCTGATGAAGTTAGTTGACATGAGCAGAAAGGAAACAGCGAAGAATAAGGTGATCTTTCGTTTCATAGTTTGCCCTGAAGGAGAAAGTGTCAGAAGCCCGACCGTCAGGGAGTCCGATACATCGGGATTGCTTACGCGTGGGCTTCTGACACGAATCGTAATCCATGCGAGCTATCAGATCCATCGAAATCGCAGTGCATAAAATCGGCAGGTTTGGTGGCTAAATTCTACCGGTGATAGCATGGCGCCGAAAATGACCGGCCCTGAGAGATACGTTGAATGGATCAATACTCACTTGGGGTTTAATCCAAGGTCAGCGGCCAATTCCAACGCCCTTTCTGAATACATCGTTGAAGATCTCAGTCGTGCTTCTCCTAAAGCCATAAAAGCCCTGATCAAGAGTGGCCACCTGGTGCCACTAAAGAACGCTAGCGTGTCAACGAAAGTGACGGTTCGGAATATTGATCTTGTGCTCTACGAAAAAGAGGCGTTACCCCAGATTTCCGTCGCGATATCGGTTGAGCACAAGACGGTAATGACTGCTCACGGAAAGGCTCGAAAGAATCGCTACGGCGACATCATTGCGTACTGCAACCACATGCACAATCATCGTCGCGATTGCATCGTAGGTGCCACTGTTGTAATCAATACATCTGAACTTTATGAGAATCCAGATGCTTTTGCTCGTGGATTACAGCGGCCGAAATTCAATATGGATAAGGTCGTTAAGGATACTGTCAAAATTTTCGAGAGCATACCGCTTAGAGAGTCACCCGATGATCCGAATGATACTCCAGAAGCGTTGGCAGTTATCGTGGTCGATTATGACGGAGTAAATCCTGCACGACTAGTTACTAACGAATTAAGTCCCGCTGCCGATAGTACGGCGTACTATCCCAATTTCATCAGGCAACTTGTCGCGAAGTATGAGGCTCGCTTCTGCCGGTAACTTCTAGGATGTTTCCCTCATCGACGAACAGGCCTGTCAGATGTTCGTTTAACCTGCGTCTCGCAATATCGAGGTACTCGCGTTGTAGTTCAACGCCGATGGAGTTTCTTCCAGCTTTGAGGCTGGCTACTAACGTTGTGCCGGTTCCCATGAATGGATCCAAGACCGTATCGCCAGTGAACGAAAACATTCTAACTAAACGATGAGCTAGTTTTTCAGGGAACGGCGCTGGATGTTCGCGCGTAGATTCACCGGGCATATTCCAAATCTGTTGAAACCAGGCCGCGTGTTCTTCTTTCGTGAGTCGCGAAGAATCGCGCTGTTCTGCGCTCGGCTGTCGGTATCCGCCGGGTTTTCGGAGCATCAAAATAAATTCAGCATCGTTTTTGATAATGGCATTAGGCTCATAGGGCTTGCCGAGAAAAGATGATCCGTTTTCAACTTCATAGTTTGCATTTGAAATCTTGTGCCAGATAATAGGTGTTAAGTTGTCAAACCCGATCTTCCTTGCCCTCACGATAATGTCAGCATGCATTGGCATAACAACATGTCGACCGTTTTTCCGCCGTGACAGGCAGACATCACCAACGACACAAACTACGCGACCGCCTGGAACCAGCACCCTGAAACAATGCCTCCAAACTTTATCTAGTTCATCGTGAAAGGTTTCGTAATCCTCAATATGCCCCATCTGTCGATCGTTTTCGTGGTAACGCTTCAGTGTCCAGTATGGGGGCGAAGTCACGACTAAGTGCACGGAAGAATCTGCAATCCAACCAAGCTCCCGGGCGTCCCCTTCATGTATGGTGGTTCGCAGTGGGTTTTGCGTTCGAGCCCTGGCTTGCATCGGTGTCATATTAGAGTTCTTCACTGACGTTTACAATTTCATGTACACTCGATAGTACCAGTGTACAGTCAGAGTCAAGTAATGATTATTGCAGTGCAGCAGACTGCTCAACGACTTACCCGGGCTTTTCGGGCATTCCCCCCGTGCGACTTTGGGAACGCCTAGATCAAGCCACTGACTTGTATTCCTAATTCGAAAAAGCGATGTCAGTCATGTCTGCGCAAATCAAACCTGACATTCTCGTTGAAGAACTTCGCGACATCGTCGGCGATGAGAACGTTCTCTCAGAACCTGACGAACTGTTGGTGTATGAAAGCGACGGCTTGCCGCAGCACAAACATGCCCCCCGCGCCGTCGTTTTTCCCAACTCAACTGAAGAGACGGCGGACGTTCTGGCGGCGCTGCATGACCAAGGCGTGAGTTTTGCGCCGCGCGGCGCCGGCACAGGACTTTCAGGTGGGGCGCTGGCAGTAAATCGCGGTGTCGTCATTGAGCTCGCCCGAATGCGGAAGATCCTCGAGATTGACACTGAGAATCGACTGGCTCGCGTGCAGACGGGCCTGGTCAACGCACAGCTTACTCGCGCCGTAGCGCCTTACGGCCTTTATTACGTCCCGGATCCTTCAAGCCAGCCTTCCTGCACAATCGGCGGCAACATCGCCGAAAACGCCGGCGGCATTCATTGCCTGAAATACGGCACAACCACGGACCACGTCGTCGCAGCGCGCATAGTTTTGTCGGATGGTTCGATCATAGATTTCGATTCAAAACGTGCCGGCTATGATTTGTTGGGCGTCTTCGTCGGTTCGGAAGGGACTTTCGGCATTGCCACTGAGGCAACTGTGAAACTCGCGCCGGTTCCACCTGCGGTGCGCACGCTGCTCGCCGATTTTCTGGACGTGGATGATGCGAGCCGCGCGGTGTCAGCAATTATTGCAGCCGGGATGCTCCCGGCGGCGCTGGAGATGATGGACAACGCGATCATCCGCGCCGTCGAGGCGAGCGTGTTCACGGCCGGATTGCCCGTCGATGCCGCAGCGGTATTGCTGGTGGAGCTCGATGGCATTGAAGCGGGCATCGATGAAGATGCAGAAAAGGCCGAAGCAATCCTGCGCGAGCACGGCGCCCGCAAAGTCCGCCGCGCGGCTGATGAAGTGGAACGAAAAAAACTTTGGGCAGCGCGAAAGGGCGCATTCGGCGCAGTCGGCCGGCTGAGTCCTGACATCATGATTCAGGATGCCGTTGTGCCGCGCTCGCGTCTGCCGGAAGTGCTCGCGGAAACGTATCGGATTAGCGGGAAATACAATCTGCAACTCGCCAACGTCTTTCATGCCGGCGACGGCAACCTGCATCCTTTGATCTGTTTCGATCTTCGACAAGGCGCCGATCTGGAGAATGTCCGACAAGCAGGACGCGAAATCATGGAAACTTGCGTGCGTGC
>DASXTE010000075.1:0-15332 GCA_036505595.1 Pyrinomonadaceae bacterium
TCCCCCGCCAGTTTCTGCGCCATCAGAATCGCATCGCCATCGTGAACGCTGACAACCTGGTCGAGTTGATCAAGTTCAAGAATCGAGGGAATGAACTCATCCGAGATTCCCTGAATGCGGTGGAACCCGACTTTGTGGCCGGTTGAGAGCGTCGGCGATTCAGCGGGCTGTAGTGGATGAAGTTTGATTGCCGGATTGTGCTGTCGCATGAATTTCGCCACGCCCATGATCGTGCCGCCGGTGCCGACGCCTGCAATGAAGGCGTCGGGCCGCAGCCCGTGAAAATACAGTTGCCACCATATTTCCGGGCCAGTCGTTTGCGCGTGTGCTTCGACGTTTGCCTCGTTGGCGAACTGCGATGGCAGAAAAACGTGTGGCTCGTGATCCGCCAGCTCTTCCGTCATGCGAATGCTGCCGAGAAAGCCGCCCTGATCGCGGCGCACGGGAACGATCTTCGCGCCCAGACTCCGAATCAGAGCCACGCGCTCCTGGCTCATCCAATCGGGCATGAAAATGACGACCTGGTGGCCCAGCGCGCGGCCGATTGCGGCGAATGAAATTCCCGTGTTGCCACTCGTGGCTTCCGCAATTGTATCGCCTGGCTGAATGTGGCCTTCCTGATGTGCCTTCTTCAGGATGTGAAAGGCCATGCGGTCCTTGATGCTGCCAGTCAGGTTCAGGTGCTCGGCTTTGGCGTAAATGACTCGCTCTCTGCCGCGATAGCGAAAGCGCACCGCAAGCAGAGGCGTGTTGCCGATCATGTGCTTTAACTGCCGACAACGCGCCGGCTTCTTCGCCGGCTGCTCAAGAGAATTCCCGATATCGATCAGTTGCAGGACTTCTGTGGCCATCTGTTCGCTACGGCTTCAGATCGTGTGAAATGCAAACTCCGGTTCCGCGCTTTGTTGGCAGGAAAGGCAGAAACTCGCGGCCGGATCGGCAATCAGCCGGTTCGGTTCGATCTCGGTTCCGCATTCGGCGCAGCGATCGTACGAGCCTTCAACCAGCCGGTCTTGCGCATCGATGACGTCGCGCAGACGTTGCTCCAACTGGTCGCGATGGCGCCAGTCAATCGCCTCGATGTACTCATCCGACAGATCGCGCTCGTTGGTCGCGTAGCCGTTGATGTGAACCAAAGTTCCAGCCCCTGAAATCTCGCGGCAGACTTGTTCTCTCTCGCCTTGCAACAACTCCCAAAGCGCACCCGAACGCGCAAGCGCCGGCCATTCTCCCAAACCCTCAACACTCTCAAGCAGAGCCCAATCGTCCATGATAGCCACCTCGAATGAATCAGCAGTAAGCCCAAGCGGGCGCATGCAAATGAGCAAGCTTCATTCCAACTTCAATGTGTTGATTTTGACGAGCGAAGCGCGAATTCCGGAGCAGAGTTCAGGGACAAGAATGAGCGTTTTCCCGCGGAAATTGGTGAAGTTTCCGCAATCGAAGCAGCTTCGCCACACGAACCTTCAAGGATTGTTCATGAAGCCAGAGGGCACAAACGTTGCAAAGTCGAAGAGGTTGCAGCGAGCGGCTCTATGACTACCACTCAAACTCAATCGCAAACGCAAACGAATCCCGGATTCCTCGCGACCCTGGCGCGCCGCGATGGCGACGTCGTGCTACGCGATGGATCTACAGTGCGGGTGCGCGTCATGCGCCCGGAGGACGAAAAGCTCTTATTCACACTCTTCAAATCGCTGTCGGCGGAATCTCGTTGGCTGCGGTTTCTTTCCTCTGTGAGTGAGTCAGCGTTAGCTGCAGAGGCGCACCGCGAGGCATGCGTTGATTACCGCCACACGTTCGGTCTGATCGCTTTGACTGGCGCGGAGGATCGCATCGTCGGCCACGCGTTCTACACGGCGATGAGCGAAGACCGCGCGGAAGTTGCATTCGCGATTGCCGACGATTATCAGGGCCGCGGACTGGCGACGATTCTTCTGGGCCAACTGACGGAAGTTGCTGCGGCGAATTCGATTCAGGTGTTCGAGGCAGAGACGCTTTCGGGCAACACCGCGATGCTGAACGTCTTTCGCGAGTCAGGCTTTCCGACAAAGCTCGCTGTGACCGCCGGCGAACTGCACGTGACTTTTCCAACTTCGCTGACGCGGGAAGCAATCGAGAAATTCGAGCGCCGCGACAGCATTGCGTCAGTCAATGCCTTGAAACTGTTCTTCAACCCACGCGCGGTCGCAGTCATCGGCGCGTCACGCAAGCGCAGCAGCATCGGCGGCGAAGTCTTTCACAATCTTCTCAGCTACGGATTTCAAGGGCCGGTCTATCCAATCAATCCGACCGCGAAAGTCATTCAATGCGTGCCGGCTTACGCGAGCGTCGATGACGTGCCGGGGCCGGTCGATCTCGCGATCATCGTCGTGCCGGCGACGCAAGTTATCAGCGCCGCAGAAAGTTGCGGACGCAAAGGCGTCAAGGCGCTGGTCGTCATCTCCGCGGGCTTTTCGGAAATTGGATCTGAAGGTCAGGGCAGCCAGGCTGACCTGCTGCGCGTATGTCGCGCGTACGGGATGCGGCTGATTGGTCCGAACTGCATGGGCATTCTGAACACCGATAGCGAAGTGCGGCTGGACGCGACGTTTGCTCCAACGGTGCCGCCGGCTGGACGTGTGGGCTTTTCATCGCAGAGTGGCGCGCTCGGGTTGGCAATCATGGAGTATGCCAATTCGCTCGGCCTCGGCATTTCGACTTTCGTTTCGGTCGGCAACAAGGCAGACATTTCCGGAAACGATCTGTTGCGCTACTGGGAAAAGGACGACGCGACGGAAGTGATTCTGCTTTACCTCGAGTCGTTCGGAAATCCGCGCAAGTTTTCGCAAATCGCGCGACGCGTCGGCAAGAAAAAACCAATTGTGGTCGTGAAGAGCGGACGTTCCAAAGCCGGCGCTCGCGCAACATCGTCACACACGGGCGCTCTGATCGCCGCGTCGGATATCACCGTCGATGCGCTGTTTCGTCAGTCGGGCGTCATTCGCACAGACACGCTCGAAGAGTTGTTTGATGTGGCGACGCTGCTTGCCAATCAGCCACTCCCGCCGGGACATCGCGTCGGCATCATCACGAACGCCGGAGGACCGGCGATTCTTTGCGCTGACGCTTGCGAAGCGCGCGGCTTGGAAATTCCGCTGCTGACTGAACAGACTCAGCAGAAACTCCGCAGCATACTGAAGCGAGAAGCAAGCGTCGCGAATCCCGTCGACATGATCGCTTCCGCGACAGCCGAACAGTATCGTGAAGCAATTCGCATCGTCGCCAGCGATCCAAACATCGATTCCCTGATTGTGATTTTTGTGCCGCCGCTCGTAACTCGCGTGGAAGACGTAGCGCGCGTTATTGCCGACGAAGTTGCCGCATTGAATCGCCGCAAACCTTTGGCGACTGTGTTCATGTCGCCGCACAAGACGACGTCAGATCTTCAAAACGCGCGCGTGCCCGTCTATCAATTTCCTGAGACCGCGGCCATCGCGCTCGCACGCGCCGCGCGTTACAGCGAATGGCGCAATCGCCCGGAACCGCCACGTGCTGAACTTGCGAACATTCGCCGAGACGATGCGGGCGCAATCGTTGCGAACGCTTTGAAGCGCGGCGAAGGCTGGCTGACACCCGTTGAGGTGGCTGAGCTGCTTTCTTGCTACGACCTTCCAATGGTTGAGCAGAAGTTTGTCACAACGCCAGACGAAGCTGCTGACGCGGCACGACAACTCGGCGGAGCGGTCGCACTGAAAGTTGTCGCTCCGAACGTTTTGCACAAAACAGAAGCGGGCGGCGTCCGTCTGAAGTTGCGCGATCCGGAAAGGGTATGCACAGCGGCAACCGACATGTTCGAAAGACTGGTGTCACAGGGACACCCGCCGACCGGCTTCATCGTTCAGCGAATGGCGGAACCAGGCGTCGAGATGATTCTGGGCGTCGTCCACGATCCGCAATTCGGACCCGTGGTCGCCTGCGGCGCAGGCGGCACTCAAGTCGAGCTGCTGCGCGACGTCGCGGTTCGACTGACGCCGATTTCAAAACCAGGAGCTTCGGAAATGATTCGCGCGCTGAAGACTTATCCACTGCTCGATGGATTTCGTGGTGGCCGAAAGTTTGATGTCGCGGCGCTGGAAGATGCGCTGCTGCGCACCAGCGCGCTGGTCGATGACATTCCGCAGATCGCGGAACTCGACTGCAACCCGTTTGTCGTTACCGAACAAGGCGGGCAGATTCTGGATGCGCGGGTGCGCGTGGCGGTCATCGAACCACGGCCGCTGCTCGGCGTGCGGCGCTAACGAAGGAAATTGGAGGATGAACATCATGAAGAGTTTGCTCTTATTTGTGGCACTGCTTTGTGCGGTGGTGCTTACCAGTTCGTCGTCAGCCGTCAGCAATTCACCGACGGCGCGAAAACAGAGGGCGACGATGCAATTCAATCAGCCCGTCATTCTGCAAGGCGTGACGCTGAAAGGCGAATATCTGTTTGTGCATGATGACGCAGCCATGGCGCGCGGGGAGGCCTGCACGCGCGTTTACAAGGGCAACGCCGAACTGCCGAACAAGCTTGTCGTCGCATTCGATTGCGTTCCGATTCAGCGAGCAAAAGCGAACTACTTCATTGTTCGCACGAATCTGGTAGCGCCAGGCATGATGGAAGTGCGCGAGTTTCAGTTCAAAGGCGATACGGAAGCGCATGGCACGCCGGCGTTCAAGTAGCCGCCGCCTGACAAATCATGTTTTAGCGAGCGCAGCGTCGCGGCGCTTTCGAGTTTCTGTCAATGTCGCTGTCGCACAAACTCATTGTGCCGGCGGCTTACTGAAAGTGAGACCGATCATGAGCATCGATTCTTTAACCATCACAGATAACCGCAAGTGAAAGGCAGTGCGGTCGTCGGAATCGTTTGATTCTGAGGAATATCGCCAGTCGGCGGCGGATTCCTCCGCAAGTATTGCTCGCAACATGAGAGAAAGCGCGGAGATTCATTCGGGCATAGTCATTGCTGAATCACATGAAAGGAGAAGCGTCGTGGCTAACGGAAACGGCTTAAGGATCAAAAAGATAATGTGCCCCACGGACCTGTCGCCGGGTTCGGATGAGGCATTGCACTACGCCATGGCGCTGGCTCGAGCCTACGAAGCGAAGTTGGTTGCCTTCCACTGTCAGGCGGCGGCTGAGAGTGCTGAAGCGCAGAACGAGTTGAAGGCGGCGTTCGAGCGAAGGCTTTTCGAACGCCTGAATGGAGCTTCGTTGGCTTTGAATGATTGGGAGCGAGTTGTCACGCAGTGTGATGATCCGGGAACATCGATCGTTGAGTACGCCGGCGAACACAAAGTTGATCTCATCGTGATGCGTTCCCGCCGGCGGCCGCATCGCGCCGCGTTGTTGGGCTCGACCGCCGAATCTGTCTGCCGTACGGCACCGTGTTCCGTGCTGGTGACGCACAGCGATGAACGGGGCTGGGTTGCCGGTCGCGAAATAAGTCTCAAGCGGGTGTTAGTGGCTTATGATTTTTCTGACTACTCGGAAATCGCGCTAAGACACGCTTTGAAGTTTGCGCAAGAATACCAATCTGAGCTGCACCTGCTTCACGTTTTGCCGCTGTTTACGCTGAACGAGCCGGAGTTGGCCTGGTATCCGATAACTGACGAAGGTCCGTATCACAAAGCCGCGCGGCGCCTGCAAAAGGCAGTGCCAGCCGAAGCGCACCTGTGGTGCACGGTGAAACATGCCGTCAGCGAAGGCCAGCCGTACCGGGAAATTCTGAATTACGCCGCCCGAAACGAAATCGATCTGATTTGCCTGGGCGCGCACGGGTCGGGGTTTGGACTGCTGACGTTGTTCGGCTCAAACGTCGATCGAGTGCTGCGCCAGGCGCCTTGTCCGGTGCTGGTCGCGCGGCCTCTGAAGCACGCGAACGGTATTGAGAAGAAAGTGAAGACCGCCCGAACCGCGCGAGAACCCAAAGTCCAGTTTGCTCACACTGGAGCCGATTAAGCGACACCTTCTCGAAAATAATTACAGGTCGAGTGAAGTCGTGGGCTTAGACTTTCTTAACCCGCGGCGGTTCGTATTGCTCGCCGTATTCGGGGTATTCGATTGTCACTATTTTCCCGGGCCGCGTGTTCTCGTTCAGCAGATTCAAGGCGTCGCGCAAAACTCTCTTCTGCAATTCGCGCATGCCGGGACGCCCAAGGCTGTTTCCGATTTTGAAGCCTTTCGGATACAGCGCGCGCGGCGGGCGCATTTGCGCCGATACTTCCGGACTGACGGTGACGAGCACCGTGGGAATCCCTTTCATTTCGATTTCCCGTTGGACCGCGACGACCGTCCGGTGGCAAACGCTCGGTCAACCGCCCGTGAGCACAACCACGTCTGCCCGCGACCCTTTGTCGATTTCGTTGGCGATTTCACGAGCGGTGCCTTCGTACATCGCCTTGAGCTGCATCGTATAGCCCATGTAGCCGATGTGCTTTTTCGCGATGCCGCCGATGAAGCCTTCCGCTTGCAGATCACGCAGCACGTCAATCGGAAACACCACGTTGATGTCCGCGTCAGCGTCGCGGTGATCGTAGTGATGGTGCGTCACCATCAACTCTGACGAATCAACATCGATCGGAATTTCACGGTAGCCGAGGTCGCCGAGTTCGTCGGCAATGTTGAAAGGCTCTTGATCTTTCAGGTGCACACCACCAGCCGTGACGATCGCGATTGTGCTCTTGGAAAGTTCGCGATCGAACGGAGTGAAGGGGACGCATTTTCTCGAAATAGTCATAATCTGAATTCGATGTGGTATCTAGATTATCAAGCCCAAGGCGAGTTACAAACTCGGCAGTACGAGCGGCGGCGTCATTTTGTGGAATTAGTTTTTGGGGGAGTCGCAAAAGAAATCGCCCCTGTGAGTCGAACGCTCACAGGGGCGAGTGTTGGCGTGCATTCTGAACCTAATTCACTGTTTTGACTGTCTTCGCTTGCGAAGCCGGGAAGCCACTCCTGCCAAACCCGTTCCCAGCAGGATCAGCGTGGCGGGTTCGGGCACCGGCGCCGCCTGCGCTTGGATGTGCCCAGTCAAGGGCACTGGGCCCTGTCCGCCTGTAATCGCGAGGTTGTTTACCGTCAGCGTGAAAGTTCCGCCATTAAAAAGGAACGTTTGGGTGGGATTCAAAAACGTGATTTGCACTCCGCCCGCGTTCGTGTTTGTCACCGACCCGAACAGATCTGCCGTGTAGAGGCCTGATCCGGGAGCCGTCCCGGGCGGCAGCGAGAAAGCTATCCGCGCCGTGAAGGTGTTTCCGGTGTAGTCGTTCGGAATACTATCGAGCGTGAAAGAG
Organism: Pyrinomonadaceae bacterium; assembly: GCA_036505595.1. Classification (GTDB taxonomy): domain Bacteria; phylum Acidobacteriota; class Blastocatellia; order Pyrinomonadales; family Pyrinomonadaceae; genus UBA11740. The sequence goes on from DASXTE010000075.1 coordinate 7,315, forward strand.
CCGAAGTTGTTGAAGTTGCTTCCCGGATCTGCCGCGTTGCCGACCCCGACAAAGCCGTTGGCGGTCGTCACTTCAAAACTGGAACCGTTGTAATGCAGTCCCAACAGTGACGCCGTTTGACTCGGGCCAATACTCAGCACGGCCGGCGCGCACGGCGCAGCCGGAGTACCGAAGCAGCCTCCCGCGTTCCCAGCCAGCGTTACCTCATCAGCCCGCGCAACCCCCTGGCTGAACGTGAAAAAGACGAGAGCCGTGACCGACAGAGCAAGTGATTTCGCGATCAACCTTAAGTGTGTATTCATAGTCTTCCCCTCAACTAGAGTCAGATACGAGGAAGTCGCATGTGGGAACGTGCGGGCAATGCAAACCCAAACATGTTCGACCCCAAAATCTGTCCGGCACGCTTGAGCACTGGAGCAGGACAGATAAATAGTTGTTTGATACGAGAAAGTAGGAAAGCAGGTCGATTTTCAGAAAATGCCGGTCTGCTCGGTTTATTTTTTCAGTCCAGTGGGGCCCAAACAGAAATGCCAGATGCCTAACTCGCGTCCGGCACCTGGCATCTGATAACTGCTGACTTCTTAAAGCTTCCTTAAGACTTCAAAAAGGTCCTCATTGTCCGGCTGATCGGAGATGTTGTGAATGTCTTTGTAGGCGAGCTTGCCTTCCTTATCCACGATGAAGAGCGCGCGTTCGGAAATACCATCGTTGGCACGATAAGCGCCGAAGCTCCGGGCTACTTCGCCTTTGGGATGAAAATCGCTGAGAAGGTCGTAGGAAATTCCGCCCAGGCTCTTGGCCCAAGCGGTGTTGCAGGGAACGCTGTCAACTGAGATGCCCAGGACCTGAGCATCATAGCCCGCGAAGCGTTCGAGGTCGGCTTCATATGCGGGCATCTGCGCCGTTCAAACCGGCGTCCAGGCCAGCGGATAAAACGCGATAACTACATTTTTCTTGCCACGGAAATCCGAGAGCTTCACCTTTTTGTCTTTCTCGAGGTGACTCTTCAACTCGAAATCCGGAGCCATATCTCCAACTTCAGGCATGAATCGAAACTCCTCCTGGAAGATCAAATCAAAAACTTATTATATTGCTTGATGAAGAAAGGTTAACTTTTTTCGGATGAAGGTTCAAGCGGCCTGGGCTTCGACAATCGATTCTGAAGTTATCCTCGAAGGTTTTAGAAGAATAGTAATTTTGCGGCTATGCCGCTGCCCAGTGCGGAAAGCCTCCGGCTTTCCGTCGACTTCTCCAAAGAATATTCGGAGGCTCGCCTCCGGATTCTGAGGCGTAGCCTCAGGAAGAATCAGAGGGCCATTCGCTTCGGAAAGGCAAAGCCTTTCCGCACTGTGCGGCGGCAAAGCCGCAACGGCGATCCGGCTCCTTCGCGGGCTCACTAACAATTCTTGCAGGGCTGATCAACTCGAGTTCACAACCTACAAATCAACAGCTCCCGCTCATAAACCATCTCGGATGGCAGGCGATCGTGCAGATCGAGGAACAACTCTTCGTGGCCCAGAACTTCCTGGCGCCAGGCCGCGCGATCGAACGATTGCAGCTCTTCGAACTTATCTCTGGGGAAGTCCAGGCCTTCCCACTCGATGTCTTCGTAACGCGGTACCCAGCCAATCGGCGTCTCCTGGCCCAGCGACCGGCCGTGCGCGCGATCGACAACCCATTTCAGCACGCGCATGTTCTCGCTGAAGCCGGGCCACATAAAGTTGCCGTCCTTGTCCTTGCGGAACCAGTTCACATGAAAGATGCGCGGAGTTTCGCTGAGCGAGCGCTGCATCAGGATCCAGTGCCGGAAGTAATCACCCATGTGATAGCCGCAGAACGGCAGCATCGCCATCGGATCGCGCCGCACTTTACCAATTGCCCCGAACGCCGCGGCAGTCATTTCTGAACCCATCGTTGCGCCCATGTAAACGCCCGACGTCCAGTTGAATCCCTGGTAGACGAGCGGCATGGTCGTCGCGCGACGACCGCCGAAGATGATCGCGCTAATCGGAACGCCGTTAGGATTCTCCCAATCGGGATCGATCGTCGGACACTGCGACGCCGGCGCGGTGAAGCGCGCATTCGGGTGCGCTGCTTTTGCGCCCGTCTCTTTTGCAATTTCGGGCGTCCACTTGTTGCCCTGCCAGTCGAGACATTCCGCGGGCGGTTCGTCCGTCATGCCTTCCCACCAGACGCCGCCTTCGGGAGTCAGCGCAACGTTGGTGAAGATCGAGTTTGTCGCGAGCGTGGCCATCGCATTCGGATTTGTTTTCTCTGAAGTGCCCGGCGCGACACCAAAGAATCCATACTCAGGATTGATCGCGCGTAGGCAGCCATTCGCGTCCGGCTTAATCCAGGCGATGTCGTCGCCGACCGTGTAGACCTTCCAGCCTTCGAAGCCTTTGGGCGGAATCAGCATCGCAAAATTCGTTTTGCCGCATGCGCTCGGAAACGCCGCGGTGACGTAAGTTTTTTCGCCTTCCGGACTCTCGACGCCGACAATCAGCATGTGCTCGGCCATCCAGCCTTCGTCGCGCGCAATGTTCGAAGCGATGCGCAGCGCGAAACACTTTTTGCCGAGCAGAGCGTTGCCGCCGTAACCAGATCCGTACGACCAAATCTCGCGCGTCTCAGGAAAGTGCACGATGTATTTCTCGGTATTGCACGGCCATGGCACGTCCGCTTGTTCATGTTCCAAAGGCGCGCCAACTGAGTGCATACACGGCACGACGCGCTTGTAGTCCTTATCAATCTCTGCGTACACCGGCATGCCAATGCGCGCCATGATGCGCATGTTCACGACGACGTACGGCGAATCGGTGAGTTGCACGCCAATTTGCGACATTGGTGAACCGATCGGGCCCATGCTGAACGGCAGCACGTACATGGTGCGCCCCGCCATCGATCCATCAAAGAGTTCCTTTAGCCGGCGGCGCATCGCGAAGGGTTCTTCCCAGTTATTGGTTGGGCCGGCGGCATCTTTCGAAAGCGAACAGATGAAGGTGCGATCCTCAACACGGGCGACATCGCTCGGGTGAGAGCGCGCGTAATAGCAACCTGGCCAAAGCTCCTCATTGAGTTTAATGAACGTGCCAGCCGCAACCATCTCGGCCTTCAGCGCTTCATCTTCCTCGATCGAACCATCGACCCAATGGATGGCAGCAGGCTTCGTCAGGTTCGCCATCTTCTCGACCCAATTGAGCAGATGAACGTTGCTACTCAACGGCTTCGAAGGATCTCTCTTAATCGTTTTCTGCGTGACAGGAGAACTCATTACTGACTCCAATCTTCGAAATGAAATTGCGGGTGAATAATTAAATATAAGTGTTACATCAGAGGGATTGCAGAAGCAAGTAGCATCGGCTCAAACCTGTGACGGCCCGTCACGATTTACACAAACCACGGTCTATGCTACTTCCATCATATGCACGCGCCGCCGCCTCGCGAAGCTTTTACCCGCAAAGAATGGAATCTGATTCAGCTGCTGAACACGCCCGCAAAGGTGCAGCGCTGGCTGACGTCTTTGCCATACAACTGGGAGCGTCAGGGCGGCACGATGCGTTCGTTTCGCGAGGTGGTGAAAAGAAATGAAGCGCACTGTTTGGAAGCTTCAGTCGCCGCCGCGGTGATTCTCGAACAGCATGGGTTTCAGCCGCTGCTGCTCGATGTTGAATCGATCGATTTGCTCGACCATGTCTTGTTCGTCTTTCAAGACAAAGGGCGCTGGGGATCGATTGCGCGCTCGCGTGACATCGGTTTGCACGGGCGCAAGCCGGTATTTCGTAGTCTGCGCGATTTAGTTTGGAGTTACTTCGATCCTTATATCGACATGACGGGGCGGATTAAAGGCTATGGTCTTACTAGTCTCTATGAACTCGGCAATTACGATTGGCGCTTCAACCTTCGCAACATGCACAAGATCGAAGATCACCTGCGCGCGATCCCGCATCGCAAAATTCGCTCGTCGGATCGGCGTTATGAGTACTGGCACGAGCGTTACAAGAAATACAAGCAGCGATTTCCCGATCGTTCACCAGCTTACTATGACAATCTTCATGAATGGATGTTGTGAATCGGTCACCCTTTCGACGCCAGGCCCATGCGGCGCAGAAGATCTTTATAGCGAGGATCGTCGCGAATGTTGTCCAACATCGGGTCAACTTTTATGAACATGATGGGAGCATCGTGAGCCTCATAGAGTTTTTCGAGGCACTCTATCGCTTTGTCGCTCTCGCCCAAATAACAATAGGCGCCCGCCAGCATCAACCAAGGACTTTCCCTGGTTGACGCGCGGATTTCGCTAAGAACTTTGCGCGCTTCGGCGGCGTTTCCGGATTTCGCATACACGTAGGCGAGCGACGCTTTGCCCAGCGACATCTCTTCCGAAAAGGTCTGCGCTTTCTGCAACATGGGAATGGCGTCGGCATACAGGCCCTTCTGCGCATAGGCGAGGCCGAGTCTCCAGTACACCTGGTAATAGGTGGCATCAACGTCGAAGGGCGTTCGTAAGAACTGCTCGATTGCCCGATCGTATTGACGCGCCAGATAAAAGGCATGTCCCTGCTGCAAAACCGTCCTGGGCAGGAAGGGATCGATGTCAAAAGCCAATTTCAGCTCGGCGATTGCTTCATCGTGCCGCCCCACGGCGGTGAGATTATGCGAATACCAATAATGAGCGTCCGGATAGTTTGGAGTAAGCTCAATAGCCCGCTTGAAAGCCTTTTCAGAACCGGCCCAGTCCCAATCGCAAAAAATCAGCGCTCGTCCCAGCGCCATGTGCGCTTCGGACAATGTGTTATCAATCTCTAAAGCTTTCTGCGCGGCGGCCTTGGCCTTTTGCATTCGTTCGATGGCCGCCAACTGGTTGATTCCCAGGATATACGCGTGCGCCAATCCCGCATACGCCTGAGCATACGTGGGATCAATCTTGATTGCTTGCTCAAAGCGCTCTATTGCGTACTGCAATTCTTTCGGCTTTCGGCGGTTGAAGAAGTGCCGGGCCTGAAGATAAAGGTTGTACGCTTCAACACTCTTCGTATTGTGCCGTGCGATGAGCGTGCGCTCCGTCTCCGACAAATCCGGCCTTGTCGCCCGCGCCACTTCGGTCGAAATGGAATCCTCGACAGCCAGCAACGGCTCAAGCCGATCAGAACTCTGCCAGAGCCGGGAACCATCCTGCACTCGCACAAGCTGCGCGTTAATCTTTACTTGATCGCCAACGCGGGTCACGCTTCCTTCGAGAATCGCATCAACTTGGAGCGCATGACCGGCATCCACGGCGGATTGACTCATGCTCGGATATTTTAGCGACGCGCGGACCGGCCTGACCGTAATCTGTTTACTGTTCGTCAGCGCAGAGGCGATCGTATCGGCGATGCCGTCGCCAAGATATTCATCACCCGCGTCCGTCTTGAAAGGAAGCACCGCAATCGATTGAAGCTTCAAGTCGGCGCCTGGTGGTTTTGAATTTCTTGAGATCCAAACGTAGGCCAGCAAGACAATGACACCGACTAATATCAGCGAAACAACCAGCGGCGCGACTCCGTACTTTCGGCGAACGAACTTGTTCGCGCGATAAACTATAGAATCTTTTCGGGCCTTTACCGGGCGATTCTCAAGGTGCGCCCGGATGTCTGCCGAGAAATCTTCAACCGAGGCATATCGTCTTTGTGGGTCCTTGCGAAGCGCCATCAAGAGAATATTGTCCAGGTCTCCACGCAGCCGCTTAACGAGCCGCTCGGGCGTTGCCTCACGCACTTTGCTTACCGAATCCGGAGTGATGGTAATCGGAGACGAACCGGCGCCTGGCACTTCCTCGGTCAGTGAAATAGCCGTGCTGGGCCTGGCCGGTTCTTCTTCCACCACGGCCCGCGCCAACTCAAGCTGGTTCCTAACCCGATATGGCTTGTGCCCCGTCAGCAACTCGTACAGCAAGACACCCAGGGAATAAACATCGCTGGCCACCGTAATGGGTTCTCCTTTGACCTGTTCAGGACTCGCATACGCGGGCGTCATCAAATGCAGTCCGGTTACGGTGGGATCGAGTGTCTGCGCGGCCATTTCCGGTGTCAGCACCTTGGCGATTCCGAAGTCCAGCAGCTTCGGTACGCCGTCTTTGGTCACCAGAATGTTGCTCGGCTTAATGTCCCGGTGGATGACCTGATGGGTGTGCGCATATTGCACTGCCGCGCAAACGCTCTCGAAGAGTTTCAGCCGCTGTTGCGTGTTCAGTGAATGCCCATCGCAATAAGTGTTTATCGGCAGTCCTTCAACGTATTCCATTACCAGATAAGGCAGGCCATCTTCGGTCGTGCCGCCGTCAAATAAGGGAGCAATGTTCGGGTGATCGAGAGCCGCCAGAATCTGCCGTTCGTTGCGGAAGCGGCGCAGCACGAAGTCAGTGTCCATGTCGCGGCGGATAAGTTTGATCGCCACCTGCCGCCGGTATTGATCGTCAGCCCGCTCTGCCAGGTACACGGCGCCCATGCCGCCACGCGCAATCTCACGGACGATTTTGTAAGGCCCGATACGTCCATGACGGCGGTCCATCAAGGCGCGAGTCTTACTTTCGCCTGATTCCGATAAGAGAAAGTTTTCCGGACGAAGCTCACGAGAGAGGACGCGAGAGTCAGGCTCGTCTTCCGGTTGTTCGTGGGTGAGTAAAGATTCAACTTCAGCCCGCAACGAACCATCGCCATTGCAGGCCTCATCGAGAAAGCCGGCGCGCTCTTCGACCGGCCGCTCCAGCGCCGCAGCTAACAAAGCTTTAATTTTCTGCCAGCGTTCCGGGGTCATACAGACGATCTCAACTCGCCAACTGCCGTCGCAGCCAAAGCCTCGCGGTGCTCCAGTCGCGTTTGACCGTAGCCGGCGAGATTCTGAGCACCTCGGCTGTTTCTTCGATTGACAATCCACCAAAGAACCGCAGCTCGACGATGCGCGTTTGCTGCGGATCCAGACGCTCAAGCTCCTGCAGCACTTCGTCGAGCGCGATCAAATTAACTTCGCCCTGGCGAGCAACGTCGACCGCTTCATTCAGGGAAAGCTTCTCGCCGGCACCTCCGCGCTTTTCGGCAGCCCTGGCCAAAGCATGATTGACCAGAATGCGTCGCATCATTTGAGAAGCAATACCAAAAAAGTGGGCCCGGTTTTGCCACGAGACTGAGTGCTGATCGATAAGACGCAGATAAGCCTCGTGAACCAGCGCCGTTGCCTGCAGCGTGTGGTCACTGCGCTCGCGCTGCAGGTAAGTCCGGGCCATCCGTCGCAACTCGTCGTAAACCAGCGGTGTCAGTTGGTCCAGCGCCTGCTGACTACCGTGACTCCATTCGACCAGAAGCTGCGTGATGGTAGGGGATTCGGAATCCATTCTGCACACACTAAAGACGCAGATTCCACGGAAAAGTCGGGGAAATTGACCGAGGCCGCCAATTATCACTCGCAGCAGTGAAAAATGACAGTTTTTTTGAGCCAATTTGCCCGTTTTCCCTGCGTGTACAAGCAGAGGCGGGAAATCCCTAAAACCAGCAAATACTTCTCGCCAGAGCAGGACTAAGGGATGAAGATGAAGATGTCTTTCAAACTGAAGATGTTCCTGGGAATCGCATTCGGAATGAATTGACCTTGCTCAATAACAGCAGGTGACCGAAACCAACTCATAAGAGGAGGCTAAACATGAAAAGATCAATTCTTAACTTCCTGAGCTTGGCCATCGTCATCACGGCAATGTGTTCGCCGGGTGAATCGTTCGGTCAACGCCGCCGCGTAGTGGTAACCCACCCGGTGCGTCATCCGGTTGTGCATACCAGGCTGGTGGTTCGCCCTGGTCATCCGATTCATCGCGTGCTGCCGGCGAATGTTGTAGTGCGGACCGCGCGCCGAGCGGTGATCGTCAACCACCCGTTGGTTTACTTGCCAACATTGGCGTGGCGCGCGTCCGTGGCGTCTTTGCCCGCGCGCGAGCGCTTGGTGTGGCAGGACAGCGAGACCATTTCGCGTGATGAAGAATGGGTTGATAC
>DASXTE010000076.1:0-43032 GCA_036505595.1 Pyrinomonadaceae bacterium
GCAGTCCGTCTGTCGAAGTGAAGAGCTTGAAACTGCTTTCTGTGTATCGCGCGAGGCCGTTATTGAAACCAATCCAGACATTGCCGGCTCGGTCTTCACCAAATGAACGCGGGAGATTGTCTTTAAGCGAAGGCAAACCCGGTGAGTTCCCGAGGTCACGCACACTTCCACTGGCAGGCTCCCAGCGGGCCAGACCGTTTGTCGCTGAGGAGATAGTCGAGATCCATATATTGTGGTGAGCGTCCTCAAAAAGCCGGAAGACCTGCGGTGCCGCCAATCCATCCTTGCCCGTGTAAATGGCAAGCGGACGCGCTGCTTTGATCTGCGCAAAGTTATCTGAGGCCGGAAAACGGTAAAGCCCCTCGCCGCTCCCCAGCCACCATTCCCCGTTGCGGGCTTGCAGCGTGACCTCCTCCATCACCCAGCCAAAGTAAAAAGGCAGCACCTTGGGCTTGAACCAGTCAAAACGCTGTCCATCAAAACAGCCGAACCGCTGATGGAAACTCGGAGGGTTAGGGTTCAACAGATCTAATTTCGCCCCCTCGAAGACGCTAGTGAGTTCGTTCCCCAGAACGTTGCCTTTGAAACACACGCTGCCCGTTCGGTCCGCGAAAATCGCGCCCACGTCATACAGGGCATCCTGCTCGTCGTAAGTGACAAAGCCATTACGCGCCAGCTTCATCGCGCCGGCCGTGTTCGTTCCCAGCCAGAGATTGCCGCCGAGGTCCTCGTTGAGTGCGGTGATGTCGTGATAACTCAAGCCGTTCCTTGTAGTGTATGAACGAAAGCGTTGACCATGTTCATTACCGTTGGGGAAAAACTCCACTAAACCCCTGCCGGTTGCGACCCAGAATCGACGATCGGAACTCTCGAAGAGCTGAAACACCCAAGTAGTCGGTAGCCCATCCTTAATGGTGAACGCCTGCGCGACGACGGGCGGCGAATGAGTGTCATCAGCATTGAAGCGGAAGAAGCCGCCGAGGCGTGTCCCCGCCCACAAGTGTCCCTCGTGGTCTTCGAGCAAGTCCTGGAGGTATTCGCTTGGTAATCCATCACGCTGGGTGTAGCGCGCGGCGTTGCCATCGGGCCAGCGTCGATAGAGGCCGCTGGGCGCAGCTATCCACACCGTGCTGTACCGATCTTCGAGCAGGTCGGAGATGATACCTTGCTCCGGATATTCGTTCGGAATTCCGATATCAACTGATCGCAACGCGATGCGATTATTGATTCGTTCCAGCCTGGAGAGTCCCTTCTGTGTACCGCACCAAATCGCTCCGTTGCGGTCCTCGAGCAACACGGTGATGGCCCGGGCGCGCCGGTCTTGATCTTCCGAAAGGGTGACGGTAAACATTGGCGCGATCACACTTGCCTCGCCGTCATAAACCACCCTGTTGGCAGGTGTACCCTTTGGATTGAAGCGAACGACTCCGCCGTAAGTCGCCACCCAGTATTCGCCGCTACGCGTCTCCAGAAGGTCTGTAACGCTGGCGTGGGGTAATCCTTGATCCGTGCCGAAGTTCATGAACGTGTAGCCGTCGAATCGAGAAAGCCCGTCGCTGGTGCAGAACCAAAGAAACCCGCGCGAGTCGCGCACGATCTTGGTAACGACGTTGTGCGCCAGCCCTTCGGCGGTGGTGTAGGCCTTGAGCGGCAGCCGCTCCGCGCGGACTGGTGGTGAGGCGCAGAGCAAAATGACGAGCGAAACTAACAGGTGCGTTTTCGCCCAACCGCCAGTCGGAGATTGAGTCGCGACCGCGGGATTCTTCTCAAGCAGCAAGCAATCGGCCAGTTCAATCGTGACTTGAATGTTTGGTACTGTAATTGAACCCAACCGAGGCGCGCAACATTGATTCTGGCGGTCAGGACATTCTAGACCACCATTCTTCGAGACGCGCGCCATGAAGCTTGGTTCTCACATACCACTGTTCTTTAGATGGTAGCGGTTGAGGTCGTAGTCGCGATCGATATCCACGAGACTGATCTTTCCCAGAGCCATCGAAATGTCGACCAAAGAGAATTCACACGCGGGTGCAATTCCCCTGGCCGAAACCATCTTCCCAAACTGATTCTCAGCCACGGCTTCGGCGGCACGGGCTCCGAACATCAACCCCATGATGCGATCAATTGCGCTCGGCGGACCGCCGCGTTGCGGATGACCCAATATGACCGCCCGAGATTCGTAGGGAGTGTCGCTGGCAATTCTGCGGGCCAACACGTCGCCGATGCCTCCCAGACGTGCGTGACCAAAGGCGTCGTGACAGTCGTCAATAGTAATTAGCTCACCCTCCTCGGCGCGTGCTCCTTCGGCGACAACAATCACCGCATACCGTGGGCGCTGATTTGGCCCTCGACTAAGTCCCGGCTTGCCAAGTCGATCTTTCAGCAGACGAAAAACGCGTTCGTATCGAAAAGGGCGCTCCGGTATGAGAATAATGTGCGCCTGACCAGCAACGCCGGACCACAACGCGAGGTGACCCGCGTGGCGTCCCATCACTTCTATGATCTGTACCCAGCCGTGCGAACCGGCGGGCGTCCGGGATCGCTCGATGACTTCAGATATGTTGCGCAGCGCGGTGTCAAACCCAAGAGTATAATCAGTGCCGGCGATGTCCTTGTCGATTGTCTTCGGAATTCCGATCACACGCACGCCAGATTGAGCGAGCTTTGCGGCAACGCCGAGCGTGTCCTCGCCTCCGCAGACCACGACTGCTTCAAGCGCTAGCTTTTCAAGGTTTTCGATTACTTCCCCGGAGCGATCTTGAAAGCCGCCCTCGTCCATTGGCTGCCGGAATGGATTGGTCCGCGAAGACCCGAGATTCGTTCCGCCATCGCGATCCCACCGCCGCACCGTTTCGCGATTTAAGGGCAGAACATCGGGCCGAGGATTCAACAAACTTCTCCAGCCGTCGAATAAGCCAAAGACCTCCAGGCCAAGTTCCGACCCACGATAAACCAGACCCTTGATTGCCGGGTTCAATCCAGGCGCATCACCGCCACCTGTAAGCACGCCAACTCGCATCCCGCTACCACCTGAATAAAAAGTCATGAACTAGAATAAGCCGAGAGTGGCTAACATGTTCTCATTGCGGGAACGATGCTGTCGAATGATTATTGCCGCAAACTCAGAGCTTCATAATCAGAATTGCTCAGGCAATCGATCTGGACGATAATTTGCCGCTCATACTTATGCGAACCAGAGTCATGATCCTGACAGTCCTCTTCTTCGCACAGTCGGGGGCGCAATTTCGGGCCAGGGCTCAAGCCCGATCCCAAGCCGCGATGCAAAGCACAAGTTCGTCCTCAATATTCGGAGAGGTTGGTGCGCAGGACGGGCTCAGATTTCAGCACTACAACGGTATGACTGGAAAGTTCTATCTACCTGAGATCACAGGTAGTGGCGCAGCGCTGCTCGATTTTGATAACGACGGTGACTTCGATGTTTTCGTTGTGCAAGGAAGCGTGCTTGAACCCGGCACGAAACCCGGCGACACATTGTTCCCCTGGCGCGGGGCAGACTCACCAAGAGGAAGGTTGTTCCGAAATGAACTCGTGGTTGCCAAAGACGGCAGCCGGACGCTCAAGTTCACCGACGTAACGGAACAGAGCGGCATCATGGCCAACGGGTACGGAATGGGCGCGGCGGCCGGGGACATCAACAACGACGGCTGGCCCGATCTTTACCTCACCAACCTCGGTCACAACCAGATGTACATCAACAAAGGAGACGGAACGTTTGTCGATGTCACGTCCAAATCCGGGACGGACGATCCACGCTGGAGTACGAGCGCGTCCTTTGTGGATTATGATCGGGATGGCTGGCTTGATCTGATGGTGCTGAACTATGCCGATTTTTCGGTTACCAACAGCCCCACCTGCTACGCTGCGACGACCGCGAGGGATTACTGCACGCCGAGAGTTTTTCGCGCTCCCGGTAATCGGCTGTTTCACAACAAAGGCAGCGGAGTTTTTGAAGACGTGACCGTGGCCGCACGAGTAGACAAAGAATACGGTCACGGGTTGGGTGTGGTCAGTGCGGATTTTGATCTCGATGGCTGGCCGGACATCTACGTCGCGAATGATGGCGATCCCAACCAACTCTGGATTAATCAGAAGAACGGCACGTTCAAGAACGAAGCGCTCTTGGCCGGCGCCGCCGTAAACAGAGATGGAAAAGCAGAGGCCGGCATGGGCGTCGATGCCGGAGATTTTGACGCCAACGGAACCGAAGACATCTTCGTGACTCACTTGATGGATGAGACCCACACGCTCTACACAAGTTTGGGAGACGCGTTGTTCGAGGACCGCACTCGCGAGGCGGGCCTGGGAATGCCTGGAAGTCGGTTCACCGGCTTCGGCACGTTGTTCTTCGATTATGACAACGATGGCTGGCTTGATCTGCTGGTGGTTAATGGAGCAGTTCAACTGTTGCCGGAGTTGACCCGTATGGGAAACCCTTTTCCTTTGGGGCAACCGAATCAGCTCTTCCACAATGATGGAAAGAGTAAGTTCGTCGAGGTATCCGAGCAGGCGGGCGAGGCCTTTCAATTCCTCGAAGTCAGTCGTGGCGCCGCTTTCGGTGATATTGACAACGACGGTGACACGGACGTCCTCGTTACAAATAATAACGGCCCGGGAAGGCTGCTTCTGAATCAGATTGGCAATCGAAACCATTGGTTGGGATTGCGTCTGATCGGCAAGGACAATCGCCGCGATATGTTGGGTGCGCGTGTCGAGATCATCGTTGCGAAGAACAAGACTCTGTGGCGGCGAGCAAGAACCGATGGTAGCTATCTTTCGGCGAATGATCCCCGCGTGCTCGTAGGTTTGGGCAGCGCTGACAATGTGGACCTCATCCGCGTGCACTGGCCCGATGGAAGCGTAGATCAGTGGAAGCAAGCGCGGGTCGGTCAATACACTACGCTGAGGGAAGGCACAGGCCCGGAGCAGAAATGAACGTGCTGGTCGAGAAAGGCATGACTCGCCGTCTTCCAAGGTGGGGATGTTATTTGGCGGTGCTGATTATCTCTTCTCCGTGGTTGGAAGCCCGGTCGCAGAACGTTGCGCAGGCCGGCAATTTCTTGCCGCCACCGGGAGCCAACCTTGTACCTGTGCATTGGCCTGACCTAACGAAGCTGGAAGCAGAAGTGCGCGAACAATTGGCGTCGTTACAAGGCGCGCTTGCCACAGCCGTAAAGAATCCCAAAGCGACCGAGGCAATGCTCAGCGAGGCCTATGGCACGATGGGAAAGAATTATCAAGCTTATTCGCTCAACGCTCCCGCGCGAGAGTGTTATCTCAACGCAGTTCGTCTGGCGCCGCAAGACTTTCGCTGGGTCTATCTACTCGGCACGCTGGATCAGCAAGAGGATCGGGCTGACGACGCCATCCGACGCTATCGCGTCGCTCGTTCTTTGCGACCTGACTATGTAGCTGTGCCGGTAAATTTCGGGAACATTTACCTGCAATTGAACCGACAGCAAGACGCGATCGAGAATTTCAAGGCAGCCTTGGCAATCGATGGCAACTGTGCGGCCGCGCTCTACGGGCTGGGCCAGGTCGCTCTGTCTCAACGAAGTTATGCTGAAGCGGTCAACTATTTTGAAAAGGCGCTGGCGCTGACACCCGGCGCTAATCGGATCCACTACTCGCTGGCCATGGCTTATCGTGGTCTCGGTAACACGGAAAAGGCGAAGTCCCACTTAACGCAACGGGGAACAGTAGGCGTGCGCGTGAACGATCCGCTGGTGGATGGCCTACAAGAGTTGATCAAGGGAGAGCGCACCCATCTGATTCGCGGCAAGCTGGCGGTCGAATCGCGAAGGTATGCAGAGGCGATTGAAGAGTTTCGCAAGGCGCTCGCGTCAAACCCTGATAGCGTTACCGCACACGTCAACCTGGGAGCAACTCTCATTCAGACTGGAGACCTGACGAGCGCCGCCGAGCAATTTGAACAGGCTTTGCGTGTCGATCCGAAGAACACAAACGCACATTACAATTTGGCTATCCTGTTGGCGAGAGACAATAAGCATGAAGCAGCGGTCCCCCACTTACAATTCGTCGTCAACGCCGATCCCAGTGATCTCGGTGCGCGGTTTTTCCTGGCCCAGGAACTACTCAGGTCCAAGCGATTGGAAGAGGCGCTCGCGGAATTTTCTCGGGTGGTCGAAGCCGACCCAAATAACGAAGAAGCATTGCTCGAGCAAGTGAAACTTCTACTGCAGAAGCGCCAGTACAAACAAGCACTGTACAGCCTGAAACGTGGCCATGAGCAATATCCGCAGAAGGGTCAGACGGTGTTGATGCTCGCTTATTTACTCGCGACCTCGCCCCAATATGATTTGCGTGATGGGGCCGAGTCGCTGCGACTCGCCCAGATAATTTATGACGCGACTGGTTCGCTCGAACACGGCGCACTTGTCGCGATGGCGCTGGCTGAACTAGGACGATGCTCCGAAGCAGCCGAGTGGCAGCGACGAATAATCGCCGCGGCAGAGCAGGAGCACAGGACAGGCATCATGCCAAAACTCAATTCGGACCTGAAGCTCTACGAAGCTGGACCACCATGTCGGCCGGCGCCTGAAACTCCGAGCCAGGCAGGTCAAAACTAATCAAATTGCATCACCTGATCAAACGTGTCGCTATCGTCATCACGCTGGTTTGGGTAAGCGCGGCAGCTCAGCAACCACACACTCTCACTGGAGACGTAAGGTTCCACAAGAACTTTCATTCGAAGATTCTGAGTAACAATCGCGATGTAATCGTCTATCTACCTCCTGGCTACGACGTGAACAAACGTCGGCGTTATTCAGTTCTCTACATGCACGATGGCCAGAACATCTTCGATGGCGCGACGTCTTTCATTCTCGGACAGGAGTGGCGCGTTGATGAAACCGCTCAGATGCTGATCTCTGCCGGCAAGATCGAACCGCTCATTATTGTCGGCATCTACAACACCGGCGTGGAGCGTGCCAACGAGTACACGGCGGCTGAAGATCCTAAATACAAGGTCGGTGGTAGAGCTGAACTGTACGGTCGCATGCTCGTGGAAGAGTTGAAGCCATTCATCGATTCGACCTATCGGACGCTGAAAGGCGCAAAACATACCGGGCTGGGCGGTTCTTCACTAGCCGGTCTGGTGTCCCTCTACCTCGGATTAAGGTATCCCAATGTTTTCGGCCGAGTGGCGGTCGTTTCTCCTGCTGTCTGGTGGGCAGACAATCAGATTGTGCATTACACCCAGGCGCTTCCGGGAAAGCCACCACTGAGGATTTGGCTGGACATCGGCACCAAAGAAGGCCGCGACGAGAAAGAAGCGCAGAATACGACAAACAGCGCCCGGCTTCTGCGCGACACTCTAATAAAAAAAGGTTGGAAGATGGGAAAGAACTTGACGTATCTTGAAGCCGAAGGAGCCGAGCATAACGAACGCGCCTGGGCCGCGCGCGTCGGGGCAATCCTCGAGTTTCTGTTTCCGAAGAAATAGACAGATTGGACTGAGCGTCACGAATGGAAAATGTGCTGACTCAAACTACTGCTCAGACCACGAATAGCATCCGGCATCGATTATTCTGGCCGGCGCTTACGGTTTTGCTCTTGCTCTCAATCGCGTTCGTAGTCATCCCGGTATTTCTCATTCAGCCTTTTCGGGCGCAGACACAACGAGCGCTTGAAGTCTCTTACATTCTCCGTGATTGGTCGCCGCTGGTTACGATCATCGTTTTTCTTTCCACCGCTCTGTTGGTGATCTGGCAATGGTCGCGCGCGCGCCGCTGGTGGCGCAAGGCGCTCATGGTGAGTGTGCTCGTGCTGCTGCTGCCGCCGGTGTGGTTTGCACGCCAGAATCATTTCGAGTGGATGTTCAATCCACTAACGCAGCGTAACTACGTCAAATCAGCGGACGCAACTTTTGTCCGCGACTCAGACATGGTGCTCGCGGTCAAAATCAATGATGAGGCCGTGGCTTATCCGGTGCGTCTGATGGCTTATCACCACCTGGTGCAGGGCGTAGTTGGCGGCACGCCGATCTGTGCCACTTATTGAACGCTTTGTCACACCGGTCTGGTGTGGGAGACAACCATTGACGGCCGCGTACTTCACTTTCATCTCGCCGGCATCAACAACCAGAACTTCATCATGAAAGATGAAGAGACAGGTTCATGGTGGCAACAGGTGACAGGTGAAGCCATCTTTGGTCCGCTGAAAGGCAAACGTCTCCGTCCAGTACTCATGGACGAGTTGAGCTTTGCGACGTGGAGACGCGAACAGCCGTACGGCCGAGTATTGCGTCCGGATGAAAGAATCGCCGCCCAGGGAAAGTATGCGCCACCGGATTGGGAGGAGCGCATGTTAAAGGTTCCCGTGGCCACTCAAGTGAAGGCGCCGGCGCTGGGCCAGCGCGAGCTAATCGTCGGCATAACAGCTAACTACGCATCATGTGCCTATCCGTTTACTGCCTTGCAAAAGCAAAATCCGATCGTCGATAAACTGGGAGGTGTGCCGCTATTGATCGTCCTGGCCGAAGACGGGAAATCGGTGCGCGCTTTTGATCGAACTGTTGAAGGCGGCGAACGGGAATTCTTCCTCAAACCACATTCCTCTCCGCTGCGATTGATTGACGAAAAAGGCACCGAATGGGACTTTACCGGCACTGCGTTGAATGGAGAGTCGCCGGGCAAGCGGTTGACGAAGATTTCGGTGCTTAATGACTATTGGTTTGATTGGAAGACTTATCACCCTAAGACACTCGTGTACACACTCGGAGAAAAATGACGATTATTTTTCGCAGCGCCGTGAGGCTGTCGCTGCCGGCCGCCCTGTTTGTCTTTGTCAGTTCCTCGGGTAACTCGATCCAAGCCACCACAATAGTTGTCGCGCGGACCGCAAACGAAATAGTCATCGGTGCGGACAGCAAGGTTACAGATGCATACGGCGGCGACCTGAAAAAGCGGTCCTGCAAGATCCTTCAAATAGGTAACCTGCTTTTGGCCTTTGAAGGATTCACAGTTGATCGACGGACGGGCTTCAATGTTCCGGATATTGCGAGGCAATCTTTGCAATCAAAGGGGGCGGCCACCGCGGCAGAGAAGGTCGGCGTTTTCACGGGACTTCTTGTCTCGAAACTTTTTGATGAGCTGCCATCCGTGCAAAAGCACGAACCCGAGGCGTATCACGTTAAATTCTCCGGCGGTCGAATCTTCCTCAGCATCGTCATCGCGGGTCTCGAAAAAGGCCGTCCCTTGGTTTTTGTCCGGCACTTCCGAGCTGTGCAAGTCGATCCTGAGCGGATTGGTGTCAGCGTCCTGCCGGATGATTGTCTGAGCAACTGTCAGGGCGAGGTTGTCACGAGGTTCCTTGGTGAGACCGCAGCGATCGACGGTCTGCCAGACGACACAACCGGGTTCTGGCAGCCGGGATTGGTGGCGGGCGTGCGCCAACTAATCGAGACAGAAATCAGTGCGCGCAGTGAATATGTTGGGCCGCCGATAGATATTGTGCGAATCAATAAACGCGGAGTTTCGTGGATTCAAAGAAAGAGAGAATGCAGTGGCGCGCAAACCGGGAGAGCCCGCTAGCTCTGGGCGTTAACTGCTGCTAGTCCGGAAACTAATCCCTGCCCACGCCCAACGCATCCGCCACGCGATTGATGTAGTTAAACCACGACGCGATCAAAGTGATCTGGAGGATAGCTTTGTCATCAAACCCGTTCGCTCGCAGTCCTTCGTGATCGTTCGCCGAAATCCGGGTGGCATCACGCGTCAATTGCGAGACGTAATCAAGCATCGCTTTGTCCTGTTCGGAAATCGGCGCGATGCGATAATCGTCCTCCAGCGCCTTTACCAATTCGTCATCGAGGGTAACGCGACGCAGAAACTCTGCGTGAGATTCGATTCAATAATGACAGCGGTTCGCGACTGAGACGACGGTGGTAATCATCTCATGTTGCCGTCGCGTCAGCGGAAGGTCTGGCGACATCAACACGCCGAAAGTCGCGAACGCGTGATGCAGAGCATCTGGGATTAGGCTGTGCGAAGCCACGATGCCCGATGTCTGCCCGTCGGGTGTCGGATGAATCGGCTCAACATATTCGATTGGATACAGCGCGCGTTGCGCTTCAACCGCCCGAAGAACTCTTTCGTCCTCATCGATTGGGATAGTTTTGATCCAGGTCATAGGATTCCGAGTTACTTCAACTCAAACGCTTTGGAACGGCCGGTGTCTATCATGGTTCCTTGTTTCGGCGATGCGCCTTTAACCACATACTGAAACGTCCGCATTCCTGGATCGTAGTTGCTCTGCGGTACCAGAACGTTCACAACGTAACCGTTCGCGGTACGGTTCACGCGAATCACCGTTCGCCGAAACGCTCCATGCTCATAATTCAAACTCGTTCCGTCGTCGTCGTACAGCAAAGTGGACGCCGATCCTCTTTCATCAGGGTAGATGTCGAAGGTAATCTTGTCGACTCGTCTTTCACCCACGTATTTTAGTTCTGGTCCCTTTGCGATGACTGCTCCGCCGCGCACAAACATCGGCACAGTTTCCAGCGGCGCATCAACTCGAATCATCGTCCCGCCATCATATTTCTTGTTCGTCCAGTAGTCGTACCATATTCCTTTCGGCAGGTATACCAGCCGTGAGGTGATGTCAGGTTTGACGATGGGCGCGACCAATAGATCTTCGCCAATCATAAATTCATCGTCGAGGTTGTAAGTGTTCGGATCATCCTGATAATTCAGCATCAGCGGTCGAAACAACGGCACGCCGGTGCGATGCGCCTCTTCCAAAGTCGTGTAGAGAAACGGCAACAACTGATAACGCAGCTTGAGATACTTGCGAATGATGTCTTCGTAGTACTTGCCGAAGCGCCAGGGTTCCTGATCGTAACCATCGACCGCGTGATGATTGCGAAAGAACGGCGCCAGAAAACCAATCTGGTAAGACCGCACCAGAAATTCGCCATTCGCGCGACCGATAAAGCCACCGACGTCGCTGCCGACGAATGGTTCTCCGGACAAGCCGAGCGTCGTGAACATCGGCACGTTCAGCGCCAACGCATCCCAGGTGCTGATCGTGTCCCCCGTCCACATCGTCGAGTAGCGCTGAATGCCGGCGTAACCCGCGCGCGTGATCACGAATGGCCGTCGGTCGGGCTGCAGACGCGCCAGACCTTCGTAAGTCGCACGCGCCATCAGCAGCGCGAAGACGTTGCGATTTTTTGCATGCGTCGATTTTTCGCCTTCATCGTAACTGACGACATCGAGTTGGTTCTTGCCGGTTTGATCGATGAAGTCGGCTGGCTCGTTCATGTCATTCCAGATGCCGGCGATGCCGTTGTCCGTGTATGCGCGATGGAGGTCGCCCCACCAACGCCGCGCCTCCGGCAGAGTGTAATCAACGAACACGCTGTCGCCCGGCCACACTCGCGGAACAAACAGTTTGCCGCTCTTGCGATGCTGAAAATAATTGCCGGCCACGCCTTGATCGAAAACGTAATAACGCTCGTTCTGTGGCTGAAGCTCTGGTTTTGATGAATCGGTCGGTGGCGCATTCTCGGCAGAAGGTTGATACTTCACACCCGGATCGACGATGACGATTGTCTTCACGCCTTGCTTCAGCAGTTTGTCAGTCAAAGCCTTCGGATCAGGAAAGCGGCTCGGGTCAAAAGTAAAAACCCGGTAACCATTCATGTAATGAATGTCCAGATAGATCACATCCAGCGGCAAATCGCGTTCGCGATATTCGCGCACAACTCGTTCAACCATCGTGTCCGGATAATAGCTGTAACGACATTGCTGAACCCCGAGCGCCCATAGCGGTGTCAGAGGCATGTGACCCGTGAGATCTGCGTAACGACTAACAATCTTTTTGATCGAAGGGCCGTAGAAAAAGTAGTAGTTTAGCTCGCCGCCTTCCGCGCCAAACCAAATGCGCTCCTGCGAGAGCCGGCCAAAATCAAAATAGCTGCGATAGCTGTTGTCGAAAAATATTCCGTAAGCGACGCCGTCTTGCAATCCCAGATAAAACGGAATTGTTTGATAGATCGGATCGCGGCCTTGCATGTAACCCGGCGTGTCTGAATTCCAATTCACAAAAAAGCCGCGACGTTTGTCCAGGTGCGCAGCCTTCTCGCCCAAGCCGTAAAAGTGTTCGTCAAAGTCGAGCTTCTTCGACGCCGCGATGAATTTCCCGGCGCTTGGATCGAATTGAATCGGCGCCAGCTGCCCCTTCGCGTCGTACGCCATCGGTTGCTCGTCGGCGTTGATGGATTTGTGTGTACGCGCGTCGCGGAAATCGATCAGTAAAGGCGATCGGCGCACAACGGCTTCGACTTCCGACGTCGAAATTGTGATTGCGTCGGTCGTTTCGCTGATCGTCCAAGACGGGGTCTGCCAATCCTCTTTCGCGATCGCCCAGGAATGATCTTGATTGGGAATTGGTTTTGCGAATGACGCCCGAACACGAATCAAATCGGGCGCGAGAACGGTCAATTGAACCTGCGATTTGTCGCTGCAATTCAGCGTGATTCCCTTCTCGGTCTTAACGAAGCTGGTTACCGTCCCGATCCTTTCCAATCTCGTGATATCGATCTCCTGGCCGTGTCCGACCAACGAGAATGCCAGCAGCCCTAATACAATTACGATGGTTCGTCTCATAAAAATTGCTCACAACGTGCGGACAAGTCCACCCTCTAAACCCACTACGGTTATGCTTAACTACCGCAAAACGCGAGTTTCGCCGCACCCAACAAACCTGCATCGTCGCCGCATTCGGCGCGCACAATTTTCACTTGAGCGGCCGGCAGCGGAAACGCGCGTTCAGCGACTTGATGGTTCATGTCTTTTTCGAAGAGGTCCCATCCATTCACGACGCCGCCGCCAATTACGATCATCTCCGGGTTCAGAATGTTTATGAGATTTGCCAGCCCAATCCCCAGATACACGCCCATGCGCCGAAAAACTTCGAGCGCCAGCTCATCACCCTGAACTCCGGCGCGATAAACCTGCTCTGAAGTCAACGCGTCTTCTCTGGCCAAAACAGAATCGGGATATCGCGGTCGTGCTTCGCGTGTCATGCGCACGATTGCCGTTGCCGAGGCATAGACTTCCAGACAGCCACGGCTGCCACACATGCACGCCACACCTCCAAAAGGATCGACGCACATGTGACCAATCTCAGCCGCTGAGTCGTTCACACCATGCCACAGTTTGCCATCCAGGATAATCCCGCCGCCGACGCCCGTACCGAGCGTGACGCACACAATGGTTCGACGCCCGCGGGCTGCGCCCTGCCACATCTCACCGACGGCGGCGGCGTTCGCATCGTTCTCGAGCATCGCCGGCAAGTGCAGCGCGCGCGTCAACGTCTCAGTTAAGTGAAACCCATCAAGGCACGGAAGGTTGGGCGCTTTCACGATTGCGCCTGCGGCAACGCTTACTGAGCCGGGAGCGACAACTGAAATAGCCGAGAGAGTTTGACCTGCGGCCGCTGCTTCTGCCTGGCATTTCTGAGCCGCGCGCAAGATCGCATCGACAATCTGCTGCGGAGAATCAGCCGCTGGAGTTTGTTGTTTTGAACGGAATTGAATGTGGCCCTCGCCGTCGATGGCGGCAGCGCGCAGATGCGTGCCGCCGAGATCGACAGCGAAGACAAGATCAGAATTCGCTTTTCCAGCAGCAGTCATTGAGAACCATTCGTCTAAGGTTTCAGGCGACGCGCGAAGATGCGATAGCCCCAGGCATCGATGGCGATTGCAGGTAACGAATTAATCCGCGTGCGCGCAGCCCGCTCCGGCGCCGGCGCATCGGGCGGCAGCGGGCGCCCAACGTCCGGCGTGACATCCTGAAATGTTTGACCGTTGGTGACTTCTATTGATCCGAAGAACGGCCGATTTCGAAAAATTGATCGTGACGAGAATCTCTTCGTCCCTTATGCGCCGCACGTACGAGACCACGCGAGACTCATCAGAATTCCGCAGCCATTCCACCGAGCCGTTGCGCAGCGCATCGTGCTGATTTCTAAACGCGATGATTTGTTTGTAGAAGCGTGGGAATTCAGGCCGACGTTCAGCGATGGCCCAAAAAATCGGCAGCTTCTCGAACAATGCGGGCGCGCCTGATTCAGTCGTGTCGCCGACTTCCATGCCGTTGTAAATCAGCGGCACCCCATCAACCGTGAACATGAAAGCTGACGCGGCCAACGCCGCCGGTTCGCCAAAGCGCGCGATGGCCCGGCGCTCGTCATGATTGTCTGAGAAGCGCAGGTGCAGCGCGCCACGCGGCCATTCGTTGAATTCTTTTTCCCAAGCGTCGCGCAAGTCCGAAGCACGCGTCCGGCCCTGCAGAACATCCGCCAGCGCGCTGTGCAAAGGCCAAGAGTAATCGAGTTCGAATGCTTTGACTTCCAAATCGGGTTTGTGCGCTTCGGCCAACATGAAAATGTCTGGCTTGATTTTGTCGAGTTCCGCACGCGCGTTCTCCCAAAAGTCCGTCGGCACTTCGCCGGCAACGTCGCAGCGGAAGCCGTCGAGATCGAACTCGCGAATCCAGTACTTCAGCATGTCCGTCATGTATTGCCGAAGTTGCAGGTTCGCGTAATTCAATGCGGCGATGTCGAACCAATCGTACGGATAAGTGATGTTGCCTTTCGCGTCGTGCTTATACCAATCGGGTTGTTTCATCAGCACGCTGTCCCAGGCCGTGTGATTCGCGACGATGTCGATGATCACTTTCATCCGGCGCTCATGCGCTTCGGAAATCAGCCGCTTCAGATCGTCCTTCGTTCCGTAGTCGGGATTGATCGCGTAGTAATCACGCACGGCGTAAGGACTGCCGATCGTCCCTTTCTTCTTCTCCTGGCCGATGGGGTGAATCGGCATCAGCCAAAGAATGGTCACGCCCAAATCTCTTAATCGGTCCAATTGAGCGGTGATGCCGTTGAAATTTCCTTCTGGCGAAAAGTCGCGCGGATAAGCTTCGTAAATGACAGCGTCGCGCACCCATTCACGTGGGGGCCGAGCTGGCAGTTTCGAGAAATCCTGCGACGGCTGCTGAGCGAGCGCAGGCTCAACACTCAGAAAGACGAGCACAAGCAAGGACACTCGTCCCACTCGCTTCGCAAAGTCTGCGCAGATTTCCTTTAGCTTTAGGCTCATGAGCATTCCGAAAGCGCGCCTATTCTTCATCAATCAGGCCCGTACTCGGCACGGGCTGGGCAGACTCAGGCAGGTTCAGCAGTTCGCTTCGGTCACCCTCAATCACGGCAGCCTCCGGAACATTCTTGTCGGCGACGTCTTTGACTAACAAAACACTGAGAGCTGCCAGTAAAAGAAATACTCCGCCGGCCATCACGACAAACATGGGCGAGCGCGGATTGTCCGGGCCAAAGATCGATCGAATCACCGGACCAAACGCAAACGACGCAATGATCTCGGGAATGACAATAAAGAAATTGAAGATGCCCATGTAAACGCCCATCCGCGCGCCCGGTATCGCGCCGGACAGAATCGCGTAAGGCATCGCGAGTATTGACGCCCATGCGATTCCCACTCCGACCATTGTCAACAACAGAATGGTTTTATCGTGAATCACATAAACAGAGAGCAAACCGATGGCTCCACAAATGAGAGCAACGGCGTGGACCATTTTGCGGCTCGTCGCTCGCGCCAAAGGCGGCAGCAGAAACGCGACGATGAAGCACACGATCGAATAAACCGCGAAAGCATTCCCGCCCCAGGCCTGGCCATCGGTGAACCGCGGGTCATGTTCGTTCGTCGCGCCAAAAACGTGATAAGAAGTCATCAAACCGAAAAACATCCACATACAAAACAGACCGAGCCAGGTGAAGAACTGCACCACCGCAAGTTGCTTCATCGTTACGGGCATCTCTCGCAATGCGTGAGCGACTTCTGAAATCGTCGCCCCGACACCTTTGCGTTCCTTGCGCTTACGATTGAACTCCTCCATGTTCTCCGGCGGAAATTCTTTCGTCGTAATCACCGTCCAAAGAACGCAAACCAGGAATGCGACCGCACCGATTTTGAACGAATAGTTAACGCTCGCGGGAATCACAGGTGCCGCCGATGCCGCGTTGGCAGCGCGATCATCGACGTGCATGCGCCGGAAGATGTAAGGCAGGATGTTCGCAAGCGTGGCGCCGATGCCGATAAAGAAACTCTGCATGGCAAACCCGGCCGTGCGCTGATCGACGCTGAGCTTGTCAGCCACGAAGGCGCGAAATGGTTCCATGCTGACATTGGTGTTCGCATCCAGGATCCAAAGCAGACCCGCCGCCATCCATAACACGGGAGAATCAGGCATGAAGAACAGCGCGATGCTGGCGAGAATCGCTCCGGTTAGAAAGTAAGGACGGCGGCGGCCCAGACGATTCCAGGTGCGGTCGCTCATCGAACCAATGATCGGTTGAACGAGCAAACCGGTAACGGGTCCGGCAAGCCAAAGGATCGGCACCTGTTCAGGCTTGGCGCCGAGATAGGTGTAGATGCCGCTCATGTTCGCGAGCTGCAAGCCCCAGCCAAACTGAATCCCCAAGAATCCGAAACTCATGTTCCAGATCTGCCAGAAGCTCATGCGTGGTTTGTTCATGATCGGCCCTCTATCTTGCGTAGATATTGATGTCTTCCAACACCACATTCCGATCCAGCGACAGCGCGTATATCAGCGTGCGCGCCATGTTTGCGACGTGAAGGAATCCAGGTTTTGGTTCTGCGTTCGGCGCTGTGTTTTCCACATCAATCAGTCCCGGACAGAAATTGAAGACGCGAATGTTCGCGCCGGTCTTGCGGACGTGATCGCGCAACGCTTCGGCATAGCCGCGTAGACCAAATTTTGAAGCGCAATACGAAGGGACATCAGCATAGCCGTGTTTGCCGGCTTGCGAAGCCACATTCACGATGTCGCCAAAATTATTGTTCACCATGTGCGGCAGCACAGCGCGTACTAGTTGCATTACGCCGCGCAAGTTCGTCTCCAACACTTTGTCCCAACCAGCGTCGGTAATCTGATCGACAGTTTCCGGAACCGCCAGCCCGGAATTGTTGATAAGTACGTCGAGCGTTTCCCAATGATCAATCACGTAGCTTACGAGAGATTCGATCTGCGTGAGTTCGCGAATATCGAAGGCAAACGGAAACACGTGCTCAACATTCAGAGCCTCGTTGATTTCTTCAGCCGTCCGCCGCAGAACGTCTTCGCGGCGTGAAGCGATCACAACGATCGCACCCCCCGTCGCAAGCACCTCGGTAAATGCTCGCCCAATTCCGGTACCACCGCCGGTGACGATTGCGACTTGATCACTGAGCGGCTTCGTTTTGAAACTCATTTCCTCGACGAAAGCGGCATTTACTTCGCCGTCACAATCGCTGAAGTTCGCGCCGGAATTTGAAGCGTCACCGTCCGATTCGTCACCCGCGCGTCACGCACGTTCCCAAGTCGATCGGCGAGAGTCGCACCATTCGCAAGCTTCGTATCTGCGACATTGAATTCGACTGTCGCCGGCTTTGTGTCGTTATTGAAGGCGACAACAACGGAAGAATTGGCCGTGCTGCGCGCGTAAACGTACTGGTGTTCGCTCGCCACCAGGTTGACTAAGTTGCCACGGCGCAGCGGCTCCAATTCCATGCGTAATCGGCCCAGTAGTTTCTGATGTTGGAAGACCGCATCCTGCTTTTTATTCCGAGTGTGAAACGCATCAATGCCATCCGCCGGAAAGCCTCCGGGAAAATCGCGCCGATTGTCGGGATCGTCGCCGCCTTCCATCGCGATTTCATCACCGTAATAAAGTTGCGGCGTGCCGCGCATGGTCATGATCAGCGTCTGGGCCATCTTCAGTCCTTCTATGGAAGCGTCGGGCTCGCTCATGAATCGCTTTAGATCGTGATTCCCGATGACCGGGACAAGCACCGTCGCGTTCGGGTACAACGGATCGCTGGCCAGAATTCGCGGTAGCTGGCGAATGTCCTGTCCTTCGGCGAAGGCGCGGCGCAGCGGATACATCAGTGGAAAATCAAACAGCGTGTCGACTCGATCATCAACACCGTCGTAGCGGACGCGGCCACCCTGAAAAAATGACGTGTGCGCTACGTCGCCGTCGAGCACTTCGCCGACAACGTTCATGTTCGGATACTCGCGCTTGATCTCAGCCATCCACGGTCGCCAGAAAGTTCGCGGCACGTATTGAAATGTGTCCTGGCGAATCGCATCGATGCCGGTGACGCCAATCCACCACAGGGTGTTCTGAATGATGTAGCGCGCCACTTCCAGATCGTTTTGATTCAGATCGGGAAGAATATCGACGAACCAGCCGTCGAGCGTCTCCCGCGACACTTGTGATGTCGCATGGGGATCGCGTACGGACCACGTCTGCCAAACGTTTGCGAGATGCTGTTGCTGCGTGCCGTTGAACCAGGTCGGCGTTGGTGGATCGTTCACCCACGGATGATAAGGACCGGTGTGATTTGCAACCTGATCCTGAATCACTTTGATTTCCAGCTTGTGCGCGGCATTAACCATCTCGCGCAGCTTCGCCAGTGTGCCGAAGTGTTCCTCGACGCCGTAAAAATCGACTGCGCCGTAACCGTGGTAATCGGTGATCTTTCGCTTCGGCTCGCCGGCGCGATCCGGATACTGCTCGCGTTCGTTGAGGTGATTGACGTTGTCGTACCACGGCGTCAACCAAATGGCCGTGACGCCGAGGTCTTTCAAGTAGGGCAAGTGCGCAATGATGCCTTCAAAATCCCCGCCGTGGTAGTAGCGCGTCTTTGAACGATCATAAAGGCCGCGCGATTCTGGCGGATCATTGTTCGAACGATCGCCGTCACTGAAACGATCTGTCATGATCAGGTACATCACGTCGTCGGTAGTGAAGCCCTGAAATCGGCCCGTGCGCGAGAGTGGCGAGTAAATTTCAAACGGCACGTCAACTGAACCGCCCGGCGTCTTAATCCTGAGGCTCCTCGCCCCCCGTTTTGCTTGCGGCGTTATTCGCACGTCCACGAAAACATAGGTCCCCGCTGCGTTGACCTTCGCCGGGCCGGCAACTAAACCCGCGCCGGGTGCTTGCACAGTCGCGCCTTGGAGATTATTTCCGCGAATGAGAACGCGAACCGGATTGATCGAGTGATTCGCCCACCAGCCCGGCGGCTCGACTTTGGTGACCCGCGGCGTGGTTTGCGCAATTGTGAGTTGAGAAGCAGCGACCAGAACGGCGACGGCAAATAGTAATTGAACTACAGAGGACACAGAGGACTTCGCACCGCAAGCAAAGTAATTACGGTTTCCGCATGAATGTGCGTCCCGAATCAATCGCATTTTTCGCTCTCCTCGCCTTCAGGAACTCGCCCGTAGAGATCGGTCAAGTCTCGCAATCGCGCGGCTAATTCATCCGAAATAGAATTCGCGTTGAGCTGCCACAACCAGTTTCCTGATGTGCTGTTCGGCAGGTTCATCCGGGCTTCGGTTCCTAGTCCGAGCACGTCCTGCAGCGGAACGATTGCCGTGTTCGCGACTGAAGCAAGCACCGCGCGGATGAAATCCCAGTGAATCTCTTTGCCCTTTGTGTTCAGGTATTTCATGCAGAACCGACGTTCGCATTCGATCTGTTTCGCTGTGCGCGTCGAGCCTTCGCCTGCGACGCTCCGAAACCAACCGACTGTCGTGTCGTTGTCGTGCGTGCCGGTGTAAACCACGACGTTGTGGTGATAGTTGTGCGGCAGGTCGATGTTCTTCGTGTCGCTGCTGAATGCAAACTGCAAAATGCGCATGCCGGGAAAACCAAAATCGTCCCGTAGTTTCTCAACGTCCGGCGTGATAACGCCCAGGTCTTCCGCGATAATCGGCAACTCGCCGAGCGCTTTTCGAATTGCGGTGAACAGTTCGCGGCCCGGCGCTTCCACCCAGCGTCCGCGCTCCGCCGTCGTGTCGCCGCCGGGAATTTCCCAACACGCGGCGAACCCGCGAAAGTGATCGATGCGCGCGATGTCCACCATCTGCAAAGCCGCGCGCACGCGCTCAATCCACCACTTGAAACCGTCAGCCAGCATGCGCTCCCAATTAAAGAGCGGATTGCCCCAGTACTGACCAGTCTTGCTGAAGTAGTCGGGCGGAACACCGGCCACGACGATCGGTGTCCCATCAGAGTTCAGCTTGAAGTGATCGGGGTTCGTCCACACATCCGCCGAATCATGTGCGACAAAAATTGGAATGTCGCCAACGGCCTCTATCCCGCGGCGATTGCAATATGTCTTCAGCTCAAACCACTGCCTGAAGAAAAGAAACTGATAGAACTTCTGCGCTTCGACTTGCTCGTGAAGCTCTTTTCGCGCGCGCGCCAGAGCCGCCGGTGTGCGCCGCACGAGTTCATCCTCCCATTGGTGCCAGGGCGTGCCACCATGTGCATTCTTCAGCGCGCGAAATAATGCATAGTCGTCGAGCCACGACGAATTCTGCTCGCCAAACGTTTCGAACTCGCTGCGGAACTCTGTGTCAGTGGTGCGCTGATAGTTCGCGAAAGCTTTCGCCAGAACGGCCTCTTTCGTTCCGTGCACCGCGGCGAAATCGACTTTGGCGCCTGGCAACGCTGGCAAGCTCGCGAGATCGCTTTTGCTGATCAGTCCTTGTTTGAAGAGACTCTCAGGACTAATCAACAGCGTGTTGCCCGCGAATGCGGAATAACAAGCGTAAGGCGAATCGCCGTAGCCGGTTGGGCCAAGCGGCAGAACCTGCCAGAGACTCTGTCCGCTGGCGATTAGAAAATCCGCGAAGTGGTAGGCCTCGTCACCGAGATCGCCAATGCCGTGCGGACTGGGAAGCGATGTCGGGTGAAGCAAAATGCCGCTGGCTCTCGGAAAGGTCATTCAGCTTTTCCCAACCATCACTTTTGCGGGCGAAATCTCTTGACGTAATTTACGAGCGCGGTAATCTCGCTGCGCTTCAGCTTCTTGCCAAACGCCGGCATGCCGCTTTTGCCGCGACTCACTATGCCGACGAGACTCCGAGTGCTGGTGATGTCGGAATGTTTCCGCCACCACGCTGCGTCGGTAAAATCCGGCGCGTTGTACGTGTGCCCGAGCGGCGTGTCTCCGCGTCCGTCCGCGCCATGACAGCGCGCGCAGTTGTTCCTGAACAGTTCGGCCACATTAGTTCGGCGGCGGGATGTCGCCACGCGTCGCTGCCCAAACGGTGCTGCAATTACGGTCAGCTCAATTAAGAGAAATGCAATTAAGACGAGAAACAGACCACTAGTAACCCACCGTCGCACGCTTTGAATCATTCCGAACGCTCATTGCTCCTAAGTGTAAAACAGGCTGCCAGCTGTTAACGTTTTGGAACAGGCTAGCAGCCTGTTCTACATTCGATCTTAATCTCCGGGCGTCCGGCTCAGATCGTGAACGTGCCAATAGACGCTTTCGTTGCTCATCTCCGGGTGCTTGCGCAGAAACTGATTCGCCAAAGACAGCGCGCCGGGATCGTCCTTCAAGTCCGCAAAGATTTTCGCTTCGCGTTTCGCATCTTCGGTTCGCCCCAGCTTGCGATAGACGAGCATCAGGTTGTAGTGCGCGCCGAGGTCTTCCGGATCGATGGCCAGAATTTTTCCAAAGCATTCGAGCGCGCCCTGATAGTCACGTTTGATCTTGCAAAGCTCGCCGAGTTGCTGAAGCGAAATGCGATCGCGCGGAAATAATGCGAGCACCTGACGGATATTGCCTTCCGCCTGATCGAGTTGCCCACGCTTCATGAAGATGCGGGCCTGCTGAAACAGCGCACGGGCCAACGTGGGGTTAGCTTTGACGACACCCTCAAGAATCGTCGCCGCTTCGTCGTATTGTTCGAGTTCGATGTGCGCCATGGCGCGATTGACCAGCGCCATCGGCCGATACTTTTCGTCCAGGTCAGCCGCGCGCGTGAACGCTTCAATCGCCAGCGGATACTGCCTTTGATCGAAAAGCGCGATTCCATAGTTGTTCCAGCGACGCCAGTCGGGCACGGCGGTTTTGTCATTCGGATCGCCCGGTTTTCCGTGATTCGCGCCAACCTGCATCGCGTAATCGGTTGTGGCCATGGTCACGATCGGGTAATCGACGGATTTCCCGAGCGCGTAATCGCTGAAGACGCGCGTGAAGCGTCGATAACGAACGCGCGCAGTCAGATGCAGACCGCCACTCAGACCTTCCGGCACAGTGAATTGATATCGCGCGACATCTGAACGGCCGGAATTGATCTGATTGTTTTGCGCAAAGGTGCGCGTGCGCCAGATGTGATGCTTGTCGTTGTAAGTCCCGTCAGATTTGACCAGGTAGGTTTTGTAGTTGTGCGCCGACTCGTCCAAATATCCGTCGGGCTTGAT
Organism: Pyrinomonadaceae bacterium; assembly: GCA_036505595.1. GTDB lineage: Bacteria > Acidobacteriota > Blastocatellia > Pyrinomonadales > Pyrinomonadaceae > UBA11740. The sequence continues at coordinate 22,360 of DASXTE010000076.1, forward strand.
AAAACCTGAGCGATAGAGCGTCTTCCCGGCATCGTTGCTGACGGTGAACTCCACGTAAGCTTCATAAAAATCACGCAACTCAGGCGGAAAGGAATGGCCGATGTTCTTATTAGTGATGACTACGTCCGCAGTAAGTCGATCGCCGGGCGTGATCATAAAGTTGCCTCGGTTGACCGGCGCAATGAATTCCTCGCGGCTCACTCCGGCTGGTTTGCGACGAATTGCGAAGATATCAACGCCGAGGGCATCGTTTTCCAGAAATTTGGTAACGGCCTCGAGCTGTTCCGGCCATTTGTAAAAGTAAGGTATGGCAGTGTTTGCGGCGGCCCAACGGTGCGTGGCCAGCTTGCCTTGCTTCGCTGAAACGTCAAACAGCGGCGCCGGTTCCTTCTTCATGTGACATGAGTTGCACGTCTCTTTGTCGCGAACATAGAAAGGGTGTGGCGACTCTTTCGAGAACGATGATTGCTGCAACTCGTCTGCAACCATGAACGCGCGCAGGAATTTGTAGTCATTCAACTCGCGCGGTACCTGCGACTTGTGACAAGCGCCACAGAACTCCGGCTGCTTCAACAACGGCCGCATCATCGCGCGGCGGTGCGAAGGAATATCGTCGAGAATCTGCTGATCGGTGACGCCGGCGAGCAAGCGCGCGCCGTCTTCCTTCACGAGCAACGCGGGTTCACCCATCACATAGCCGCCAATCCCACGGCCGTTCACTGACTGAATCGAATGGCAGGCGATGCAGGAGACGCCGTCATCGTCGAAAGGCCTTTTGACTTTTGAATTTTTCGTGAGCGCGCCAGTAAACAACGCCGCCGGGTTGTGACACGATTCGCAATGCCGCGTGAATTCAATTCCTTTTTGGTTTTGGATGTCCTTGACGTTTTTCTGATAGAACGGCTCGCGAAAAGCATTACCGTGCGCTGACTGTCGCCACTGCGCGTGTGCGTCCGTGTGACAAGTGCCGCAGCGTTTGGACGGCACGAACATCTCGCCGGGAATAAACGTGCCCGTCGTAGTCGTCGCATTCCCCGGCGTAAAAGGATTGGGACCAAACTTAAGGTCGTAGGTTTTCGAGATCTCGGCGGCATAGCCGGAAGTCGGCCCTTTCTTTTGTGCTTGAGCCGTAAACAACGACAGCGCGCCGGCCGTTAGCGCCGTAACAATGACGAGCGCCGCCAGTGTCAATCGCAATTTGTTTCGTCCGGTTCGATTTGCTTTCATGCTGCGTATTGCCTCGAATTACAATTGGGGTCGTTCTTTGCGCGATTGTGAACCAGCGTTTTCCGGTACCGGCAGTTGGGTGTTGGTTGAACTGCCCGCCATTCCGTTCTCGCGAGACTTGCGCGTCTCTTCGAGTTTTTTGAAAAGAGCCAATTCCTTTTCCGCCTCAGTCTTTGATTTGAGCCGCGAATATATCAGAAAAAGCTGGTAATGGACCCCCGGATCGTCTTTGATCATTTCAGCGCCGCGCTTTAGCAACGTCAACGCTTCATCGTAACGTTTTAACCGCACGAGCAGGCGCCCCAAGTCATACGTCGCGGGATAATTGTCAGGCTCCAACACCAACGCGCGCCGCAACAAACGTTCAGCCTCCTGTTCAGCGCCTCGCTCAATTGCCAAAAAGCCGAGGTTCGCGTAAGCCACCGCGTTGTCGGGCTGCAACTCGAGTGAACGCTGAAACTCGCTCTGCGCAAGGTCGAATTGTCCTTCGGCGCGTTCCACGTACCCGAGGAGATAGTGCAGAGCGGCGTTGTCCGGGAAAAGCCTCAGCGCGTTCGCAAACGTTGTGTGAGCTTCCGAGTAACGGCGCAATCGAAAATACGCGACGCCGAGCCGCATGTGATAAATCGGTGTCTTCGGGTTTTGCTCAATTGCTTTTTCGTAGAATGATATCGCTCGATCGTTGCGTCGGTTTCGCACCAACTCTTCGGCCATCACGAAGTAAGCGTCCGGATACTGCGGCCGCAGCATGATCGTGCGCTGCCAGAGGCCCAACGCATTTTCGCTTTCGCCCTTGGCTGAGGCGATTAACCCCAGCCGATAAAAAACATCCGGTTGTTCCGGCTGCAAGGACGCGGCTGTCTGCAACACGATGCGGGCGCGATCAAGTTGATCGATATTGATGAGTGCCAGTCCGAGATTGTAAAGAACTTCGTAGCTGTTCGGCTTCAGTTCGTTCGTCCGCTCAAACAGTCTTGCCGCCTGCTCAAACATTCCTGCGTCAGCAAGGGTCAATCCCAGCGTGAACAGCACGCGCGGATCGTTGCCGGCGCGGCGCTCGAGATTGTCCGCCACGCGCGCAATGTCTTTCATGCGATGGGCGCCGCCATAAGCATTTGCCAGCGCCAGCAACAGGGCGGGTTCGGCTGAATCTTCCCCGCCCTTTGATTTAACGAGTTCGCCGAGAACGGTGGCCGCGCGATCGAACGCCTTCGTCTGAATATATAGGACCGCGAGGTTATAAGCCGCATCGGCGTGCTTTGGATCAACTCTCAATGCCGCTTCCAGCGTTTTGATCGCCTCGTCCGTGCGCCCGGTGTTCGTCAGAACGATCGCCAGATTCGTCAGCGCCGATACAGATTTCGGATCAATACGGAGAGATTGACGAAGCTCTTTCTCGGCTTCGTCAGCGTGACCACGCTGGAAGAGTATTACGCCGAGCAGAGTGTGGGCTGCCGGGTTTCGCGGTTCGGTGTTGACAGCCTCGCGCGCGGCACGTTCAGCTTCCTCGATCTTCCCGGCCCGCAACAGTTCCGAAGCACGATCGATCAGCGGGTTGTTGTTGGGCCTGCCCGCCGTCGTACGACCGGTTTGGGCTGCGGCGCGGCGCGGCAAGGTGGCCGCAAATGTTGTCATCAGCACAACAACGCCCGCAACCGCAATGACCGCTGATTTTGGAATTCGTGACGTCACTAAACTTTAAGATTAGCCGAGCCGGGATTGCGTCGCCACCTTTGGACTACGCCGTGATTCATGAATGCGCTTTACAATGATTGCCTGCGCCGCCGCCTCGGCTTTCCGTCCCAGACGCCGATAAGCCAGTGAGAGTTGGTAGTGCGGTTCGGGATTGTCGGGCGCCAGTTGCGCAGCTCGCTCCAGATGCTCTATTGCTTCAAGCGGCCGGCCGTTGGCAATTAGTGCTCGCCCCAAAGTCACGCGTGCCTCGTACAAATTGGGATTTATCTCCAACGCGCGCGTCAATTCTTTCAGCCCTTCTTCGGAGCCCGGACCCCCGCGCTTCAACAACAGCGCGCCCAAGCCAAGGTGTCCCTCAAACATCTCGGGATTGTTTGCGATGAGCTTTCGATACGTCGCGACCGCATTTTCTATATCGCCCGATCGTTCCAAACCGGTTGCGAGAAAGAATTGTGCCTGCGGATTGGCCGGCTGCAAACTCGTTGCCGTCCGAAACGCTTTAATCGCGCCAGTGTCATCGCCCATCCCAAACAACAAGCGGCCCAAAGCTAGTTGCGCGTCGAAGTGGTTCGGCGCCAGAGCGACTGCCTGCTGAAGGGCCTTGAGTGCCGCGGCGTCGTCGTTGCGTACGGCATGTATCACCGCCAGAAGCACGAGCGCGTCAGCGGCTCGTTGCGGCCGCTCAGGTCCGGTGATGCCGTTTGCCAGACTGAAAGCGCGTTGCGCGAGTGGCTCTGCCTCGGTAGGCTTGCCGGAATTGAAGGTAGCTAACGCGAAACTGTAGCTCACGATCGCGTTGTCTGGCTGTTTCTCTGCGAGCACGCCGAATAGCTGCGCTGCTTCCCGGTAGCGTCCTTTTCGAAGCAGCAGCTTGCCTACGGCAATGGCGCGCTCGGACAGCTCGTCGTCTCCGGAAGGTGAGCGGAGCCGATCAACTAGTTGCGCAACTTCGGCCTCTGTCGGATCGACACCGGCGCGCGAATCTTGGGCCGCTGCGGAATGATGCGCAGTGAGGCAGGCGATTAGCACGCTGAAGACGAGTCTTCCGTGGAAACTGCTCGCCGCTGGGTTAATACGATTTCTCGGCATTCTCTAAAAGCCAGCCACGGAGGAACTTCGGTTCTTGCAGTGGCGATTTGGGGAGAGACCTTGAAAAATTAACCTTTCTCGTAGGCCGATTCAACCTGCCACGTCTATCTCCAGAAATTCAAAGTGGCGAGCGATGTTCAGCCCGCCACTCCCTTGAAATCGAAGCCGCCAGCAGAACTTAGAAGATAACCCGCAGGCCGAATTCCAACTGCCGTCGTCGTTGTTCCGAAGTGTCGCGGCCAAAGTTAGAGTCACCCAGGTCATTCACTGGGCGGTAGCCATTCAAGTGGTTAAAGACATTGAACGCCTGCAAGCGCAACTGGACGTTAAGGTTTTCAGCAAAGCGCATGTTCTTGAACAAGGAGGCATCAATGAATTCCTGCCGTGCACCACGAAAGCCGTTACGCGGCGAGTTGCCGAACTTGGGCCCCGTCGGGTCGCTTGCAAACACGGGCGTGACGGCCGGACACAGAGTCTTTCCTTCGAAACTTTTGCATGCGGCACCGGTGCCCGCGATATCGGCCCGTACGCCATTCGCGAAGATCGAAAATGGCGGGCCGCTCTGGATCGTCATGTTCGTGTTGACCTGCCAGCCACCAATAACCAAGTCGAGGCCGCGAGAAACACTTGAGGCATATCGCCGACCCCTGCCGATCGGGATGTCCCAGACACTCGAGAACTTGAAGCTATGAGGCACGTCGTAGTCAGACACGCCCTCATCGAGTTCGGGCCGCAATGGATTTGAGAAACCGCATGTGCTTGGCCCTGTTCCTCTCGCACAAAATGCGCCCGGAGAATTATCTCTCGCGCGAGACCAAACATAAGTGGAAAGGATCGAAAGTCCTTTGCTGAACCTTCTTTCCAGTTTGGTTTGCAGGGCATCGTAGTTTGAGTGGCCGTCATAGCGAATCGTCTGCACTACTGAGTGAGTTGTCACCTCTCGCGAGCCGGGGAAACCGCCAGTCGAGTTGCCGATATTCGTAATCGTGAGCAAATTGCGCCCGCGGTTTGCGACATAGCCAACTTCCGCCAGCCAGTTCCGGCGAAACTGCCACTGTCCAATCACGTTCCACTCATGGAACATCTCATTGCTGACATTCGGATCGACGAAAATGAGATTGTTGCCGGTCCCTGCGGCAAAGGTTTGGCCGGGCTGGACGTTGATAACCTCAGCCGGAAATGGATAGCCCGTGTCGAGGTTGAATTGAGCCGGCAACTGCGGGCAACCTGCCGTGCCGTATTGCGTAAAGCTACACGAATAATTAGCGCCGCCGGGTGGGTTGATCGAAAGGATTCCGGGAATGCCGGGAATGTCAACGGCATAGAGCAATCCGTAGCCACCGCGAATCACCATTGACTTATCGTCCTTCAGGCCGCTCCACGCGAATCCCACGCGCGGGCCAAAGTTGTTCTTGTCGCTCTGGACCAGGTCGCGCCCGTTTGGCGCGCTATCGCCAGCGCGCGTCAAAGTGTTATTTGCGGGATTGTAGTTTGTTTGCCGGTCGAATCGCTCAGTCGGCTGTGTGAACAAGTCCCAACGCAAACCCAGGTTCATGGTTAAGGATGAGTTGGCTTTCCAATCGTCCTGACCAAAAAATGAGAGTTCTTTATTGGATTGGAAGTATGGCCCGCCGGGATTGCCGCGCGTGATAAATGCCGGGTCGTACCCGAAGAGGAAATTAGCCGTGCCCGATCCTGAGTCATTCGGTCCGATGACCATCTGACCACCGTAGTTGCCGGCCAAAAAGCCACTGACGCTCGTGCCGTACTGGACATTGCCTTTCATGCCGCCATTACGCCCGCCGTCGAAGTTGCTGTTTTGGCGCACCCGAAAATCGCCGCCGAACTTGAGCGCGTGACTACCATGAATCCAGGTTAGCCCGTCGGCAAAGCTGAAGTTGTTCGACAGAAAGTAGAACGGACCGCCGTCGCCGATGAACTCCAGCTGACCGCCATCGCGATTGCCGTTTATGAGGTCTTCGATGCCGAGCAGGACAACGCCTTCGCATTGGCCACAGATGTTGATGTTGCGATGGCCCAGGGCAGCCGAAATATTGGGATCGAAACCGAGCGCGCCGTTGATGCCGGGATTGTTGATTCCAATTTCAACGCGTGTCGCCCCAAAGCGCATGTCATTCACCACCGTTGGCGAAAAGATGTGAGTTTCGCCGAGACGAACACCGCGCGAGTTTCCGAACTCTTCGCCCGCGCCAAAGCCTGACGGAAGGTCCTTTCCATTTGGAGACGTACCGAGCGGAAAATTATTGTCGCGGAGCCGGACGCTTTCGTCTTTGCTATAAGCGCCAAAGATCGAATCGCTGCCCGAAATCTTATGATCCAGACGCAAGCCCCAACCGTCGCGGTTGTATTTTTCTTTGCGATTGCGCCGGTAGTTATTTTCCAGTCCGGCCTGGGTCGGTAGCGGGTAAGCTTGTAGCGTAGCGAGCCCGGCAGGCGAAAGCGTCTGACCGCAGTTGCGAATATCATTGGCAGGCGCCGGATTTCCCGTGGCGCAAAAGACCGTGCCGCGGGGCGCAACAATCGTTGTGCCGTTGGCACGGCGGTACGTCCGGGTCGTGCCGGGCTGGAGCAGTTCACCAAAGTCCCCCACGCGCATGCGCGCAGTTGGCACAGTCACGAATGGAAACTCGCCGCCGCCGAATGCTGGCGTCGCATTGCGCTGCCCTTCCAGATAGAAGAACCAGAACGAGCGGTTGCGTCCGTCCCAAAGCGATTTACCACCCTCCCCAAAACGAGGGCCAAACATCGGACCGCCGACAGTAGCCCCATAGTTGTGGGTGTTGCGATTAGGAATAAATGCTTGTCCACGCTCGTTTCTTCCGAGCGCACTCCACGCGCGGCCCTGATAAAACTCATATGCTGTTCCGTGAATGCCGTTACTGCCCGACCGGGTCGTCGAGTTAATGATACCGCCACCAGCACGCCCGCCCTCGGCCGGTGGGACGCTAGTTTGGATCTTGAATTCGGCGATAGCATCCGGCGGCGGATAGATGCCAATCTGGCCGAACTGCCCTTCGTTATTGTCAACGCCGTCCAACATGAAATTGTTGCTGGTAGGGCGCGCGCCGTTGACGACAAGGACTGAACCGCCTGACTCGCGGAAGCGCGTGCCTTCGGTCGAATTCCCCACCGGACTGCCGCTTTCAAAACTCCCGCTGCCGCCGAGCACACCAACCACCGGCCGATTGACACCAGGTGACAAGGTGGCGAGCAACGTGAAATTTCGCTGGGGTATTGGAAGATCCGTTACTTGTGCTCCGGTGACTACGAGGCCCGCATCACTGGTCTCAGACTGAACCAAAGTCGGCGCCGCCGTAACGGTTACCTCGTTCGTGCCAGCCCCCGCTGTGAGGGTAATGTCGACAACAGCGGTGCTCGATGTTTGTACGACAACATTTTCTTGAGTCGTGTCCGGAAACGATGGCGCTTTCACGGTCACCCGATACGTACCGGGATCGACCAAGGGGACCTCGTAAGTTCCATCCTCGCGCGACTCAACTGTGCGCTCCTCGTTCGTCGCGACATTCCTCGCCGTCACCGTAGCTTTCTGCACTACGGCACCGTTCTGATCAGTGACTGTTCCCTTGATGGTTCCTTTGTTCGACTGGGCCAGCGCAGGAACGGTGAACAAGACCGAAGCAAACAGAACTGCGCAGGGCAATACGAGAAGAGGGATGCGGCTCATTGACGTAGTCATGTTAGACCTCACAGGTAAAGCGATACAGGCGCGCTCTATCTCACATTCGTGAAGAGCATCACTTGCATCATGACGATCAACTCTTGCTTTGAGTCGTCGGTTGAAAACTGGATTTCTACTTGAATACTGCTGCCCGCTTGAAGTTTGTTGCCTAACCGAACGAAGTTTTTATCTTAGTTCCCAAGTATCTGTCAACAGTTTTTTCTGCCCAATTTGCGGGAAAAAACGCGCAGAGGCGAGAAACGCCGAGGAAAGTTCAGGCAGCGAACGCCGAGGCAGCGAATTTTCCGGCGAGAATCAGGCTCAGAGCACCCATCAACGTCGGATTCTCTCCAAGTGTCGAGGGCATAATCCGCGCTGACGGAAGTCCGCGGCGCACGCTGTGTTCGATCGTCTGCTTTAGAGCGTCCTCAACCAAATCCCACGCGCGGGTGATTTCGCCGCCTACAACCACTGCTTCGGGGCTGAAGCCGACAACCAGATTTGAAATCCCGATACCGAGGCAAAGCGCCATGTCCACCAGGGCTTTCTTAGCTTCCGTTTCGCCGGCCAAAGCTTTGTCGACGATCTCTGTGAAAGTGATGTTCGCTGAGTCGCCACTCAACTTCTGATATCGCGCGATCGTTGCCCGTTCGGACGAGAATGCTTCCCAGCAATCGCGATTGCCGCAAGAACAAGGCACCGGCGCGTGCGTGCCGATGATCATGTGACCGAACTCACCCGCCGCGCCACGCTCGCCGCGATAAATCTGCCCATCGAATACAATACCGGTGCCGATTCCCTCGGCGGCAAGCACGAGAATGAAATCGCGCGCGTCGCTGACTTCGGGACGGCCGAACCAAAGTTCAGCGAGCGCTACGGCGTTCGCGTCGTTATCGATACGCACCGGCAAACCTACGGCCGAGGAAATCTGCTGGGCCACCGGAACATCGCGCCACTTGAAGTAAGGAACGTAGATCGCTGTTCCGGTCGAAGGGTCGATCAATCCCGGCAAGCTGACGCCAACAGCTTCGACCGATCCATCGCTGTGCTTAAGAATGTCGCTGATTGATTCAATGATTCGATCAGCGGTCTGATCATAATCAGCGTTCGTCGGAAACTCTTCTTGTTTCAGAACGCGGCCGGCGAGATCGCATGTCGCGAGCATCGTGGTCGTCGGAGTTACGGCCACGCCGATCGCAATTGCCCCGACAGAGCGCAGCCGTAGCAAAGTCGGGGGCCGTCCGCCGGTCGATTCGCCCTCGCCAACTTCTTCGATGAGGCCGTCCGCCTGCAAATCGTCGACGATGGCGGAAACGGTCGAGCGCTGCAAAGCCGTCTCGCGCGCGATTTCAGCTCGTGAAATCGGCTCTCGCTCGCGCACGTAGTTCAGCACGATCTGCCGATTGATATTTCGGATCGTGGCCCCACGCGCGGTTTGAGCTTTTTTCAGATCGATTCGTCGCATAGGTCGACGCCGTCTCGGGCGATCCCTGCCATTTCAGAAATGCGAGTACGCTTGGAGCGCCGTCGGGGTATGGATGAGGATAAGTATTACAGACCGTCGTGTCAGTCAAGCAAAGGGCGTAAAGTCGCGGCAGTTATTTCACAATGCCCTTGCCTTCGACAATCGTCAGTTTACGATCGATGCCCGTGACGTTGATTGTTTCCGTGGTCCCGTCCGGCCACTTGATTTCCAATTTATCGATCGCTGTCGCCGCGCCTAAGCCGAAGTGCAGCGTCATATCGTTCTGCGAAGCGTAGCTGCTGCCGCTGATGACATCCTGCCGCTGTCTCAACTTACCGGTCGTCACGTAAACGATTGCGCCGACAGCATCCCGCGGACTCTTTTTCGAAACGTCGCCGATCAAACGCAACTCCAGCCAATGCCCGACGGGCGTTCCAACGTTCTTCAAAACAGTCGGTTGAGCATCGGCATTGTTGATGACCACGTCGAGCCGTCCATCACCATCGAGATCGCCAATTGCAATTCCACGGGCCGACCATGCCTGGGCCAGCGCACTACCGGCCGGCCCACCGGTTCGTTCGAACTTTCCGTTTTTGAGGTTGTGAAAAAGCAGAGACTGCTGCGCGTAACTCGTGCCCCATTGATGATCGTCAACGGTTGGATAGACGTGACCGTTCGCCACGAACAGATCCTTCCAGCCATCGTTGTCGTAATCGAGAAAGTCTGTGCCCCAACCTAAAAACGGAATCGTTACTTCGCCGAGGCCTGCCGGAAAAGTCACGTCGGTGAAGTTCCCTTCTCCATCGTTGTGATAGAGCACGTTCGAATCGTCAGAAAAATTCGTGATATGAAAATCGACGCGCCCGTCGTTGTCGTAATCGCCGACGGCCAGGCCCATGCCCGCCTGCTCGCGACCGTTCTCATTCAGCGCGACGCCGGAAGGATAGCCCGTCTCTTCAAAAGTTCCGTCTCCTTTATTTATGTAGAGCTGTTTCGGCGTCGAGTCGTTCACGACGATCAAATCGATCAGGTCGTCGTCATCAGCATGAATCCATGCGGACGAGAAGCCATAGTACTTCTGCGGATCATCGACACCGGCTTTTGCGCTGACGTCTTCGAATGTGCCGCCCGGTTTTTGATGATAGAGCGTGTCGCTTTCTCCTGATAATCCACGCGGCCCACACATGACCGGGACGCCGCGAAACTGGCAGAAGTTCTGGCCGACGCCGCCAGGCTTCGTCGCTTCGGTCGGGCTTGGAGGCAGGTTGGCAAGATCGATCTCCGCGTAACCCGGAACGAACAAATCCAGACGCCCGTCACGATCGTAGTCCCCGAAACTTGCTCCCGTGCTCCAGCCTTTGCGGGCCACGCCCAGCTTCTCAGCAACGTCGGTAAACGTGCCGTCGCCGTTGTTATGATACAGCCGCGACACTCCGAAGTTTCCGACGTAAATATCAGGACGGCCATCGTTGTCGTAATCTCCGACGGCGACGCCCATCCCCCACCGTTCGTTTGCGACGCCGGCTTTGCCGGTCACGTCTTCAAATTTCCAATTGCCCAAATTGCGATAGAGCGCCGCGCGCGGTGCTTTTTCTTTTCCCTCCATCGCCGGCAGCGTGGATCCATTCACAAGATAAATATCCGGCAAGCCGTCACCGTCGTAGTCGAAAATCGCAACGCCACCCGACGGCACTTCGAAGATGTATTCCTTGGCGAGCGTGCCGGCGCGATGTTTGAAGTTGGCGAGTGCCGTCTTGGCGGTCACGTCTTCGAAAATTACCGGCGCTTTTGGATCGGTGATGCCAACCGTGCGCTTGCTTGTGTAATTGATCGGCGTGCCCGTCGAGACGCCGCCCATCGGCTGTTGTGGTTGTGGTTTTTGCGGAGTCTGCGCGGACGTGAGCGAACATCGCAGACACAAAATGGCGATAACGATAATGACTCTGGAAAACATGGAATGAATGATCTTATCGAAGCGGCGACTAAACGTTTCAGAGACTCGACGAAAATACGGGCTGGGTCGAACTTCTGTCAAACACTCGCCGCCCGACGACTTTCGTTGTCACCTCGCGTCGCGTTCGTTTATCGAAATGTACCGATCGATTCCGGGATTCGTAATCGACTGATTCTTGCCACTGGGCCACCGAACGTCGACTCGTTTGACTTCGCTTGCGCCTCCGAGGCCGGCAATTATCCGTGCGTCACTCGCCGAGAGATAGCTTCCCGCCGTCGAGACATCGAAGATTTGTCGTCGGTCGTTAACATCGACGACCATTACGCGCGCGCCAATTCCCTGGCGATTTGATTTCGAGCCGATCAGATGAATTCCCAGCCAATGATTCTTCGTTCCGTTGTTCTGCAAAATGACGGGCGAGCCATTTAGTTCCTGGACAACGACATCGACCTGGCCATCGTTGTTTAGATCGCCGAACGCGGCGCCACGCGCAGCCATAGGAACGTCGAGACGCGCGCCGGCGGTCGCGGAGATATTGACGAAACCTTTGCCCGTGTTGCGCATCAACAGCGGCGGCTGCTTGTATTTCAAATAGCTTGTGGTCTTTTCGACCGTGTCCAGCACGTGACTCTGCGCGACGAAGATATCGCGCAGGCCGTCGTTGTCGATATCAACGAACTTGGCGCCCCAACCTGAATACAGAATTGAGATCTGTCCAACCGCCGAAGAGTTCGTCGCCCAATTGAAACTCAGATCGCCGGTGTTGTAATACAGCGGATAAGTTTCATTCGATAGCGTCGTGATGAAGACATCTGGCCAGCCGTCGTTGTCGTAATCGCCCGCATCGACGCCCATGCCTGCGAACGTCTTGCCGTTTTCGTCATAACCTGCGCCGGCCGCGACCGCGACATCTTCGAAAGTGCCGTCGCGCTTGTTGCGGTAAAGCGATTGCCGCACGCTGTCGTTCGCCACGAAGATGTCCGGCCAACCATCGTTGTCAAAATCCGCAAACGCAACGCCGAGCGCTTTGCCAGACGGATCCGCGATGCCCGCCTTTGCGCTCACATCTTCAAAACTTCCATCCGATTTCTGTCGATAGAGAATGTTCGCGACGCCTTTGAAATTATCCGGATGACAATAAGCGCGAAAACCCGGTCGTGTGTCGCCGCAAAGAATTGCGCCCCTTTCAAAATCCCAGTCGAGATATCGTGCGACGAACAAATCCAGCCGGCCATCGCGATCATAATCAACCCAACCGGCGCTCGTTGACCACCCGCCGCCCGTGACGCCTAACTTCTTTGTCACATCCGTGAACGCGCCGTCGCCGTTGTTGTGATAGAGATGGTTTTCGCCGTAGCCGGTGACGTACAAATCAACGTATCCATCGTTGTCGTAGTCGCCAGTGGCGCATCCCATGCTGAAGCCGCTGCCTTTCACGCCCGCGCGCTCGGTGACGTCTTCAAATATGCCGTCGGCTTTCTGATGATAAAGACGATCCCAAAATTTCGGATCAGTCTTGTCGGGCATCGCGCCTTTCGCCATCGGCTCTCTCAGCAGCGCGCCGTTCGTGTAGAACAAATCCATGCGACCGTCGTTGTCGTAATCGAACATCGCGACGCCGCCGCCCATCGTCTCGAGCAAGTACTTCAGCGATGTGGGCGAGCCTTGATGTCTGAAATCGATCTTCGTCTGCGCCGTGATGTCTGCGAACGTCACGGGGGACTGGCCTTTGGGGCCTGGCGGCGGCGGCGTTTTCGGCAAATTTTCAGAGTTGTACGAGCGGCCAGGGTGGGGAGTCGGAGTGGGCTGTTGCGCCGCGGCGTCCGCCGCAACGACGAATAAGAACGCGGCTATTGAAGAAATTCGAAAATGCGACCAGACGTTCATTCCGAAGAATCCGTTCCCAATCTTCGCTTCGCTTCGTCGATCATTTGGTTGTTCCGCTCGTACGAAATCGGAGCGCTGTGATCGCCCACTTTCGGCGGATACTGATGCTGCTGATAAATCGGATACGCCTCAGTGCGCAGATGGGCGAGCATGTGATGCCCCCGACGGGTCGCACGTTCGTGGCGCAGAGCAGAAATGTCGATCGGCGCAACGACGATGCGCTCGCCCGGGCCGGGAGACGCTTCCGCCAACACGCGACCATCGAAATCGACAATCTGACTGCCCCCGGGCCACGAATACGGCGGATAATGTTTCAGACTCGCGCCCTGATTCGCGGCGACGACGTAGGCGATGTTCTCAATCGCCCGCGCCCGATTGATTACTGTCCACCAGGCCATCGGCTCAGTCGCCCCCCAGGGATCCATGTAAGCCGACACTCGCACCAAAACTTCCGCGCCGTTTGCCGCGAGCTGCCGCATCGCTTCCGGAAACAACCAGTCGTAACAAATCGCACAGCCGATGCGCCCGATCGGAGTGTCCGCGACGGGAAACAACGGCTCGTCATAACCTTCTAGATCGTGCGGACTTGTGTGCACCTCGTAAGGAATCCATGTGTTAACTTTTCGATATTTGTAAAGAATTCCTTCAGGCCCAATTAGACATGTCGCGTTGAAAACGTAACCCGGCCATTTCGGATCGATTTCCAACATCGAGCCGCTTTGAATGTAGATGTCGTGTTCGCGAGCTTTCTGTTGCAGACGTTCCGTGTGCTCGTTCGGAATCTCGATCGCAAGCTTGTCGATCAACTCCTGCGCTGTTTCAAACACCGGCGCCGAATGAGCGAACTCAGGAAAGACGATCAGGCGGACCGGCAAAAACGGCATCGCGCCCGCCACGGCTGAATCGATCATCGAGAGCATGCGATCCGTGTTCGCGCGGATCTGCCGGCGCTCGATCGGATTCGGCATGTCCGTCTGGCAACAAGCGACTGAGTATCGGATATGGTTCATGAATTTATCCGCAGATTACACAGATTACGCAGATAGGAAAACAAAAAGAAAAGAGGCTAACGAAGTTATTTGTACTTTTAGTTCCCTATTCGTCGCTGGAATTCGGCGAATCATTTTCTCGAAGCATTTTCTTTCATCTAATCTGCGTAATCTGCGGATTCATTCCTCGCGTAATCTGCGGATTAGTTCTGAAGCAGAGTTTCGATAATAGATACTGACGAAGTGACCACGCGCGTGTTGTACTTCTCGAGGTACTCACGATGCTTGGCATCCGACGGATACTGCTCCGGCGAACGATACGGATAGCGACTCATCCCGTGGAATGGCAAGGGCAGAGTCTGATCGGGACTCGCGGAATTGATGTCCATCTCTTTGCTGAATCCGTCCGCGTACAGCAGAAACGTTCGCGTCCAGCCCTTCGGCAATGGCGGCAGCGCGGTTGCGTCGAAGGAAAGACTAATCTCATCGCCTGGTCGACAGATCGTGAACATGTCGTCGCTGTGCAGCAGCAATTCGCGTACATCGCCCTCGCGTGTGTAGCGACCGGTCATGGTTTTCCAAGGCGAGTTAAACGAAACCGTTTGATAATCATAGACGAACGGCTCGCGTCCGTCGGGCGTCACTTCGGCCGAGAAGCCTCGCCAACGCAAATCGGCGCGAACCGCATCAAGTCGAGTCGTTTGAATCTGTGCGGCGTCGTCCGAGGTCGCCATGAGAACCTGATCCCAGTAGATGCGCATGTTTGTCACGATGCGAACTTCGCGACTCGCACTCAGAAATTTTCCGGTGAGATCGACAGTCACCGTCTGCGGTCGGCCGACAGGGATTCCGATATCTTCGATCACCGTGCGCCAGTTGCCTTTCGTATCTTTCACCTGAAGCGACGGGAGCTTCATTGCTTTGCCGGATTGTGAAGCCGCGACGTTGTCACTCGACCACGCGTAATCTGTCCAGCCGGTTAGTAGCAAAACGACTTTGGACTTTGGACTTTGGATTGTGGATTGTTCTGCGAGTTTCAGCGTTAGCGAGTGCTCCTCCGCATAACCGCGAATTCGATCAACTTTGAAATCATCCGGCCAGCGACGATCGAGACCTGAAGTCAAGTTAAGCACGTCGTCCCCGTGTTCATCGACAGTGCTCAACGGGGGAAGCGGATCGCGCGTTACGAAAAGTTTGAAAGGCTTCGGCGGATCAGACATGCCTTCGTTGGGATAGACTTCAGTCCCAATCGGATGGGCAACGGCCAACAATTGCAGACGATCGACGAACAACGCTTCTTCGAGTTCGTTTGTAACTCGCAATTCGTAACGTCCGTTCTTTTCCTTGAGTTGATCGGCGGTGATCCGAACGTATTCGTCGGGATCGGGTTTGTTGTAACGCGCAAGCATTTTCGCTCCGGTCGCTATCGCTCGCGCTTCGATGGGCTGTTCCAGATAACCCAACTCGCCGCCGCCCATAAAATCTGTGACGAACTCGAACCGTTCGCCGTTCCATGCATACAAGTAAGGACAAGACGATGGCTTACGATCGAGTTCGGTGATGTTCAGGGAAATTAGTCCGGGATGACCGCGTGACGGTGTGGGAAACTCCGTCTCGGCCTGGACGATTCCCGCCGGCCAAAGCACACGCACGGCGTCAGGCCGCTCGCGCTTTCCCAAACCGAAGACTAAATCGGCAGGCGCCGGCGCTGGAAAAGCGGAATACGTCTCAAGCTTCTGATACAAACTGCCCGCGCGCATTTCGACTTTTGCTTCGACCGCGCTGCGGTTGCTGACTCGGCCGTGCAGATCAATTTTGAGTGACTGATTACGATTTCCGCCATCATTGCGGAGTATGTGCAAACGACCTCCCGGTCCGCGCAAGATCAGATCGACATCACCGTCCCCATCGAGATCGCCGGAAGCCAGGGCGGTTTGACGTGAAGGCATCCCCGGAAAACCGAACGTGGCATCCAGTTGGCGAAATGAGGATGGCAACGATTTATGGCTCACGTCGACAAAATCGCTTCCGACGTTGCGCCATAATCTCAATCCGCGATCAGTAACGGTCACAAGATCAAGTAACCCATCGTTGTCATAATCAAGAAACTGCGCAGCCATCGCACGTTTTGTGGCAGTCGGCGCCACCTCGAAACTAAAATGACCGCGTCCATTACTCATTGCAAAGACGGCGCGCGTGTCGATGCTCATGAAGAAATCGACGAACCCGTCTTTGTTTACGTCGCCGGCGGCTGCCGTCCACAAAGCACCCTGTTTATCAAGTCCAACTTCTTTTGCGACGTTGCGAAATGTTCCGTCGCGCATATTGCGAAACAACTGGGGCGGATCCGAGCTGGGGAGCAAGAAAAGATCGACGTCGCGGCGGTTGTCGTAATCAGTCGGAATGATTGCGGACGAAGCCGAAAATGAATTGCGTGCGGCCACGCCTGCGGCCGCGGTTATCTCTGTGAAAGTGCCATTGCCGTTGTTCCGATACAAAACATTCGTAGGGCCGACTGTGAAGAGGTCCAAGTCACCATCGTGGTCGACGTCAACAAAAGCCGCGGAAAGGTAAGGCGAGCCTTCTTTCATCGAGACTTTAATTCCCGCGGGCGTCGTTCTATCAGAAAAATGTCCGTTACCATCGTTGTGATAAAGCCCGAAACGCTTGTCGGCGAACCGCGCAACGAACAAATCTGGCCACCCATCGTTGTCATAGTCGCCGGCAATCGCGGCGAAGCAATACTGACTGCCGGTCAATGACAATCCAGATCGCGACGTTACGTCGCTAAATTTTCCGCCATCATTCCGCAGCAGTCGTTGCGAACCGGCGGCATCAAAAACATCGAGATCGCCATCGCCATCAAAGTCAAACAACACGATCGCCTCTCGTCGCGCATTGCCTTCAAGCATTCCGGCATAGAAGCCAGCCTGAGGCTGAAGCTTGGTCTTCGGCGAGTCAGGCAGAATGTCGCTCACGTCGTCGAAGATGACGTCTGGTGTGCTTCGATCTACCAGCTCGGCTTCCAAACCAGTCGAAACTACCGCTTCCGCGTAATAGCCTGAGTCGAGGTAATTCGTTCCGACGGTTGTGCCGGCGCCACTCGCTTTCAGTTGCTGAAACTTTTGGAGCAGCCGCTGTCCTTCTTCCTTTTTTCCTGTGCGTGTCAACAGCAGCCCAAGGTTATAAAGCCCCGTTTCGTTGTAAGGTTCGGCGGCGATGGTGCGCCGAAAAGCGGCGATTGCTTCCGGATACTTTTTCTGCTGAGCGAAGATCTGTCCGAGGTTTACGTTCGTGCCGACATCGTCCGCGTCGATCTTTAGAACCTTCTGAAATTCCGCGATGGCCTCGTCAAAGCGATTCTGCGCGCGGGCAAGCAGACCGAGAATGTAATGTGGCTGTGGAACGTTTCCGTCCTGCGTCAGAGCTTTCTCAGCTTCACGCTGCGCCGCGGCGGCTTCAGGCAAGTAGTACAGTGCGATCGCCAGATTGATGCGTGCGAGCAAAAGGTCCGGCTTGATTTCTAATGCGCGCCGAAATGAATCGACGGCCTCCTTCGCCTTGTACTGCTCCAGCAACGCGACGCCGATGTTGTTCGCCCGGTAAGCAGCCTCGCGTTTTTCAAATGCAGATTGTTCCACGGAGGTTTCGGCGAATGAGGAATTAGTTCTCGGTGAACCCAACCAAATCAGGCCGATTTGAACCAATAACGTGCTAAGTGCCAAGAGGCGGGAAGGGCGCATAGTGATTCGAAGACTAAGGTTGTTCAGTCACGTAGCGGCGAAATGTTTATAGCACCGAAATCAAAAGAAAATTAATCGCTCCTGGAAGTGCGAATTCGACACTTGCCGGAGCGTAATCCCTTAAAAGACGTGTCTTGCCGTAAATATCGCACTCCTACGGAGTGTCATTTCCCAAAATGCAAACGCAAACCAGAAATCCAAAGTGCCGCAATTGTCGGCGCACTCCAAATTATTTCGCGGTGATCGTCACGTAGTTTCTGCCGCTGTAGAGCCGCACACCGTCGCCGCTTTTCATCATCATCAACGGCCGCGGTCGTTTCAAAGCACTGTCCTTCGAGGTGGAAGTCGAAAGAATCTCATTGCCGGCCAGATCAAGAATCTGCATCTTGCCGTCATCGCTAAACCCAAAGCCATAGGCGCCCGTTCCCAATTGGCTATCGTTTATCTTGATTATCGAATCGGTAATGAAGAAACCTTCGTACTTGGCCCGCACGTCGGCCGCATAACCTGACGTGTCGACGAGTCCCACAACGACGTAACGTTTTTCGCCGAATCGCGCGGCGGCTGCATTACGCATCTGCGTGGGGGCGCTAAGGCCCTGGAAATAGAATCCCGGCGGCACGACCTGCGTGAGGTCACGGCCGGTCAGCACAGTTGCAGGATCTTGAGCGAGTACGAAGCCCGGTAGGAAACAAACGATGCAGAGTAACAGTAAGCCAATGAGTGAATGCCGTTTGAAAATCATCATCACAACTCCTTTCGCGCTAGGCGCCAAACTCTTGTCGCCATCTATGTTAGGCGAATGAGACCAGAAAGAGTTACCAGGTCCCACTCTTTGGACAATCGAATAGGTTCAATTCAACAGAGCTTAGAGTAGCTCTTGAAAATTTGAGCTGAAAATCCACTGACGCTGCGTCCTTCTTATCATATCAAACCGCTACGGGTGAATATTGAGGTAAACAGCGTTGCGGATTTCTTGGGGACTTTTTCGGGAACGACGGGAATACAAGGAACAGAGGGAAACAATTCTGAGCGTGTTAACCAATGTCCTTTCAGTAAACTACCGGTGTAAGATAGACTTACAGGAAATCGGGGCCCGCTTGGCTCAGCGGTAGAGCACTCGCTTCACACGCGAGGGGTCAGTAGTTCGAATCTACTAGCGGGCACCATATTTTTTTCACCGGCCACGATTAGTAAGTTACGGGCGACCCTTTCGATTTTGGGTCGCCCGTTTTGCGCAGACTCAGCCCGGGCCACCCGGCCGAATGTTCATAGACCCGCGGTTCCGGCTGTGATCGCGCCTGCACGCTCGTAATTCACGACAATGACGCCACTCGAGCCGACTATGCTTTCCGTCACCTTGAAGGCCGCCGGGATTGTGCCATCCGCAAACAGACGCTTTCCACTGCCCAACGTGAGCGGATATATCATCAGCCAGAACGTATCGACCAGATCATGCTTGATAAGCGTCTGAAGGAGTTCACCACTTCCCCAAACGTTTAGATCCGGCCCTTGCTCTTGCTTGAGCTTGACGACTTTTTCTGCAATATCTCCGTTCAAAACCATGGACGGCTGCCATTCGTGAGAAGTCATGGTATTCGAGGCGACGTACTTGGTCGCTGTGTTGACGCCCGGCCATACATCCGCATGTTGAGGCCAGAAGGCCGCCCAGATGTCAAAGGTTTTGCGTCCTAACAGCAGGTCGAACGGCGCGTTCATCTGCTTTTGCAAGGCCGCTCCAAGGATGTCGTCATCATAGGGCGCTGCCCATCCGCCATAAGCGAAGCCGTCACTTGTATCTTCTTCCGGCCCGCCCGGGGCTTGTATGACACCATCAAGCGAGATATGTTCAAGCACAATAATTTTTCTCATGGTTGGGTTCCTTCCGAGTCTTATCTGATCTTGTGTCTAACGCCGAAGGCGTTCACCAACTAACAGCCCAGGGTTGCGCGCTCCAGCGCGCTACCCTGGGAAAAGGTCGTGTTAATACGCGCAACCCTGAAGGGGTTGCGGAGGAAAAGTCATCATCTCCAATTTCGTCTCGGTTTATCTTCGCGAGCTCTTTCAGAGTTCATGTTTTCGTTCTGTGTCTCCCAGGGTTGCGCGCGTTAGCGCGCTACCCTGGGGAAACCGTAGTTTATTTCTTGCCAACCCTGAAAGGGTTGCCGAGCTTTTTTTGTTTTAATCACGATTCGCTTTTGCGAACTCTTTCAGAGTTCCTCCCGACAATCAACGACGCTACCTAGGGCGTTGCCCTGGGCTGGAATTTGCAAACGCCTTTCGGCGTTCTATCCAGGCCGGCAGTGTTGTCAGTGTCGCTCAGTCGCTTCCCTCCGGAGCCGGGTAGAAAAGAAGCTCGCGCACCTCGCCCGCCGCATCGCATGAGATGGCTCCCTTGCGCGCCCACGCGAGTGCCTCGTCGAAATCGGCGCATTCCAGAATCCAGAAACCGCCCATGTGCTCCTTGGTCTCGGTGTACGGCCCATCGGTGACGAACACCGTACCATCAGGTTGCTTCCGCACCGTCTTTGCGTTGCTGGCCGGGGAAATTCCGCAAGCGAACTTCCTCACGCCGGCAGCAATCATTTCGCGGTTGAGCGCGTGGATCTCCTCGATCATCGCTTCGGTTACGCCGGACGGGTCGAAGTCGTCGGGGAGGTAGTTAGCAACCAGATATCGCGGCATGATTTTTTTCTCCTGTAACGGTCTTTAATCTTAAGTCTTTGGACGGGCCGAGTGGCCTGCCTTCACCATATAGTCGAACGGCCGGATCGGAATTCGACAAATCGTCCAAGAAATGTTTTGCTTCCGCGCTTAAGTACGCCTAACAAAACCGTCGCGTAAGCAGCCAAAGGCTGACATCCATCTGGCCTTCTTGCAGCTTGGCTGCGCCCTCATCTCCCTGCGTTTCCTCGGCTAACCAC
>DASXTE010000077.1:0-20787 GCA_036505595.1 Pyrinomonadaceae bacterium
CGGGGGTCGGGGGTCGGCTAAACCTTACGCGACCTGAGCCGTTGACTCATTTGGTAAATAACACCCGGTCACCTTCCAGGGCTCGATGACCAATCCAATCTCTTTCACGTCACCTTTTTCTTTCTGCTCGCGCAGTTTCAGGAGCAGAGACTGCGCGGCGCTCGCCTTGTTCCAAACGTTCCGCGGGGCGTGTGTCTCCGTCAAAGTAAAGCCCGCCTGCGCCGCCGCTTCAGGCGAGTCGAAAACTTTTGCTTCGTAATGAGCGGCGATCTCTTTTGGCGTCATCGTCTAGTAAATCGTGAATCGTAAATCGTGAATAGATAAACGCTCTGCTATTTACGATTTACCATTTACGATTCACTTGTCCTTCGGCATCACTTCTTTCCCCGCACGGAAAAGATCCCGCACCTCGCGCTCTTGCGGAACAGACAAAATCTCCAAGCCGTAAGTTCTACGCTGCTCAACCTGCTCACGCTGCACATCTGTGAATTCAGGCAGATGGCGTTCGGTCCAGGCGTTCTCGACAAACTCGAGCGGATAATCTTTTCGCAACGGATGCCCTTCCCAGTCGGGCGGCAGAAGAATCCGCCGCAGATCAGGATGATTGCGAAATACAACTCCAAACAGATCGTAAACCTCGCGCTCAGGCCATTCGGCGGAAGGCCAGACGCTCGTGACGCTGTAAACACCTTCGCCGTTCGTCGCAACCTTCAAACGCACGCGTTCATTTTTTGGGATCGAGTAGAGGTTGTAAACGACTTCGAAGGGCGCTTCCCTGTTGTCAGGCCAGTGAACGCAGGTTAAATCAGACAGATAATCAAATGGCGTGTCGCCGTCATCGTGCAATGCGCGGCACACTTCCAGAATGCGCTCCCTCTGGATGCGAATCGACAACTGGCCCAGAAATTCCGTCGCCTCAATCACTGCATCCGCGAATTTTTCGCGCAGACGCTTGGCCAGTGGATGATTCGAAGCATCGACGGGCTTGGGGCCTTCTTCCTTTTTCTTTACAGGAGGTTTTGGAGCACCCGGTGCAGGCGGAGTGGTTTTCTGTGCCGCTTCCTTGGCTGCCGTTACGCGTGCTTTCGCGGCTTCGACTTGTGCATCTTTTTCGGCGTCGGCTGAAAGTGTAGAAGGCGTCGTCGCGCGCGCATCGTTTTGCGCGGCTGCATCGGCAGGCGCATCCGTCTGCGATCCCGGTTCTGGGGGTTTACCTTCCTGTGCCATGCGCCTCAGTTACACTATGAGTTAGCAACGCTTCGGGCTTAGGGCCACGGGCGCGCGATCTGAAACGCTACGCTCACGTGTGAATGCAATTTAATACAGGTCGGACGAAGCTGACTTTTAGCATGCGATTTCCGCGATTGTCAATTTGAGTGATCGATTCGGCAGTCTCTTTGCTTTGCGATGCTTTGCGCCTTGGCGTCTTTGCGTGAGATTCATTCGACGGATACAGGTTCTCGCAAAGGCGCAAAGACGCAAAGTCACGCAAAGAAGTGCGCCAGCAATCACTCACTTCGCGTTGATTAACTCTTCCGGCATCTCTTCCGGCAGCTTCAGAATTTTTTCCCAACCGGAATTGTCCGCGCGCATTTGTTCTGTCAGTTCGTCACGCAGCTTCGCCAATCGCTCGCTCAGTCTCCGCGGATAGTTGTGCAGGTCGGCGAAGCGAGTCATCTGGTCAGCCACAAACCCCTTTTGTTTTTCGATTGACGGAATCGCAGAGTGCTGTCCGTTTTCCCAGAACGGTTCGAGCAAACGCTCGACGCGCACAGCACCCGGGATTTCAATTTCTTCGTCAGCGAGTCCGGTCACATCAGCAACATAATTTCCTTTTGTGTCCACGCCACGAAAGACTTGCAGGCAGCCTGGAAGTGTCGTCTTGTCCAATGAATTGGAGGCCTTCAACGTGGGACGGCCATCGATCACGCAAGCTTTGAAGATCACGCCGGCGACATTTCGTACTTCACTCGAAAGCTTGGTGCCGATGCCAAAGCCCGCGGCTTGCGGAAACTCTGCGACGATCTGTTTGACCTTCTCGACTGTCAGATCGCCGGTGAGGTTCGGCCTTAACCCATGCAAACCATTCGCTTCGAAAAACTCCAGACACCATTTGCCCAGATCAGCCAAGTCTCCCGAATCGACGCGGAATCCTTTAAAAGCTTTGCGGCGCGCTTCGCTCGACGTCGCCGCCATCACGGCATGGACTGCGCCCATGTAAACGTCGATCGTATCGAGCAAAAGCGTGGTGCCGTTGGGATTCGCATCGAGCCAGCGCTCAAAGGCGACCTGCTCGAAATGTTTCGGCTCGCCCGTGCGCGGCTCGATCTCCGGCTGGTACAGATATTCGAGATACGCCTGCTGCCAGTAATGCGCCTCAGTTCCAACGGCAGGAATGTCGAGCCGGTGCGCGGCTTCCATGTTCGACGTATCGTTGAAGCCGCCGATGAAAGCGTACGTGGCGATGTCCACTGCACGTTCGATGTCGCCGTTACGCCGCAGCGAAAAATCCGAAAGCCAACGCTTGCCCGCGGCCATCCGGAACTGCATTGCCACGCTGGCCGTCGTCATCGGCAGATCGAAGGCGTGTTCGAACTTGATCTCCTGAGCTTGAGTCAGGCCAAACCTGCCTGTGATGTCGGCAATTGGCTGCTGCGGAAACATGATTGTTCCGGGACGCACCGCGCGAATGCGGCCAACGAACTGAATGTCTTCGATGGCTTTGGCGAACAGTTGCAATCCGCCACGATCCTGTTCGAGAAACCGCAACCGCGGCCGATCGATTTGACTGTCCACCAGCAAACGCACGAGTCGCTCGTGGCCGAGCACCGGCGCGAACGGCAGCTTTCTTTGGGTACAGTAAAAGGTGGCGATGATTTCGCTCAGCGGCTTGTCGTGTATGCGCGTCACGTCCTTGTACGACGCATCGCCCATCGCGGCGTGATACCGGTCGAAGTTAAGCGTGCCCATCGGCAGGGAATGATATCAGCGCGTATCGCAGGCTGCCAGCCTGCGGCTGTTTGTGTCGCGACGGCCTAACAACCGGCTTATCCCGACCCGGAACGACTTTGCGTGACAGTTGAGCGGTAGTATCCTTGCGATCTCTCCTGAAACAACTTGCGAGACAACGGATGCCGGCGCTACGGCGAGGCAAATGCCCGTCATGCTATGCATAATCGTTAGGGGGAAATAATGAAGATAACTCTTGTGAAATCGATTCTTCTTCTCGGTGTTTTGGGAATGGCATTGGCCGCTGGTCCAGCGTCACTTTCGACGGAGAGTTTGGCGGCCGGTGGAAATCGCTGCACTGACCATTGCGCCGACGTTTATAAAATCAAACGTGACGCGTGCCGTCTGATTCCTTTCAAAACAGAGCGGAAGATTTGCGAGCGGCGAGCGAAGGAAACAAAGGAAGATTGCAAGCACCGATGCCGGTAAAGTCCGCGTAGCGGACGATTGACAGTAGCCCAGCGCTTCAGCGCTGGGAAACAAGCAAAGAAATTAGAGCCCGCGAAGCGGGTGACAGATTTCTGTCGCCCGCCCCGCGGGCTTGTTGTGTGATAATTGCATTCAGTCCCAGCGATAAATCGCTGGGTATTGTCGCGAAGTCCGCTTCGGGGACTGCAGACTTCTTAAACCGCTCCTGCTGCTTTTGCCTGGTCGCCGACGATTTCTGCGCCCGCTTCTTTCATTTCTTCGACTGCCTTTTTGCCATCGTTGGGATCGACGTTGACGGCCCTCATAGCATCGGCGAGAGCTTTCACTTTGAATCCGTTGCGCACGCCATCAAGCACGGTCTGCTTCACGCAGTAGTCCGTCGCCAGGCCGCCGACCCAAAGTTCTCCGACGCCCTCATCGCGCAGCAGTTGCGCCAGTTGCGTTCCGTCAAAACCGGAATAGCCGTCGGCCCGCTCGTCGAATCCTTTTGAGATAACGGTGATGCGCGGATCGTCCAGCAAGTCAGGATGGAACTCTGCGCCGTGCGTGTTTTGCACACAATGCACCGGCCACGTGCCGCCGTATGCGGCGAAGTGTTTGGTTTTTTCCGGATGCCAATCGCGCGTCTTGTAAACCGGCTCGCCGCGATCGAGGAACTCCTTCATCAGCTTATTCAGCGGTGCCACGACTTCATCACCCTCCGAGACGGCGAGCGAGCCTCCGGGACAGAAATCGTTTTGTACATCAACAACAATCAGTGCTTTCTTTCCACTTGCCATGTGATTAGGTTAACGCCGCCAGCGTAGCGTCGCAACGTTGTCCGAAGCCGGACGCGAATTTTTGTAGTGACCTAATTTCGGTATTTCCTCTGTGTCCCTCTGTGAAAACCTCCGCGCTCCTCTGCGGTTTAGAGACGTCTGAAAGCTTAACCGCAGAGGAAGAGCCCAGGAAAGCGCAGAGACCGCCGAGGATGAGTCGAGAGTTTCAAATTGGGACATTATCCAAAATTTCGTTGACTTTATTTTCGTTTCTCGATAGAAGCATGTTCCCACCGCGTACGATGCCGCGAACGAACAGCAAGGGGACTTTCAAATGAGCGATCCGACCCTGAAGGCGACGTTGTGTCCAAAGTGTGGAACTCCGGCCGCGCCCGGCGAAGCGTTCTGTCGCAACTGCGGCGCGCAACTCTTCGCGGCCGCGACGACGCCGTTGCCGCCGACGCAGGCTGCGCCACCGGCGCCTACGATCACAGCGCCGCCACCAGGCCCTCCTCAGTTTCAGCCGCCACCGTCAGCCGCGCCGCCCAAGAAGAAACGCAGCAAGTTGATGATGGGCTGTCTTGTCATCATCGGGCTTGGCGTGGCGGCTCTCGGTGCTGGTGGAGCTTACGTCTGGTATAGAACTTCTTACACGCCGCCAGTGCGCCAGGCGCCCGCCCTGCCTGAGCGTGCGGCCGGCACGATGACCGAATTCCCTGTCGACAAAGACACGCAGCCCACAACGGTCGAGACCGAACAGCTCGGCGGCACCACCGCGAAATCTGAAACGACGACGAGCACGAAGCTGCCGCCGGGTGTGACGAAGACAAGTCTCGCGAAGGGCGCGACGGCGATGACGTCTTCGACTTACAAAAAAATACCGGTCGGTTCCACGACTCCCTCGAGCGGCGGCGAGATTTATATCTGTGTGTTGACGGCGATGCCCGGACAGCCGGGATTCGTCGATGGCATCGCGACGTCAGTTAAGACATCGATGAGCGGAACGATGACAAGTGTCACAGTTCAGAGCTCGAAGGGTGCGACGTATGCGGGCTCGCACATCGTTTCGTCGCAAGGGAATGTCTACATTCTCAGCAAGCAAGGCGGCGACATTGTCATTATCATTTACGGCGCCGATCCGGCAGTCAGTTCAAACGTCGACAGCCTGGCAAAGAACGTCGGGAACGGCGAAGGCCTGATCGATTATCCGGAGACGAAAGAATCTTTGTGGACGTTGCCGGCCCAGACGCCCAGCGAATTAACGCTGATTCAAATCAGCACGATGACCGGAGCACAAATTGAAAGTTCAATCGGTTCAGGCGGCGACCTGCCTTCAGAGATGCGGCCGTTCATTCCCGATCGATTGACCGCCGCACGTTACAGCGACTCGTCGAAACAGGAATGGGCGGTTTTGAATTTGCAATACGGCTCGAGCTTCCAGGCTTGGCGCACCTGGCTGCTGGCGCGCAGCGCGCTCGGCCTGGGCGGCGGCTCGACTACGACGGTGCGCGATGTCGACGGCATCTATCTGAATCAGGAAGGCAAACGCATCATGCTGTTCCAGAAAGGCCCTTACCTGATTTTCATGAGCGGACCAGCAGGTGCGCCGGTCGATCGGTTTGTCGCGCTGGGTAATCAGATTCAAGTTTAGCTTTTTCTCTAGCCCAGGCGTTTACGCCTGGGGTAAGCGGACACAGAATGTCACGGGCCTCCTTTAGGAGGCGTACGAGAATCGCAGACAAAGCCCATGAATGGGCTAATGGCAAAATCTGTTCTTCCCTCGACCCAGGCGTAAACGCCTGGGCTATGGAAAGTCGAGAACTGAGAGTTCTTGTACTGCAACACACACTCTTGCAGGAGGTCGATATGTCCACACAGACCCGTCTCGTCTTCGCTCTTTTCGCAATTACTTTCACATTCATCACTGCATCCGCCCAGCAGCCAAACCTCGAAGCGCTTCGTTGGAGATACATCGGACCGCAAGGCAATCGCCTCACGTCCGTCGCGGGTGTGCCGGGCCAGCCGAACATTTACTACGTTGGCGCCGCGTCTGGTGGCATTTGGAAAACGACGGATGGCGGCGTGCACTGGGAAGCGATCTTCGATGGGCAGCCGGTGGCGTCGATCGGCTCGATAGAAGTGGCGCCGTCGGATCCAAACATTGTCTGGGCCGGCACCGGCGAAGCTTGGATTCGCAGTCATATCTCAGTAGGCCAGGGCATATATAAATCAACCGACGCCGGCAAGACTTGGAAGCTGATGGGGCTGGAGAAGACCGGCCGCATCGGTCACATCGCCATCGATCCGGCCAATCCCGACGTGGTGGTCGCATGCGCGGTTGGTCACGCGTACGGCCCCCAGGCTGAGCGTGGTGTGTTTCGCACGACTGATGGCGGCGCGCACTGGGAACGCGTGCTGTTCGTCGATGAGAACTGTGGTTGTTCCGATCTTGTGATGGACCCAAGCAATCCGCGAATCCTGCTCGCCGGCATGTGGCAGTTCGAGATTCACACCTGGGGCAGAACCAGCGGCGGCCCCGGTAGCGGCTTGTTCATGTCGCGCGATGAAGGCGCCACGTGGAAGAAACTAACCGGCCATGGATTGCCGACGCGCATGACCGGAAAATATGCGCTGTCCTTTGCGCGCAGCAATCCGAACCGGATTTATGCGCTGATCGAAACCGGCGACGGCGTGCCGCTGAATGGACAAGAAACCGATCGCGGGAAGCTTTGGCGTTCAGACGATGGCGGCGAGAATTGGCGGCTGATGAGTTACGACCGCACCATGGGCGGCCGCACGCACTATTACTTCCGCGTCGAAGCATCACCGGATAACGAAAATGAAGTGTACTTTTTGACGGCGGCGTTCTCGACGTCGATCGATGGCGGCGAGACGCTGCGGACGGGGGGAGGATTTGGCGGGAGTCCCGGCGGCGACAATCACGACATGTGGATCGATCCGACAAACGCGAGCCGGATGGCTGTCGCGAACGACGGCGGCGTCAGCATCTCAGTAACTCGCGGTCGCTCATGGCAACACATTCAATTGCCGATTGCGCAGATTTATCACGTCACGGTTGACGATCGCGTTCCCTACTACGTTTATGGAAACGAGCAGGACGATCCGTCGTATCGCGGCCCGAGCCGCACGGGCATTGGCGGAGGCGGCTTTGGCGGAGGCGGCGGCATTCCGCGCAGCGCGTGGATGGAAGTGGGTGGCGGCGAAAGCGGCTGGGCCACGCCTGATCCAGTCGATAACAACATCATCTGGTCAACTGCGTCAGGTTCAGGCAGCGTTGGTGGCATCGTCACACGTATGGATCTGCGAACGGGAGCGATCCGCAATGTGGAAGTATGGCCTGATCAAGTCAACGGCACTCCGGCCGCTGACGTGAAATACAGGTTTGTGTGGACCGCGCCTTTCACTATCTCTCCGCACGATCACAACAAGATTTACATCGGCAGCCAGTACATCCATCAAACAACCGACGGCGGCAATAGTTGGCAAGTAATCAGTCCCGATCTGACTTCGAATGACAAGAGCCGGCAGGGATTCTCTGGTGGACTAACCGGCGACAACATCGGCGTCGAATACGCGCCCGTGGTCTTCGCCATCGCTGAATCGCCGATGGAGGCGGGCGTGATTTGGGCCGGCACCAACGATGGCATCGTGCAAATCACGCGCGATGGCGGCAAGAACTGGACCAATGTCACGAAGAACATTCCCAACGTGCTCTCGTGGGGCACCGTCAGCAACATCGAACCGTCGCGCTACAATCCCGGCACTGCCTACATCACCATCGACGGCCATCAGGTCAATAACCGCGACCCTTGGGTTTACCAGACCACCGATTACGGCAAGTCATGGAAGCTGATCACGGACGGCATTCCGCACACAATGTTGAGCTACGCGCACTGCGTGCGTGAGGACCCGAAACGAAAAGGGCTCCTCTATCTGGGAACGGAAGGCGGCCTGTTCGTTTCGTACGACGATGGCGAGCACTGGCAGCCGCTGCAAAACAATCTCCCGCACGCGCCGGTTTATTGGATCGTCGTGCAGGAGCGATTCAACGACCTCGTCATTTCAACATACGGTCGCGGGTTCTGGATTCTTGATGACCTGACGCCGATTCAGCAGTGGAACAGTGCGGTGCAGGATTCGGCCGCGCATCTCTTCCCGCCACATTCAGCTTATCGCCTGCGGAACATGAACATTCCGTTTTCTTCCAGCGACGATCCGACCGTAGGACAGAACCCGCCGGGCGGCGCGTCGATTAGTTACTTCTTGAAAGCCGCGCCGAAAGCGGAACCATCAATAAAGATCACCGACGCGCAAGGGCAGGCAGTTACGACCGTGCGCGGCACCCGCACGGCGGGAATGAATCGCGTGTGGTGGAACTTGCGAACCGATCAATCGAAAGAGGTTCGGCTGCGGACTTCGCCGGCGTACGCCCCCGAGGTGCGATTGAACAATGAAGGCTGGCGCGCTCTGCCGGAGGGTGGTCGCATGACGATGCTGGCTCCGCCGGGAAATTACACTGTGAAGCTTACGGTCGATGGACAGGAATACAGCCAGCCGTTAACCGTGCTGAAAGACCCGAATACCGGTGCAACTGACGAAGACATTCAGAAACAGTTGGCGATGCTTTACGAGTTACGCAAGGACCTCGAATCGGCTGCCGACATGGTCAACCAGATTGAATCTATTCGCAGCCAGCTCGACAATTTGGAAATGTTGGTGAAAGCAAAGGACGTCAAAGATGCGGCTGAAGCCCTCGACAAGAAATTGATCGACATCGAAGAGAACCTGATTCAGCGCAAGCTCACGGGCCAGGGCCAGGACACGACGCGTTGGCCGCCGAAACTGATGAGCAAGATTAATTATCTGTCGAATGGCCTGGCCAGCAACGACTTCGCGCCAACCACCCAGCAGAAAGAAGTGCAGGCAATGTTCGAATCGCAACTCGCTTCACTGCGCAAGCGTCTGGACGATGCAGTGAACACTGATCTCGCGAACTTCAATCGGATGCTGCGGGAAAAGAATGTTGGGAATGTGATTGCTGGGCAGTAGGGCCAAGAAGCCAATCGCGGCTTGGCCGCCCAGCAGTGCGGAAAGCCTACGGCTTTGCGGCTCCATTCAAAAGCAATTAGCGGCGAGGCTTAGCCTCGCCGCTATACAGAAAAGGAGATGACTCCGGTAAGGCCGAGCCTTACCGCACTGTACGGCGGCAAAGCCGCTATTGCCTGCGCCAGATTCTCACACCGTTTGAATCAAAGCTTTTAGCACACTTCCTGCTTTCACATCCGCCAGGGCTTCGTTCGCTTGCGCCAACTTGTATCGCGAGAGCTTCGACTTCAGCGCCGCCCATGGCGCTGATCGCACGGGATCGGAAATGATCTGCGCAGAACGATAGAAATGCGAAAAGTCTGAACCCCAGCAACCGCGCACGTCCAGATGCTTCTTGTTCAGATCGAGATGCGGATTAAAGGCCGTTTCAAATGAAACAGGGCCGTGGTCGGTGTACTGGCCGACGACGACAACACGGCCTGCGTCGCGCGTGAAGCGCATGGCCTGCACAACAGCATCCGGCGCGCCAGTCGCTTCGATAGTTACGTCAGCACCACGACCATTGGTCCTTTCCAGGATCCATTCGAGTCTTTCCTGCTCGTTTTGTTCTTCAAAGTTCAGGACATCTGAGGCGCCCACCTCCAAAGCAGCTTCCAAACGATTCAGAGGCGCGCCGATGCAAAGCACTCTCAACGCGCCCCGCATCAGCGCAAGCATGACCGAGTTAATGCCAACCGGTCCCGAGCCCAGCACGAGCACCGTGTCTCCGATTGCAACCTCGCCACGTTCGACGGCATGGAGCGCCGTCGGCAGTGCGCATCCGCCTGCCATGAAGAGTTCCGGATCAGCGTCGAGACGAATCACACGCGTGTCCGGCTTCAGATAAACCTGCTCGGCCCAGCCTCCGCAAAGTCCATCATCAAGGCCATACGTGATGCCATAAACCCTTCGCTGAGGACACCGCGTGGTGGCTTTTGCAACCAGGCAGTACCAGCAGGCATTGCAGGTTCGATGTACATCGAGAAACGTGACGCGATCGCCTTCATGAAACTCGCGTCCCTCGACATCGAACAACTTTCCGCGAATCTTGCTCAACCGGCCGACCGAAACGTGGCCGGGCACAAGTGGATAAGGCACGCCTTGCAGGAGTCCTTTTTGAAGGTAGACATCGGTGCCGCAAACTTCCGAAAGTTCGACACCAAATAAGGCTGAGTTCTGTTCGAGCTCAGGAGTCGGGACTTCGCGGAGTTCAACCCGCGCATTTGGCTTAGGTATGACAGCGACTGCCGGCATAGGCGCGAAGGGTAAATGGAAAAAGGGAAAAGGGGAAGGTCGCGCAGTGACCGGCGCGTCGATTAGACTGCGACAGCTTCTTCTTTCAACTTCTCCGCTTGATAGTGTGTGGTCAATCCCTCGATGATTTGGTCAAGCGCGCCGTCCATCACCAGATTGAGCTGGTGAAGCGTCAGACCGATGCGGTGATCGGTGACGCGGTTCTCTTTGAAGTTGTAGGTGCGGATTTTTTCTGAGCGGTCGCCGGAGCCAACCATCGAACGGCGGTCGCTGGCGATCGCTTCGTGCTGCTTCTTCTCTTCGATCTCCTGCAAGCGCGCGCGCAGGACGCGCATCGCTTTCTCGCGATTCTTAATCTGAGACTTCTCGTCCTGCATTGACACAACGACATTCGTCGGCAGATGCGTGATGCGCACTGCGGAGTAGGTTGTGTTGACGGACTGCCCGCCCGGGCCGGACGAACAGAACGTGTCGATGCGCAGGTCTTTTGGATCGATCTTCACGTCGACTTCTTCAGCTTCGGGTAGAACGGCGACGGTAATCGCGGAGGTGTGTATGCGGCCGCTCGCTTCAGTTTGGGGTACGCGCTGGACACGATGGACGCCTGATTCGTGCTTCAATTTCGAATAGACCTTGTCGCCTTCGATCAGCGCGATCGCCTCTTTGACGCCGCCGATGCCGGTCTCTGACGCGTCGAGAATTTCCATCTTCCAGCGCTGCCGTTCAGCGTAGCGGGCGTACATGCGCAGAATATCCGACGCAAACAGCGAGGCCTCGTCTCCGCCGGTGCCGGCGCGCACTTCGAGGATGACGTTCTTTTCGTCGTTCGGATCGCGTGGAATGAGTAACAACTTGAGATCGGCTTCGTTCTGTTCCAAACGCGCCTGCAAAGCTTCGATCTCGACTCGCGCCAACTCGCGCATGTCCTCGTCCCCGGCGTTATCGACCAACTCGCGTGCGCCGGTTAGCTCTTCCTGCAACGATTTGTGTTCGCGATACTTCTCGACAATTTCGCCGAGGCTGCGATGCTGCTTCGCGGCTTTCGCGTACGCCGCAGGATTCGACAACAGCTCCGCCGAAGAGAGCTCGTTCATCAGCTCTTCGTAGCGCGTTTCGATCTGTGCAAGTTTGTCGAGCATTGTTTCTCTTGTCCGACAAACTTCAGTTTGTCGATACGACAAGCTAAAGCTTGTCGGACTCAGGACAGCGGCGCCAACTCTGGTTCGCTCGGCCTCGGCTCCAGCTTCAAACTCTCCTTCAAGGCTTCGATGGCTACTTCTAATTGCAAATCGTCGGGCTCTTTTGTTGTCACGTTTTGCAGCCAGATACCGGGCCGCGTAATTGTCTTGAAGAACAGGCCAGTCTCTTTCTTCGCCGACAGCCGAATAATTTCGTACGAGATTCCGGCGACGACTGGAATCAAAGCGATGCGCACCAGAAAATTAAACAGCAGCGAATCGAACTTGATGACCGAGAACAGCAAAATCGAAACGAGCATTACAACCATCAGGAAGCTCGTGCCGCAACGCGGATGCTGACGTGGCTGTGGACGCGCGTTCGCGACTGTTAAGTCCAGGCCTTTTTCCCAGGTGAACACGGTCTTGTGTTCCGCGCCGTGATACTCGAAGACGCGGCGAATGTCTCGGAGCAGCGAAAAGCTCGTGATCATGATGAGAAAGAACGTCATGCGAATCAGCCCATCGATCAAATTGAATCCGACCGACGGCCGCACGGGATGCAGATAACCGCGAACTGAATTCCACGCCCTCTGGAGCGCCGGCATCTCTGCCGGCGGTTCACTGGCATCCTTGCCGGTTGTCGTCACGGTGGCGCCCGCCGGGGCACTACTCACCGCCGCCGGAGTCTGGGCCCACCCCGCGGCAATGAATAACGCATTCGTCAAAAGCAAAGGCGCCGCGATAAACAGCAGCACGTTGAAAATCATCGCGAAGACGATGGAGCTTGCCGCGGCCGCGGTGCCGCCTTTTTTCACGTCCTTCACGCGCTTTTTTTGCGGAATCGGAAACAGTCCCGGGATGCCGCCGGTGATACCGGCGAAGTCGCCTTCACCTTCGATCACGGCCGGCGTCAGCACCTTCACTTCGGCCGTTTCCGCAGCTTCGGCTTCGGCAAACGCTTCGCCTGCCGAATAATTCAGAGCCTTAATTCCGAGTCCCATCGACTGAAGCAGCACCGCGCCACCACGCAGAATTGGCAGCTTCAAAATCGGATGCTTGTCGCTCCATTTTGGCAAAGTCGCCGCCGTGTTCACGATAGTGCCGTCGGCCTTGCGCACAGCAATCGCATACGCGTTCGGGGTGCGCATCATGACGCCTTCGATTACGGCTTGGCCGCCGACGATTAAGTCTCGTTCGCTAGTGGTCATTGATATTTATTCCTGCTCTGTTCCCTCTCCCGCTGGGAGAGGGAGCAACTACTTACAACAATGCCGACGCTTTTGATTCCGGCTGCTTCGGATTGGATGCAATCCGACCAGCCGGCGTCGAACTACGCCGGCACCTCCAATTCGTTTGCTGCTAATGACGAAATCGCATCGTTAACTTACTTGCTCGCGGACGCCGCGGGCGTCTTGCCATAGCGCCGATTAAATCTATCTACGCGCCCGGCGGTGTCAACCAGTTTCTGCTTGCCAGTAAAGAACGGATGGCAGGCCGAACAGATTTCCACATGCAGATCGCCTTTCTTCGTCGAACGCGTCTTAAAAGTTTCGCCGCACGCGCAGGTCACGGTGATTTCGTTATATTCAGGATGAATTCCAGCTTTCATTTTTCGCTAATACCTACTGTCAACTATTTCTCGTGTCACCCAAACAAGCCATGATACGGGCCGCCGACACGGCAGGTCAAGCCGCCTTTTGCTGGGTAGTGCCCTATTTTGAATTCTCTGACCGCCTCTGTGATGCCTCGGTTTTTCCTCTGCGGTAAGAGTCTCTCAGTCTCTTATTAACCGCAGAGGGCACTGAGGTCTTCGCAGAGGAACGCAGATAAAAGCTGAAATCAGGGCGCTACCTTTTGCCGCGCGGCGACATCAAAAGTCCGCACAACACGATTAGCTGCCACGCTCGCGTCGTGTATACTGAACGCTTCCCCGGAAATCATAAAGGAGCAATGCGTTTCTCATGAAACTGCTGATTATTGTGTCGCTGATTATCGGCCTGCCGCTGATGGCGCTGGCGCAAACGTCGCGCAAAGCTTTCGCTTACGATTACACGATTGACAACCTGCCGAACGGTTTGCGGCTGATTACGGTGCCGACGGATTATCCGAATCTGGTTGCGCTGTACATCGTCGTGCAAACGGGATCGCGCAACGAACCCGAGAAGGGCAAGAGCGGCTACGCGCACCTATTCGAACACCTGATGTTTCGCGGCAGCGAGCACTACACCGGCCAGGAGCGTGACGAGATTCTCAAGAAAGCCGGCGCTGATTCGAATGCTTACACGACAGACGATCGGACCGTCTATCACGAAGTTTTTTCGAAAGACGATCTCGATCGCATTCTCGAACTCGAGGCCGATCGCTTTCAGCGTTTGAAGTACGCGCCCGACGCTTACAAGACTGAAACGAAGGCCGTGCTCGGCGAATTCAACAAGAACAGCGCCGATCCGGAAGAGAAAGCTTACGAAGTGCTGCGCGCGGCGGCTTTCAAACGTCACACGTACTCGCACACGACGATGGGCTTCATCGAAGACATCGAAGACATGCCGAATCAATATGATTACAGCTTGCAGTTCTACAAACGTTACTACCGGCCGGAATATACGACGATCGTGGTGGTTGGCGATGTGCAGCGCGACGCGGTGCTGGCGTCGGTGAAGAAATATTTCGGCGACTGGCAGCGCGGCAACTACGCTCCCGAGATTCCGAATGAACCGGCGCAGAACGAGTCGCGTGAAGAGCACGTTGACTGGCCGTCGGAAACACTGCCGATCTTGTACGTGGCGTTTCGCGGGCCGGCTTATTCGGATGAAAACAAAGATCACGCTGCGCTTGATTTGCTGGCGCCGATCGCCTTCGGCGAGAACTCAGACATTTATCAGAAGCTGGTCCTGAAAGAGCAGAAGCTCGATTCGCTTTCGTTTATTTTCGAAGACCGGCGCGATCCGGAATTATTCTTTGTGGCTGCGAAGGTGAAAGACGCGCAAGACATGGATTATGTGAAGCAGCAGATTCTTGATACTTACAAGCGCTACGCGAAAGAGCTGGTACCGCCAGACAAGCTCGATTCGACGCGAGCGCGAGCCCGATATTCATTCGCGCTGGCGATGAACAGCTCGGAAGCAATTGCGGGCACGCTGGCGAGTTACGTCGGCCTGCGTCGCACGCCCGAGACCATCGATAGACTATTCTCGGTTTACGACTCGATCACGCCCGAAGATATTCGCAACGCGGCGGCGAAATATTTCGTTGACCAGCACCGGACGATTGTCACGCTGACGACGAAAAAGGAGGCGGGAAAATGACTAAGCGCATCACTGCCATCTTCCTGTCCGTACTTGTTTTCGCGATCACGTCTTCGTCTGGATTTGCGCAGCGACGCCGTCCGGCGCCAAGGCCTTCGCGTAGCAAACAAATGAC
Source organism: Pyrinomonadaceae bacterium (assembly GCA_036505595.1). Taxonomy (GTDB): domain Bacteria; phylum Acidobacteriota; class Blastocatellia; order Pyrinomonadales; family Pyrinomonadaceae; genus UBA11740. Next base: position 15,155 of record DASXTE010000077.1, read on the forward strand.
TAGTAAACAGAATTCGGTCTTGATTCCCAATCGTTCGCCGCTCGTCTCGTTTCGAATTCTCTTCATGACTGGCTCGGCTTCCGACCCAGCGGGCAAAGCAGGTCTGGCGTCGTTGACTGCGGCGATGCTGGCGGAAGGTGGCACGCGCACGAAGACCTACGCCGAGATCACCGACGCAATGTATCCGATGGCCACGTCTTTTCAGTGGCAGGTCGATAAAGAGATGACCGTCTTCTCCGGCACTACCCACGTCGACAATCTGGAGAAATATTATTCGCTAATTCGCGAGATGCTGCTCGACCCCGGATTCCGCGACGACGATTTTCAGCGTTTGAAAGAGGACGCGATCAACTATCTCAAGAATTCGCTGCGCGGTGGCAACGATGAAGAGTTGGGCAAAGAGGTCCTCTACACGATGATTTATCCCCCGACGCACAGTTACGGACATCAGAACATCGGCGCAGTCAGCGCGCTCGAAAAAATGACAGTCAAAGACGTTCGGGATTTTTATCGGGCGAACTACACGCGTGTGAATTTGGTCATCGGGTTGGCTGGCGGTTATCCAGCGGACTTTCCGAAGCGAGTTGAGGGGGATTTTGCGAAGCTGCCGACCGGCGCCATCGATCAATTGTCGGCGAAGCTAACCCAGCCGCGGCTGACGCCGGGAACGAAAATCGAAGTTGTGCAGCGCGAGACACGCTCGACCGCGCTCTCTCTCGGTTTTCCAATTAGCGTCACGCGGGCACAAAAAGATTGGCCGGCGCTCGCTGTTGTCGCGTCTTATTTCGGCCAGCACCGCTCGAGCAACAGCTATTTGTACCAGCGTCTGCGCGAAGCGCGCGGCCTGAATTACGGCGACTACGCGTACATAGAATATTTTCCGCGCGGCATGTTCCAGTTTCAACCCGATCCAAACCTGGGCCGGCACTTACAAATCTTTCAAATCTGGATTCGGCCGGTCGAGCCACAGAACGGGCACTTTGTTTTGCGCGCAGCGCTATACGAGTATGACAAGTTGATTCGCGAAGGGATGTCGCAGGAGGGGTTCGAATCGACGCGGCAATTTCTGTCGAAGTATGTGAACGTACTGACCGCGACGCAGGATGATCAACTCGGCTATGCGCTCGACAGCCGCTACTATGGCGTCAAGGACTTTCCGACCTACATGCGCGAACAACTAGCCAAGCTCACGCTCGCGGATGTAAACCGCGCGATCAAGCAGTATCTGAAATCCGACGCGATGCGCATTGCGATTGTGACGAAAGACGCGGCGGGCTTGCGTGACGCAATTATCAGTAACAAACCGTCGCCGATTTCTTACAACGCGCCGAAGCCGAAAGAAATCACCGATGAGGACAAGATCATCGAGCAGTACAAGATCGTCGTGAGGCCTGGCGACGTAACGATAGTGCCGGTTGATAAGATATTTCAGTAGACTCGTTAACCGGGAACCCAGATTTTCTTGGCGACGATCACCTCGACAGTCCTTGGAAGATCGATCTGCTCCCGTGATTTGGTGAAGAACGTGAGGCCTTTGTAGCTCGTTAAGTACTGATGCTTCCCCGAAAACAAACCGCCCTGCGCGTAGACGATTAGGGGCTTATCAATTTTCCGCAGGAGCGCGACGAATGTTTGCGGCTCCACTCTCACGATTGATCCGCTCGCCTTGATCGCGTTTGCGATTGCCGCCGCAGCGGCGCCACCATGTGCCATCATCATCGCCCCCTCAGCGGATTGTTCATCGTCAGATTCAGTTCGACCGGAACACAGCGTTTGAAGCTAAACAGCAATTTCTTGTATTTGCCGCACACATAGACGCGTCCCGTCACGGGCCAGGTCTCTTTCGCATTGCTCCACTCATCCACCGCCGCCAGCGCGGCGATCGGCAGGTAAATGAAGAAACGCAGAGGCTCGCGCAGCGTCAGCGCGCGCTTCGTCGGCAGATCGAATGTGCGATGATACTCGTCGATTTGAATTGAATGTTCGTTGACGGTCATGTCTTCGAACAGCAGAAAATCGACATGGCCGCTTTGTTTGATCGGCGCGACAACGACGGGCACGTCAAAAGTGATTCCCAGCGGAGTCACGCGAGCCAATGATGGCTTGCCAAAAGTGATTAGCTGGTCAACGTTAGGATCGGGCGACGTTCCGGCGCCTGGATCAGGCACACTTGAATCCTGACTGGACGTCGCTGCGCTGTCACCCGGTTTCGTAGCTTTCCTTTTGTCGGTTCTCGACTTCAGCTCGACCGCCGCTCGTTCAACTTTGTAGCCGCGAATCTCTTTGGGATAAGCGCGAGGTTGCGAAAAACAGACTGCGGCGAAGGACAGAGCAAGTGTGACCGCCAAAAAAGCTCTAGCTTTCATTCGCCTCAATCAGTCGCGCCAGATCAATCATCAGCGCGATGCTGCCGTCCAACAACTCAGCGGCGCCTGAGATGCCGTGCCAAAGCGTCGCATGCGGGCCCAGGCTTCGCACCAGCGTCTCCTGCTGGCCGGCAATCGCATCGACCAGCAGCGCGATGCGGTTCTGATGTGTCGCGAGATTTGGGCGATGCTTGCCGGGCTTGCAGATCACAACCGAGCGCGAGCCATTTGGCTGCTCAGAGCGGATCCCGCCCAGTAAATCGCGCAGTCGCAGCAAGGGCAGTTGCTCGTCCTGCCATTTGATTAATTGCCGGTCATCGCTGAGAGAAAATTTATCTTCAAGTAGCGTCGCTCGATCAGCAACAATACTCGAATCGAAACAGTAGAACTGCTCGCCGCAACGCACAACCACGCACGGCACCAACGCAAGGGTCGCGGGAATCATCATCGCGAACATCGCGCCCTCACGAGGCATCGAGGTCAGTCGCACGTCACCACCTGCCTGGGACATCGCGCGATCGACTATCTCCAAACCCACCCCGCGGCCCGAGATGTCGGAAGCTTCGGAAGCAGTCGAAAAGCCTGGCCGAAAAATCAATCTCATGGCTTGATCTTCGGTTAATTCGTCGGGCTGGGTAACAATCCCCTGGCGCGTGGCGGCGCTCGCGATTTGATTAAGATCGATTCCCCGGCCGTCGTCGCCCACGGTAATGTAAATGCGGCTTCCTTCGCTGAATCCCTGTAGTCTCACCAAACCAGTCGGTGCCTTACCTGCCGCGATTCGGTCTTCCGGCGATTCAATGCCATGACTCACAGCGTTACGAACCAAATGCATCAATGGCTCGGCAATCAATTCGGCCAGTGACTTGTCGATCCCAACATCGCCGCCGATGATTTCAAACTCGATGTCTTTCTTCAGCTGGCGCGCGGCAACGCGGCCGGCGCGCGCGGCCGCGCCATTCAGCAGATCCGACAAGGGCACCAATCGCAGCTTGATGAGCCGCTCTTCCAGTAACACAAATTTTCGACGCAGGTGCGAAGTTGCAGGAGTCGCCGCGTCGTCTGGCGCCGCTGCCAACGCATTGCTTGTATCGCGCATCAGGTCTGTAACCGCGGATGTCAGCTCATCAAGCTGATTGAGTGCGATGCGCACTGATGTCGTGCTGGACGCAGCTTCCTGAGGTGGACCTGGAACCGGCGCAGGCAATGTAGCGAGAAGTTCGGGAGATTGGACTGGAAGTTCGCCGAATTCAAACGTGCCGAGGTCTGACGCTCTTCGGCGAATTTGGTCCGAAATCAACTCAGCGGCATACAGCAAACGGAACTTTATTTCGTCAGGGCTTGCCGGCGGGCCGGGGACAGTGGCGATCACTTCGCCCGTCTTTCCCAACAACGTCGTCAATTCCCGAAATTGCGTGTCAAATGTGTCTAATGAAAAACCTGCATCCACGATGAAAAGTCTGGCGCCCTCGCGCACCGCCTCGCGCGCATGCTGCAAATCGTACTCGCTCAAAGACCGCGCGATGTCATCCGGCAAAGCTGAGCGCAAGCTGCCGGCGATTACGGCTTGTTGCGACGCTTTGGCAGCAATCGAATGCAACTGCGTAATCAATGCCTGCGTTTTTGCTTCGTCAATCCGGCTTGTCTTCGCCAGATCTTCAGCAATCACATCCGTTGTGTCTTCGAACAAGTTGACGACAACATCGTCAATAGCGACCCGTCCCAGTCGCACAGCATCGAGCACATTTTCGAACTCATGCGCGACTTCGCTGACCGACTTGAAGCCCATCGAGCCGGCGGCGCCTTTCAAGGTATGCACATGACGGAAGATCCGCGACGCCAACTCGCGACGCTGACGGCCCTGCGAACGGACAGCGCGCAGTTGCTGCAAGTCGGCGTATAACCGATCGACGATGTCCTTGGCGTCAGCGATGAATTGGCTTTGCGTCGAGTCCACGTCCCGGAAGTTTAGCTCAAAAGCTCCGAGGTTTAGGCAGGATTTTCGCCGGACTGCGACTTTTCGGGCGGAGTCGTGGTTGCCTGATCTCCCGATGAGTCGTGGCCGTTATTCGCGCTTTCTGGATTTTCGCGATCCAGGTCGCGCTTGATTGCGTCGAGGATGCCGTTGATGAATTGGGTGGCTTCGTAAGTTGAAAAGCGGCGTGCGACTTCCAGCGCTTCGTTGATGGCGACTGTGCGCGGCGTCGGTTCGTGGAGAAATTCATAGACCGCTAGCCGCAGCACGTTGCGATCGACTGTGGCCATGCGATCGATGCGCCAGTGCTCAGCGCGCGATTTGATGCGCTCATCAACCTCGTCGAGGTGCTCCAACGTTCCCAACGCCAGGCGCGTGGCGAACTCTTGCGCGTCTTTATCCAACTCGCCATCCGCCAGCTCAGACCAGAAGCTGCGCGCCAATTCGTCTGGCCGCGTGGCTGCTACATCTGCCGCAAAGAGCATTTGCAAGGCGCATTCGCGCGCCTTACGACGTGAACCCATAATCGGAGCGCAGGCATCTTGCCTGCGGTTCGCGGGCATCCTGCCCGCGACGCGTTACCCGCGCGCTACCGCACGCGGTTCTGTACCAAATTCACTGCGATACAAATTTACAACTTCTACGGCCGCCATCGCCGCTTCGTAACCCTTGTTGTTCTTGTCGTCGCCGGCGCGTTCGTTCGCCTGCTGGATATTGTCAGCCGTGATGACGCCAAAGAGCAAAGGCACGCCGGTACGCAGCCCGGCATCGCTGATGCCGCGCGCCGCCGTGGCGGCAATGTATTCAAAGTGCGGCGTCTCTCCGCGAATGATGACACCCAAACAAATCACCGCGTCGAACTTGCCGGACGACGCCGCTTTCTGCGCGCACAACGGAATTTCAAACGCGCCCGGGACGCGAAAAATCTGAACTGCGCCTTCGTTTGCTTCGCGTTGTGTGAAAGCAGCCAGCGCCCCATCGATCAAGCGCGAAACAATCGCGTCATTCCAGCGACTGGCAACGATCGCAAAGCGAAACTCTTTCGCGCTCAGATCATTTTGGTTCGATGGTTGTGTTTTTCGGATCGGCAACCTTCGTATGGTAACGCAAGTTCAGGCGAGCGCAAGTCTCCGAATACGCGGAGTGCTGCACGGGATGCACATGCTCCAAAAATGCAACTCCTAATTCAGTAATGGATTGTGTAAATGCAAAAAGGCGAGAGCCGTGACTCTCGCCTTTGCGTGATGTCCGACAAACTTTAGTTTGTCGATTAGTCGCACGACAAGCTGAAG
>DASXTE010000078.1:0-13158 GCA_036505595.1 Pyrinomonadaceae bacterium
CGGCGCTGTATGTTACCAGCTTAACGGGTGAATGCGTTCGCATTTATCCGATGCCGGAATGGGAAGCCATCGAACAGAGATTGTCTCTCTTGCCCTCGATGGATCCGGCGCGACGCAAGTTCCTTGACAGGACGAACTACTACGGTCAGCAGTCGGCGATGGACACGCAGGGACGCGTGCTTATTCATCCGCTACTGAGAAAAAGCGCCCAAGTAGTGGGCGACGTCGCGGTCCTCGGTTATTTGACATACCTGGAAGTTTGGGAGCTGGACAAATTCCAGCAGCGCATGCTCTCCGACCCCTATACGGAGGAAGACGAAGCGGCGATTGCGCGACTGGGAATTTAGTTATGGGTGATTGGTGATAGGTAATAGGAAAAGACGAAACGGTTTTCACTCATCACCTATTACCTATCACCTTTCACTGATTCACAGATCTTTGAACGAGATCACGGGGCGGTGGTGATGACGGTGCCTTTGGGGGGCAGGGGCGCGCTGAACCATCGCCCTGTGCTACTTCGAGAGACGATCGAGTTGCTCGCAGTTGAGCGCGGCGGATTGTTTGTCGATTGCACGGTAGGCCTGGGCGGGCATAGCGAAGCAATCTTGCAAGCATCTCCCGACGCGCAAGTGTTGGGCATAGATCGTGACGAAGAGGCGCTTCGTTTAGCAAGAAAGCGACTGGCGGAATTCGGTGGCCGCTTTCGCGCAGTGCATGCTGACTTTCGCGAACTTACGCGGGTCCTCGCGAGAGCGAAAGTCAGCGCGCCGCGCGGCATTCTTGCCGACCTCGGCGTTTCATCGTTGCAGTTGGATTCGCCCTCGCGCGGATTCAGCTTCCGGCACGAAGCACCGCTCGACATGCGCATGGATCGGTCGAGCGGCGAAACGGCGGCAGAGTTGCTCGGTCGTCTTTCTGAAGTAGAGATTGCGCGCCTCATTTTTGAATACGGCGAAGAGCGTCGGTCGCGCCGAATAGCACATGAAATTGTTAGGCGGCGCGAACGCGGCGAGCCGGTAAAGACGACTAAGGAGCTTGCGGAGTTAGTCGAAGGCGCAATCGGAGGTAAACAACGGAGGATCCACCCAGCCACGCGCACGTTTCAAGCGTTGCGCATCGCAGTCAATCGCGAGCTCGAAGGCCTCGCCGATTTCGTAGCCGACACGATTGACGTTTTAGAGCCACAAGGCCGTCTCGCGATTATCAGTTTTCACTCGCTTGAAGATCGCATCATCAAGCGAACGCTTTTAAGGCTGTCGGGCCGGTGCCAGTGTCCGCCACGCGCGCCGCGATGCACATGCGGGGCGTGGAAAGCGGTCGAAATTTTGACGCGGCGGCCGGTAACCCCGGGCGAAGATGAAATTGCCGAGAACCCACGAGCGCGCAGTGCAAAGTTGAGAGTAGCGGCCAGGCTTGTCCCCTCGTCCGATTAAGCGCGGCCATTTGGAGATCGAAAAAATGGTTCGACGAGTACCTTCGAAGCATCGAAATGCACCGATCGCGCGTGAGAAAGATAAAGACGCCTTCCTGCGGCTTGGCCTACTGCTAGTTGTCGGCCTGGGATTGGCGTCTGGTTTTGTTTATGCAGGGCGACAACATTTCGCCGCGCTGAAGTACGGTTACGAGACTGAAAACTTGCGGCGCGAGCACGATCGCCTTGCCGAAGAGCAACGACGATTAATTTTGCAGCGCGAAGAGGCGGCGAGTCCCGCAAAGCTTGAGCAAGCTGCGAAGCGACTTGGCATGCAGCCGCTGCAACCGGCGCAGGTCGATCCGCTGCGACAAGTTTCGAACAATTCCGAAAGCACGAAGCCGCTGACAGCGCGCGCGGATGCGAAGAGGACGAAACGCGAACTTCAAACAAATTCAAAGCCGGCGGCGAAGGCGCAAACCAAGCCGCTACGCAGTAGGCCAATTTAATTGTGGGCAGCTTTACCGCAGTGCCAGGAGACCTTGAGTGCCCCTTCGTTCTACCGCCATCGACAGAGAAGTTGCCGACCCGCGGCGCCGCGCGACGTTCGTGGCGCTCGGGCTCGTCGCGTGGATGGTGATCGTCGGGGCGCGATTAGCACAACTCCAAATCAGTCAGCACAACGAGCTCTCCGCGCGTGCCAAGAACCAACAATTAGGCGCAGTTGAAACCAGCCCGACGCGCGGGCTTCTGCTCGATCGGCAAGGCCGCGAACTTGCGCGCAGCGTCGATACCGAATCGTTCTTCGCGGATCCGCGCGAAATCGAAAACGTTAACGACACCGCTCGAAGGATCGCCGCTGTTACCGGTCAGAACAAAGACGAGCTAATCGCGAAGCTTCGCGAGGCAAAGGATGGAAACAAAAAATTCATCTGGCTGATTCGGCGCATCGATTTACAGACAGCGATGAAGCTCGACGCCATGAGTCTTGATGGCGTCTACTCGCGCAAGGAACCGAAGCGCTATTACCCGAACGACTCGCTGGCCGCGCACGTGCTGGGTTTTGTCGGCACCGATGAAATCGGCCTGGGCGGCGTCGAGCAGTACTACAACGAAAAGATTCGCGGCGAATCGGGAAAAGTTTTCTTTGAAACTGATGCGCGACGTCGTGCATTTGAGAGCTACGAAGTCCAGCCGCATCCGGGACAGACCGTGGTGCTCACAATCGATCAGACGATTCAGTATCGAACCGAACAAGCGCTGTTCGCCGCGGTTCAGAATGCGCACGCGAAATCAGGCACGGCCATCGTGATGGATCCGCACAGTGGCGAGATTCTCGCGCTGGCGAATGCGCCGGCATTCGACCCTAATCAGCCGGCGAAAGAAGCGGCGGAAGTTCGCGCGAATTGGGCGCTGCAAAATATTTATGAGCCTGGTTCGACATTCAAAGTCGTTGCGTATTCCGCCGCGCTCGAACAGGGCCTCGTCAGTCCGGACGACAAGATCAATTGTCAGATGGGCCAAATTACTGTCGCCGGGCGGCTGATTCATGATCATCATCCATTTGGAGTGCTGACCGTCTCTGACGCGCTGGCGCAGTCGAGCAACGTCGGCGCCATCAAACTCGGGCTCCTGATCGGCAATGAATCAATGTATGGCTTCGCGAAGCGGCTCGGCTTCGGTTCGCGAACGGGAATTGATTTGCCTGGTGAATCCGGCGGGATTCTTCGCCCACTCAGTCGGTGGCAGCCGTCGTCGATCGGATCGATTGCCATTGGACAGGAAGTCGGCGTGACGCCGCTGCAAATGGCCGCCGCGTATTCTGTGATCGCTAATGGCGGCTCGTGGGTGAAACCGCACGTGGTGCGCGAAATGCGCTCGCCTGACGGCGCAGTTCTGTTCCAGACGAAGACAGAATCACGCCCGGTCTTGAAAACCGATACGGTCGAGAAGCTGCGGGGCATGATGGAAGGTGTGACGCTACACGGCACCGCGCGCAAAGCACAGGTCGAGGGCTACACCGCCGCCGGCAAGACGGGCACCGCGCAAAAAATCGATCCGAAAACGCATACTTACTCGACGACAAACTACATCGGCTCGTTCGTCGGTTTCGCGCCGGTGAGCAATCCGGCAGTAGTCATTATCGTGGTTATCGACGAACCACAGGGCGCGTACCATGGCGGCGATGTGGCTGCCCCGGTGTTCCGCGAAATTGCCGAGCAGATACTTCCTGAATTGAGTGTGACGCCTGACGTTGAAATGAAATCGGCCGGCGAATTGATTGCGCAAAGTTCCAAGCCTTCGCCGCAGGAGATTGAAGCCGATGCCGCACGTGAAGCGACGCTGCCGCAAGTCGCAAAGAATTTCAGTGGCGGACCGCGCGAAGTGGTCTTCGCCCCGGCGACGAAGCGTGGCGCTCTGATGCCGGATTTACGCGGGCAAAGCGTTCGTGATGTCGCGCGAACATGCGCGCAGCTTGGACTGAGTCTCGAAGCGAAAGGCGAAGGCCGCGCGCTTCGCCAGTATCCCGCAGCAGGCTCTGAAGTGAATTCGGGGCAAACCGTGCGCGTCGAATTTGGCCGCGGCAGCCCGTAGGCGTCAAGATAGTGATGTGAATATTCGAACCGTAGCAGAATTGATGGGCGCAGACGCAAACAGACTGCGCCCGCAGCTCTTTGACAAAGAAATATTTGACTTCTCGATCGACTCGCGCACAACCGAAGCCGGTGAGTTGTTCTTTGCGCTGTCGCAACCCGATTACGAACGCGCAGGCTTCAATGGCCAATTTGCCGACGCTCATAATTTCATCGAGTCGGCATTAACGCGCGGCGCAATCGCGGCCGTCGCACGTCGCGATCGCGTGATCGGCGACGAAAAGCTCGAGTCACTGAGTGATCGATTGTTACTCATCGATGATGCGATTGCGGGATTGCAAACCCTTGCGCGAAAGGTTTACGAGCAATGGGCACATCCGGTCATCGGCATCACGGGCAGCGCAGGGAAAACTACGACAAAGGAATTGACAGCACATGTGCTGTCGGTTGCCGGTCATCGCGTGCTGAAGAGTGAACGCAATTATAACAACGGACTGGGGCTGCCCTTGTCCGTTTTGCAGATGGTCAGCCGCGGTCGTCGTCCTGAGGGTTACGACGTCGCGGTGCTTGAAATGGGAATGTCCTCGCCCACGCACGAGATTCGACGCCTCGTGCAGATTACGCCACCAGACGTCGGGGTGGAGTTGATGGTGGCGCCGGTGCATCTCGAACATCTCGGCACGATCGAGACGATTGCCGCGATGAAGGCGGAACTGATTGAAGGCTTGAAGCCCGGTGGCACTGCCGTGCTAAACGCAGATGACGATTTGGTGATGCAGATGAAGTCAAAAACAGACGGACCGGTGTTAACGTTCGGCATTCAGAACGAGGCTGACGTGATGGCGCGCGACATCGACACGTCGCGATTCGGATCGATTCAGTTTCGTTTGCAGACGCCAAACGGTGACGCGGCTGCGAAGCTGCCCATGACTGGCGGCCACAACTTGATGAATGCGCTGGCGGCGTCAGCGGTGGCAACGGCTTTGAAGATCAAGCCGGAGCTGATTGCGGAAGCATTGAGTTCGGCAAAGCCGCCCAGGATGCGTGGCGAGGTTTTGGATTTCGCTGCCGGTTTCACGGTGGTTGACGATTCGTATAACTCGAATCCGCGTTCGTTAATCAGCATGGTGCACACGGTCGCGGAAGCCCGCGAAAGTGTTAAGCGCCGAGTCGTCATCGCCGGCGAGATGCTGGAGTTGGGGCCTGATGCGCCGGCGATGCATCGTGAAGTGGGCCGCGAAATAGCGCAGCTTGGCATTGACGTTCTCTGGGGCGTGCGCGAACTGGGCCGCGAAATCGTTGCAGGCGCACAGGAAGCAGGCCTTGAAACGGCGCGGTTCTTCGCGTCATCGGATGAAGCTGCCGCCGCAGCCGTCGATGAAATTCGCGAAGGCGATCTGGTTTTGGTCAAAGGGTCACGCAGCGTCGAAACGGACAAAGTTGTGCGTGCTTTGAAAGAGAAATTTCCGCTCGCTGGTGACGATACGAGATGATCGATTCAGGAGTCGTGTCAGGCCGTCGGTTTGCTGGCCCCTGGCTCCTGACTCCTGACTCCTGAATGCATGATTTACTACATCTTTTACGAGTTGATCTATGGCCACTTCAAAGATCGTGAGTGGTATCTCGTAAAAGCTCTAAATGTTTTTCAGTACGTCACGTTTCGTACAGCATGGGCTGCGATTACTGCGCTGCTGATTTCACTGCTCTTTGGGGGAAGAGTAATCGAGGGATTGAGAAGTTGGAACATCGGTCAGCAAATCCGCGAAGAAGGTCCGCAGGCGCACACTGCCAAACGCGACACGCCGACGATGGGCGGATTGCTAATTATGAGTTCGGTGATTATCTCAACGGTACTATGGGCTCGCCCTTCGAGTGTTTACGTCTGGGTCACGGTGGTTGCCACGGTCGCGTTCGGCGCAGTCGGCTTCGCGGACGATTACTTGAAGCTGGTAAAGCGGCGGAGTTTGGGATTAACCGGCAGGCAGAAGCTGGCACTCCAATTCGTGATTGCTTGCGCCGTCTGGGCCGTATTGTTTATTTCGACCCGTTACTTCCAGACCAAGTACTCATGGAACGTCAGCATTCCGTTCTTCAAAGAAACGGCGGTGCCGAACGGCATCAGCACGATCGGGCCGTATCTCTATCTGGTGCTGATTGCCATCGTGCTGCTGGGCTGGACGAACGCGGTGAATCTGACAGATGGGCTCGATGGTTTGGCAATCAGCGTAACGTTCATCGCGATGTCGGCCTTAACCGCGTTTACGTATTTGAGCAGCGATGCGCGATGGGCGAGTTATCTGGATCTGACGCACCGGCCCGAAGCGGCGGAGTTGACAGTATTCTGTGGGGCGATGGCCGGAGCGAGCCTGGGATTTCTTTGGTTCAATGCGCCGCCGGCCGAAGTTTTCATGGGCGACGTCGGCAGCCTGGCCATCGGAGGCGCGATTGGCACGATCGCCATCCTGACCAAGCAGGAATTCATGTTGGTCATGGTCGGCGGCGTGTTCGTGATGGAAGCACTCTCAGTGATGTTGCAGGTCGGCGTGTTCAAGATGACCAAGCGAACGAGCGGCGTCGGCCGGCGCGTCTTCAAAATGACGCCGCTGCATCACCACTTCGAAATGGTTGGGTGGAAAGAGCCAAAAATCGTGTTTCGCTTTTTGATTCTGGCGATCCTGTTTGCGTTATTGAGTCTGTCAACGCTGAAGTTGAGATAGAAAAAGGCAGTACAGGGGTTTTCCATTTGTCATTTTTCATTTGTCATTTGATATCGAAAGCGGAGTCGAGTGACGAAATGTTGGCATAGCGGTAAATGACAAATGAGAAATGACAAATGAGAAATGGAAAATGGCTTTGAGGTCGCCGGCAAGAAAGTTCTTGTTGTGGGTGCGGCGCGCAGCGGCATTGCCAGCGCACGATTCCTGGCGCAGCGTGGCGCGACGGTCGCGCTGAACGATCGGAAGCCATTGAACGAATGGTCAACAGGCGCGCTCGATTTGAAAAATGAAGGCGTTGGATTAGTCGAAGGCGATCCGCCGTCATGGCTGCTCGACCAGATCGATTTGCTGATTGTCAGTCCCGGCGTGCCGACGAACGCGATTCCAATTCGCTACGCAGCGCGACGCGGAGTCGAGGTTATTGGCGAGATCGAGCTGGCGTCGCGGTTCTTGCGCGGACGAATCGTAGCGATTACTGGAACGAACGGAAAAACCACGACGACTACATTGATTGGACAGATGCTGAAGGACGGTGGATTGAACGTGCAGGTAGGTGGCAACATCGGTACGCCGTTGATTACGATGATCGAGTCGTCGCGCGAGGACGGATGGAGCGTCGTTGAGGTGTCAAGTTTTCAGTTGGAGACGATTGTGAATTTTCATCCGACAGTGGCGGCCGTGCTGAACGTGACGCCGAATCACATGGACCGGTACGAATCGTTGATGGATTACGCCGCAGCCAAGCATCGCATCTTTATGAATCAAACGGCGGGTGATGTGGCGATTTTGAATGCTGACGACGAAATCGTCTCGTCCTGGGCAAGCGGTTTGCGCGCGCACGTGGTTCAGTTCAGCGTTCAACATGACCTTGACGAAGGAATGTTTCTGCGTGGCCGCGATCTTGTTTCAAAGACGCTTGACGGCGAACGCGTAGTAATGACGCGCGATGATCTAAGGCTGCGGGGACTGCACAACGTCGAGAACGTCCTGGCTGCGGCCGCGGCTGGTTTGGCGTGTGGAGTCGCACCGGAGTCTTTGCGCGAAACAGTTCGCAACTTTTATCCGGTTGAGCATCGTTTGGAAGAAGTCTCCGAAATCAAGGGCGTGAAGTTTTTCAACGATTCGAAAGCGACGAGCGTTGACGCTACGATCAAAGCGCTCGAAGCGTTTGCTGATGAACAAGGCAAGATTGTTTTGATTCTCGGCGGGCTGGGAAAAAAGGCACCGTACTCGCCGCTCGCGCCGCTGGTCAGAGATTGTGTGCGCAAGATGGTTCTGATCGGTGCAGATGCCCCGACGATCGAAAAAGAATTGGGCGATAGTGCGCCGTTCGAACACGCGACGACGATGAGTGATGCAGTTCAGCGCGCGTTCGCAGCAGCACAGCCACGTGACATAGTTTTGCTCGCGCCGGCGTGTGCCAGCTTCGACATGTTCGAAAGTTTCGAGCACCGGGGAAGGATCTTTAAAGAAGAAGTTTCTAAGTTGGAAGAGCGGGGCAGTAGCCCGACCGTGAGGGAGGGCGCATAGCCCATCGACACGCCCTCCCTCACGGTCGGGCTACTGCCCCGGTTGCACATGACTCAGAAGTTACAAGTAGATAAGTGGCTCTTTTCCGCGACGGTTGGCCTCGCGCTTTTCGGCGTGGTCATGGTCTATAGCGCGTCGGCAGTCATCGCAGTGCAGGAGAATCACAACCAGTTTCACTATGTCCTGAAGCAGGGCGTGTGGACGCTGATCGGCTTTGGCGCGATGTTTCTGATGATGCGATTCGATTATCAGCTCTTGAATCGCGGATGGATCGTCTATGGCTTGCTGCTCGTAACGATCCTGCTTCTGCTCGCAGTGTTCGCGTTTCCGGCAGTTAATGGGGCGCGTCGTTGGATCAAGGTGAGCGGCTTTTCCGCGCAGCCATCTGAGTTGGCAAAGCTTTCGCTGGCGATGTTTATCGCATACTTCGTGGAAAGGCGCGCCGGACAGGAACAATCGTTTTGGCAGACTTTTCTACCGTGCATGTTTGCGCTCGGGATCATAGCCGGCCTGGTTGTGAAGGAGCCCGACCTCGGAACGGCGCTGATGCTGGCGATCATCGCGTTCACAATGTGCTTTGCCGGTGGCGTGCGTCCGCGGCACATGGTTTATGCGACCGTGCCCGCGCTTCTGTTTGTCGGCAAGATGCTCGTCTTCACGCCGTTCCGCATGAAGCGGCTAACAGCCTTTGTCGATCCATGGGCCGATGCGCAGGGAACGGGTTATCAAGTCGTGCAATCGCTGATTGCCGTCGGTTCTGGTGGTCAGCATGGACTCGGCTTTGCTCAAGGAAGACAGAAGCTTCTGTTTCTGCCGTTCGCGCACTCCGATTTCATTTTCGCGGTCATCGGCGAAGAGCTGGGCTTGATTGGCGCGCTGATTGTGATCTTTGTCTTTGCGGTTTTTTTGTGGCGCGGAATGCGTGCGGCTTTACGCGCGCCGGATCGATTCGGGATGTTGCTTGGCGTGGGCATCGTGGTCGGCATCGTCGCCCAGGCGTTGTTGAACATGAGCGTGGTGCTGGCACTGTTGCCGACGAAAGGCATTCCGCTGCCGTTCATTTCGTATGGCGGATCGTCGCTCGTGCCGACGCTGGCCGGCGTGGGAATCCTTTTGAACATTTCGCAGTACGCCACACTGGGTCGACGGACAGCATATGACGACGACGATTACGAAGAGGATTGGCAACCTGCGCGCCGCGCAAGCAAGAAACGTCCGGTGCGTCAGTCCCGACGCGTCGGGATGGCGCGAGCGCGGTACGGGTGAGCGATGCGCGTGCTGATCGCTGCCGGCGGTACCGGCGGGCACATTTATCCAGGCATCGCAGTCGCGAAAGAAATCATGCGACGCGAGCCTGTTTCGGTCGTGAGATTTGTCGGCACCGCGAAAGGACTCGAGAAGCGCGTGGTGCCGAACGCAGGTTTTGAACTTTCGATCATTGAAAGTGCGGGATTGAAAAACGTCGGCGTGGTGGCGTGGCTGCGCGGCCTGCTGCTTCTGCCGAAGAGCTTTCTTTCGGCGCGGCGACTGATTCGCGAATTTCGGCCCGACATTGTTGTGGGCGCAGGTGGCTATGTTTCAGGGCCCGTGTTACTGGCAGCCTCTCTGATGAAGTTGCCGACGCTGGTGATGGAGTCGAACGCGCTGCCGGGTTGGACGAACCGAGTACTGGCGCGCTTCGTTGACAAAGCAGCAGTTTCGTTCGCGGAAGCCATGCCGCACTTTCGCGGCAAGGCAGTGTTGACAGGGAATCCGGTGCGCAGCGAGTTCTTTGATATTCCGGCGAAAACGCACGTCGCCGAGAAAATCTCTTTGCTTGTATTTGGCGGCTCGCAAGGCGCCCGTGCAATCAACGAAGCCATGCTTGACGCGCTGCCGCATCTGGCGAAAGAGAAAGATCGCCTGCGAGTAAAGCATCAAACCGGCACGGCTGATTTTGAGAACACTGAACGCCGCTATGCTAAAGCCAGTTGGAGCAACAACGTTGAGGTGAAAGCCTACATCGACGACATGGTGAGCGAATTCGCGAAGGCTGATCTGATTATTTCCCGCGCGGGGGCAACGACGACTGCTGAACTGCTGGCTGCGGGCAAAGCGGCAATCATGATTCCGTTTCCGCTCGCGGCTGACGATCATCAGCGCAAGAACGCCGAGGCGCTGCAAAGCGCAGGCGCCGCGCGAGTGATCTTGCAGAAGGATTTGACGGGAAGGCGACTGGCTGACGAGCTAAAGGTGCTGTTAAGCGCGCCAGACAAACTTAATGAGATGGAAAGCGCGGCACGCAAATTAGCCCGGCGAGACGCGGCAGAGAAGACGCTTGATTTGATGGAGGCATTGGTGGCGCAAGGAAAGAACTGATCATTTTCCATTTGTCATTTATCTATCCGCGATGGCGATGCTGATTACCAGCGCCGGGTTTCGACATTGATGGAAAATGACAAATGGAAAATGAGAAAGAGCGGATCAATCGCCGAGTTCTAGAATCCCAATGTTTCGACCTTTCCAGCACATTCACTTTATCGGCATCGGCGGCATCGGCATGTCGGGCATTGCAGAAGTGTTGGCGAACCTGGGCTTTCGCGTGACCGGTTCTGACCAGAAGAAAACAGAAGTGACTGCGCACCTGGAAGAATTGGGAGTGGAAGTTACCGAAGGACACGCGGCGGAAAATGTCGGTGACGCGCATGTGGTGGTGCGTTCCACAGCAGTACGTGACGACAACCCGGAAATCATCGAAGCGCGGCGACGTTCAATTCCCGTGATTCCGCGCGCTGAGATGCTGGCAGAGCTGATGCGGATGAAGCCTTACACCGTGGCTGTAGCCGGCTCGCATGGCAAGACCACAACCACTTCGATGGTCGCGACCGTGCTTGGAACGGCCGGACTTGATCCGACATTCGTGGTTGGCGGCATCGTGCGGTCGTACCGATCAAACGCGCGACTGGGAAAAAGCGAGTTGATGGTGGTCGAGGCTGATGAAAGCGATCGTTCGTTCTTGATGCTGACGCCGATGATTGCCGTCGTGACGAACATCGATCGCGAGCACATGGACTACTATCACGACATGGAAGACGTGCGGAAATGCTTCGCCGATTTCGTGAATAAGGTCCCGTTCTACGGCGCGGCCGTGCTCTGTCTCGACGACCCGCACGTGCAGGCGGTGATTCCGAAAGTCGAACGCCGCCGCATCACTTACGGAATGAGCGCGCAGGCGGACATTTCCGCGCACGACATCACCTACGATCAATCATTTGGCTCGAGCTTCACGGTCTTGAGTGGAGTGGAAGCGCTTGGTCGAGTTTCGCTGCGCGTACCCGGCAAACACAACGTTTACAACTCGCTGGCGGCGATTGCGGCGGGGCTCGAATTGGATGTGCCATTCGACACTATCGCGCACGCGCTTTCGGAATTTAGCGGCGCTGATCGACGTTTTCAATTCAAGGGAGATGAACAGGGCATCACGGTCGTCGATGATTACGGACATCACCCGACCGAAATCAAAGCGACGCTCAGCGCGGCCCGCATTGGCGCGCCGAATCGACGCATCGTTGTGCTTTTTCAGCCGCATCGCTACACGCGCACGAACGATCTGATGGATGAATTCGCCAGCGCTTTCAACAACGCCGACGTGTTGTTCGTCACCGACATCTATGCGGCCAGCGAGCCACCGATCGAAGGCGTCAACGCGGAAGTCTTGACGCAACGAATCAAGAGTTACGGGCACAAGAATGCGGAGTACATCGGTGTCCTTGAAAATGCAGCGCCGATTTTGCGCGAGCAAGTGCGCGAGGGTGACCTGGTGATCACTTTAGGCGCCGGGTCCGTGCATCGGGCCGGCGATCAGTTGCTGGCGCTCTTGCGTGGCGAAACAGCACAAGCGGCGCAAACATGATTTTTTGAGAAATGGTTTTACTCGACGATGACAAAACGACTCGCGACGCTGTGATTGAAGAAGTCGCATCACGGCTTGGCGTGTCTGCGGAACGTGGGGTTCGTTTCGCCGAGCTGACGAGCCTGCGCGTTGGCGGCGCCGTCGATTGGGTGATTGCACCCACGACTGAAGCACAAGCGGCGGCGCTCGTCGGAGAGCTTGAGAAGCACAAAATCGCATGGCGGCCACTGGGCTCAGGCAGCAATGTCCTGGCCGATGACGGGGATCATCACTATGTGATCGTCAGCTTGAAGGAAGTGAAGGGTGATCCGGTTTTCGATGCCGAGCGGGTGTCGGTCAGCGCCGGCTATTCGCTGCCGCGTTTGTGTGTCGATGCGGCGCGACAAGGCTTGTCGGGAATTGAAGGTCTAAACGGGATTCCGGGAACGTTTGGCGGAGCGCTGTGGATGAACGCCGGCGCGTACGGCCAGGAAATCGGCACGGTGGTCGAATCGGTGCGCGTGGCGCGAGATGGCCGCGTGACAGAAATTCCCGGCAGCGAAGTGCAGTGGAATTATCGCCACACGTCATTTCGCGAAGGCGAGCTCCTTCTCGGCGCGACTCTGCGTCTGCAACGCGACGACCCAGGGAAAATTCGCGAGCGCATGGAAAAGGCGAAGAGTCAGCGGATGGCGACTCAGCCGCACGGCGCGCGTTCAGCCGGATGCTTTTTCAAGAATGCGCCAGCCAGTCCGGTCGGCACCGGCAAGATGATCGACGAGTTAGGAATGAAGGGAACTCGACGCGGCGGGGCAGTGGTTTCTGAAAAGCATGCAAACTTCATCGTGACCGAAGGTGAAGAAGCGAAGGCCGCCGACGCGCTCGCGCTCGCTGAAGAAATACGAGAACGAGTGAAACGCGAGCACGGGATTGATCTTGAATACGAGGTTGAACTTTGGAGTTCCGTGTCGGAACCGGGAGCGGTAGCGACCGGATCGAACCAGCAATCTACGAAAGAAGAGTCATGAGAGAACA
>DASXTE010000079.1:0-4947 GCA_036505595.1 Pyrinomonadaceae bacterium
CGTCTTCGATCGAAATGATTGGATACTTCTCAACCCAATCCTTCCAGTAAGAAATCATCTGATCACTTGCGAGCTTGCGGCCGTCGGACTTCTTAAAAACGTAAGCTTCTCCATCGTAGAACTCGCTCGCAGCAGGATCGAGCGCGAGTAACACGTCAGCGCCGGCTTCGTAACCGGCTTGTGAGATCGCTTCGATGATCGTTTCGATCGCTTCTTGGTTTGATTTCAAATTCGGCGCAAAGCCGCCTTCATCACCGACACCAGTCGCATAGCCCTTCTGCTTCAAAACCGATTTCAGCGTGTGAAAGATCTCCGCGCCCGTGCGCAGCGCTTCACTGAATTTCTCGGCGCCGACGGGAACGATCATGAATTCCTGAAAGTCTACGTTGTTGTCGGCATGCGCGCCGCCGTTGACGATGTTCATCATCGGCACTGGGAGAGTGTTTGCGTTGTCGCCGCCGAGGTATCGATACAGCGGCAGTTTCCGATAATTCGCCGCAGCGCGCGCGGTGGCCATCGACACTGCCAGCAGCGCATTGGCGCCGAGATTGGATTTGTTGGGCGTGCCATCAAGCTCGATCAGCTTTCGGTCGATCGCTCGCTGATCGAGCGCATCCATTCCTTTCAGTTCGCGCGCGATAGTCTCGTTCACGTTGCGCACTGCTTTCAGCACACCTTTGCCGCCATAACGCGTTGTGTCGCCATCGCGCAACTCAACCGCTTCATGCTCGCCCGTCGATGCTCCGGAAGGGACGGCAGCCCGACCGCGCTCACCGCTTACCAAAACGACATCGGCTTCGACCGTTGGGTTGCCGCGCGAATCGAGAATCTCCCGCGCGCGAATTTGATCTATTTGGCTCATCGAATCGGGCTGAAACTTTATCATCAACTTTCTTACGGAGCGAAGAGCGAACATTAACCACGCAGGACCCAGAGGATTATCAGAGAGCGCGGTACAGGGGCAACGAACGTGGCGCATTCCTCTGTGTCCTCAGTGGTTAGGTTCTGGTAGACTCGCGGCACTTTGCCGGAAGCGATTAACAATCAAACGGCACTCGTTGAATTCCGCGATGTCAGCTTCGCCGTCAATCCCGACACGTCGGGGCCGATTATCGATCGGCTGAATCTGACCGTCGCGGCCGGGGAAACTGTGGTCCTGCTGGGCGAATCAGGCTGCGGCAAAACAACAACGCTGCGTCTCGTCAATCGGCTGCTCGCGCCAACATCCGGGCAGGTTTTGGTTGAAGGAAAAGCGACAACCGAATGGGACGTCATTCGTTTGCGGCGGCGGACGGGTTACGTGATCCAGGAAGCCGGCTTGTTTCCGCATTTTACGGTGGCGGAAAACGTCGCGCTCGTGACATCGCTCGAGAACTGGGAAGAAGCGCGAACGCGCGGGCGCGTTGAAGAACTGCTGTCCCTGGTCGGTCTCGAGCCCGCCCGATTTGCTGATCGTTATCCGCGCGAATTATCTGGCGGGCAGCGTCAGCGCGTTGGTGTCGCGCGCGCGCTGGCCGCGGATCCGCCGCTGCTGTTAATGGACGAGCCATTCGGCGCGCTCGATCCGTTGACGCGCGCTTCGCTGCAAAAAGAGTTCGCCGAATTGAAATCGAGATTAGGAAAGACCGTGATCTTCGTGACGCACGATGTTCGCGAAGCATTGCTGCTCGGGTCACGCATCGCGTTGATGGATAAAGGCAAGATCGTTTTGCTCGAAACGCCGAAAGATTTTGTGAAGTCTGACAACGCGCTAGCGAAGTCTTATTTAGAAACGCTCGGGACTGATTTGGCTCTCGCTCCGTAGGAGAGAAATATTTGTAGCACCGAAGTGACCACAACGATGCTCTCCGCGAGGAGCGTCAACGCCCCTCGCGGAGAGTCAGGATCAAAATAATCGGCATGTTCTATAAATATTTCGTCCCTAACGGGACTCCGGAGCGCGTTTCTTAATCGAATCGATCAATGCTCGAATTTCTCAAATCCAACTGGTCAGACATCCTTTCGCACATCGCGCAGCATGTGTGGCTGGTTTTCATCTCGATCGCGATTGCGGTTGCCATCGCTCTGCCGGTTGGCATCTTGATTACGCGGCAAAAGCGTCTGCGTGGACCGGTTCTGGGAATCGCGAATGTCATGCAAACGATTCCGAGCCTCGCGTTGTTCGGATTCTTGATCCCACTGCCTTTCATCGGCGGCATTGGACCGCGCACGGCGATTGTCGCGCTGGTTTTCTACGCACTGCTGCCGATCATACGCAACACGGTCACCGGAATTCTCGGCGTCGACCCAAACGTGCGCGAAGCGGCCGTCGCCATGGGCATGACGGATCGGCAAGTACTCTTCAAAGTCGAACTGCCGTTGGCGATCAGCGTGATCCTCACCGGCGTGCGCGTGGCGGTCGTCATCACCATCGGGGTCGCCATCATCGCCGCCGAAGTCGGGGCTGGAGGCTTGGGCGAGTACATTTTTCGCGGCTTGCGCTTGAACGACAATCGCCTGTTGTTGGCCGGCGCCGTGCCCTCGGCGCTGATGGCCCTGGCCGCTGATTTCGGATTCAACCTAATTGAAAAACGGTTTGACTTCGCTGTTTCAAAGGGACGGGCGAGACAGCCTTTGCGAGTCGCGGCTTTGGCGGTACTCGTGCTCGGCGTTTTGATGATGGGCTACGCGGCGGTGAGAAGTTTTCGCGGCAGCGCAACGCTCAATCGCGGTCACATTACGGTTGGTTCGAAAGACTTCAGTGAATCAATTCTGCTGGCGGAAATCGTAGCGCAAATGCTGGAAGCGCAAGGAATCGAAGTCGATCGCCGATTTGATCTGGGCGGCAATCTGGCGCACAGCGCATTGATTGCCGGACAAATCGATCTTTATCCCGAATACACCGGCACGGCCTTCACCGCGATTCTCCATCATCAGCCGATCAGCGATCCGAAAGCGGTTTACGATCAGGTACAGGGCGAATACTATCAGCGATTCAATCTCTGGGTTAGTCCGCCCCTGGGTTTCGAAAACACGTTCGCGATCCTGGTGCGCGGCGAAGATGCGCGCCGGCTTAGCTTGAAAACGATTTCTGATGCCGCGAAGTATTCACCGCAGTGGCAGGCCGGCTTTGGTCACGACTTCATCAATCGCCAGGACGGTTATCCCGGATTCTCGAAAACATATAATTTGCAATTTCGGGGCGTCAGCGACATGGCGCTGGATCTCACCTACACCGCGTTATCTTCACACCAGGTCGATTTGATCGCCGGGAACTCGACCGACGGCCGCATCGCGGCGCTCAACCTGGTGCAGCTTGAAGATGACAAGCACTACTTTCCGCCATATCAAGCCGTGTTCATGATTCGCAGACCGACAGAGTTCACCTCACCGAGCACCGACGCCTCTGTACCGCTGGTGTTAGTCATGGCCAAGCTCCATGACGCGATTTCGAGCGAAGAAATGCGCAAAGTGAACTACGAAGTGGACGGCGCGCGCCGCGATAAGAAAGTCGTGGTGCGCGAGTGGCTCGTTAGTAAAGGCTTCGTTAAGCCCTAAAGACCCGCTTCCGCGAACTTGCCCTCCTCACGGTCGGGCTTCTGACACGTTCTTCGTTAATAAACCACGACCAGCCGGCGTCTTTTCAGATGGAACTCTGCTCCGGGTTCCTTGTCCAAACTTTTCACGCGGGCTCGTCGTACTGACTTCTGACCGTTTCGGACCAATGCGTTACATCTATTCCGTCTATGCCGACGCTGCCAGAATTGCACTGCAATCGATTCTGGCGCACAAGCTGCGCGCTTTTCTTACTTTGATCGGAATCATCATCGGCGTGGCGGCCGTGGTCGTCGTGGGCGCGTCTGTGAGCGGGCTCAACAGTTATGTCACGGTTAAAGTCACCCAAATCCTGGGCGCAAATCACTTCATGATTGCGCGCATGGCGCATCAGGGACAGCGGACCGATGATGAATACGAACGCATGAATCGGCGCAACAAGCGGCTGAATTGGGACGACTACGAATGGGTGCGCGACCACTGCCCTTCGTGCTCTGAAGTCGGCATTGAAATCGGGAGCGGCACAGACTTGAAGCAGGACGGCATCGAGTTCCCGGGCGCGATTGTGTTCGGCGTCACGTCCAACATGCTGGAGATTGAGAATAAAACGATCGCGGATGGCCGCTTCATTTCACCTGACGAAGTGGAACGCTCGGCGCTGGTTTGTGTGCTGGGCAGCGAAGTGAAAGAAAAATTCTTTCCGAACCAGGAGGCCATCGGCCGGACTTTGAAAGTGCGCGGGCTGCCCATGCGTGTCGTCGGTGTTGAGCAAAGCCGTGGTTCATTTTTCGGCGATTCGCTCGACCGGCACATCTACATTCCGGCAACTACCCATCTACAGATCTTCGGACGTAATGGTTTGCAGATTCACGGTCGGGCGGCGAATCAAGAGACGTTTCAACCCGCCATCGAGGACGCGCGCGTTTCGATGCGCAACAAGCATCGTCTCAAAGGCAGCGAAGAAGACGACTTTGGCCTGGTGGATACCGCCACGCTTACCGATCAGATCGATCAATTCACGGCCAGTATCGCCGCAGTGGTTGTGCCGATCACGCTCATCACTCTCGTCGTCGGTGGCATCGTGGTGATGAACATTATGCTCGTCAGCGTGACTGAGAGAACATTTGAAATTGGATTGCGTAAAGCTGTGGGCGCGACCAAGAGACAGATCTTAACGCAGTTTTTGATTGAGTCGGGAATGCTGTGCGCGTTTGGCGGCGTGCTCGGACTGCTGGCGGCGTGGGGCGTGACGACGCTGATTACATCGCTCGCCGGGATCACCATGACAATCACGATTGGCTACATCTTGCTGGCGATTATCGTCTCGAGCGTGATTGGCATGATCGCCGGCGCATATCCGGCTTTCAAGGCGGCACGATTGGATCCGATTGCGGCGCTGACGAAAACAACGTA
>DASXTE010000080.1:0-7268 GCA_036505595.1 Pyrinomonadaceae bacterium
TTTTTAGGCGGTACGAAGAACGACCGCTAGGGTAAACGAACACCTTTGCTCAAGCAATGATGGTGCCGCAGAAGAATCATGATAGTCGCCCGCGATTTGCGCGACCATGCCCTTGCGGTGCAATGTGTACCTGACAGTTGCAATAATTTCAGTTCATCAGCAGGCTGGCAAAAGCTCGTACGTCTGGTCGGAATTCAAGTATAATGCGCGCAGTCCTCGGTCAGTCTCTCTCCGCTAACCCAAGGAGGTGACATGAATTCACGCAACAAATCAAAGGGGAACTTTGCAGCGATTTGTGGTTTTGTGTTTCTGTTCGCTGGCGCGGTCATCGTCGCAAACGGCCAGGACGATCGCAAGCCGACGCCGGAGAGTCCACGAACGGAAAGCCCGAGAACTGAAGCGCCAGGTCCGCCGGCTGAATCGCCTCGCAGCGAACCGGCCCCCAGCTCGCCCAGCAGCAGCGGCAGTAGCAGCTCGAACAACGATAGCAGCCGAAACGACACCGGCTCGCGAAGCAGCGACGATGATAGCGGTCGCCGTAACCGAGACAATGATTCCGGGCGGCGAAACAACGACGCCGGCGGTCGCAATAACCGCGATGCAGGTTCCGGCCGACCAAACGAGAATCCGCGATCGGGAAACAATGAAGCCGGCACGCGAATTCGCGGAACTATGGACGGTGACGGCAGCGCCAAGCGGCGCGACCAGATAATCGAGAAGGAGTCCGGCGACCCCATCGCGCCGCAGCCACCGCCGCTCAGCGGCCCGGGTGGCGCTAATCCTGGTGGCGGCAATCCGCGTGGAAATCCCAGCGGCGGCAATCCGGGCGGTGACAGAGATCGCGATCGAGACGGTGACCGGCACAGAGGTCGTCACGGCCACAGGCATCGTCATACCGATGATTGCTATCGGGTTCCCACCTACGACGACACGATTTCATATTCGTCCGGCAACTACCAGGATTACGACGACAGCCTGAGCGCCTACGATCTCGGCTACAACGATGGCGTGTACACCGGCGCGAGTGACGCGCGGCGCGGACAAACTTACGATCCGGAGCGTTCGCATTTTTACCAGGAAGCAAAGCACGGATATCGCAACAGCAAGGGCAGTCGCGACGCGTATCAACAGGCCTATCGCGACGGTTTCCTGCACGGATATCGCGAAGGCTTTCAGAACTGGCAGGTATACTTTTCCGGCGGACGATTTCATCGATAACACGCGTGAATTGGCGTCGGAATTCAGGAGCGGAAACGTGAAGATGAAACTAAACACAAAGACGCGGCCACTTATCTCGAGTTTGGTTACGGGCCTCGTGGCCGTACTCGGAGTTTTGCTTGTTTCGGGTTCAGCAGCAGCGCAGATGGACACGCATCATCACGCTGCGGCTGAGACGTCGAACAACTCAGAGATCACTCAGGATTGGGCGAAAAACAAACTGGCGCAGTCTCCGCGTCATCACGAATGGGTGAAGGTCAAGAACGGGAATCGCGAAGTCAACAGCTTCATCGTCTATCCTGAAGTGAAAAAGAAAGCGACCGCAGTTGTCGTCATCCACGAAATTTTCGGCATGAGCGATTGGGTTCAGCAGCTCACCGATGAACTCGCCGAGGCCGGCTACATCGCCATCGCGCCCGATCTGCTGTCCGGCATGGGGCCGAATGGCGGAGGGACGGCAGAAATCGCGGCGACGGGTGGTAACGCCGTCGGACAAGCGATTCGCGCCTTGCCTCCCGATCAGGTTGCGGCGGACTTGAACGCTGTGGCCGACTATGTGGCCAGTCTTCCCTCTGCCAACGGCAAAGTTGCGGCCGGAGGTTTCTGCTGGGGCGGAAGCCAGACATTCTTTTTTGCCACGCGCCGGCCGAGCCTGAAAGCTGCTTTCGTTTTCTACGGAACAGCGCCGAGCAATAATGCGCAAGGCCAACCGTACAGCGTGGACAGTGCGGCCCTCGCAAAGATCGGTGCGCCGGTTTACGGCTTCTATGCCGAGAACGATATGCGCGTCGACGCCACCGTTCCCGCGACGACGGAGGCGATGAAGACCTTGAAGAAGCCTTACGACCCGATGACTTACGCCGGCGCGGGCCACGGCTTCATGCGGGCCGGCGAGCCGAACGCGCCGACAAGCAATCCGCCAACACCGAAAGGCGATCAGGACGCCGACAAGAAAGCGCAGGACGAATACGCGAAGTACCTGGCGATGGATCGAGCGAATCGCAAAGCGCGCAACGACGCGTGGATCAGATGGAAAGCGATCCTCGCGAAGATCTAGAGAGCTGCGATGCGAACCCGAACCGTCGCTTTCTCAATAGCATGTCTGGTCCTGTTAGGGTCCCTGCTTTATCCCAATCGGGGAGCGACAGTCGCCTCCGCAAAAGCTGAAGACGATTTTCAATTAGTGAAAGTCGCCGATGGAGTTTACGCCGCAATCGCTAAGCCCGGCGGTTTAGCCTCTGGCAATGCCGGTTTTGTGATCGGCGATGACGGCGTTTTGGTTTTTGATACGTTCTTTACCCCGGCCGCGATCTCAGAGCTGATCTCCGAAATCGAAACGCTCACAAAACTTCCGATCAAGTACGCCGTTAACAGCCATTATCACCTGGATCACACGGGCGGAAATCAAGTGCTTTTCGCGCGCGGTGTCCCGATCATCGCGCACGACAACGTCATGATTTGGCAGACAACGAAGAACAAACGTTTTCTGCTAGCGCCCGCTGAATTAGAAAAACGACGAGCCGACGCCGCGAAGCAACTATCGGAGACTCCGGCCGACCAGAAAGACAAGCGCACGCCGCTCGAACGGCAAATCCGTCGCCTCGAAGCGATGATGACGATCACTTTGACGAATCCGACAGTGACTTTTGGCGCGGGATCTATCCATCTTCATCTTGGCAAACGCGAGGTGATCCTCTCGACTCTCCCGGGTCACACCGGCGGCGATGTTTTTGCTTTTGTGCCCGACGCAAACGTCGTGTTTACGGGCGACCTGGGTTGGTCCAGGACTCTTCCGAATCTGGTTGACGCGACCGTGAACGATTGGATTCCCACGCTCGACAAAATGCTGATGCAATACCCCACAGCGCAGTTCGTCCCGGGCCATGGCAATGTCGCCGCCGCGGGCGACATCAGGGATTTCAGAGATTATCTCGACGACCTGCGCAGTCGCGTGAAGAAGGGCATTGCCGACGGACTGACAGTCGATCAGGCAAAGCAACAATTGACCTTGCCCGAGAAATACAAAAGCTTCGCGTTCCAGAATTTCGCCACGCCCAACGTCGAGGACATGTACAAGGAACTAAAGGGAACGAAACAGGTTCAATAAGGAATTAACCCTCATCCCTGCGGCTCGGCACCAGATAGGGTTCTAAATTTCATTTTACTTCGTGTCTCTGTGGAGCTCCGTGTCTCTGTGGTGAAACTATTGCGCGAGAATACTCACCACAGAGGCACCGAGAAAATTCACGGAGACACATAGAGTACAAACCGGGACGATACCGGGCAGCACGGGCCTTTTGTTTTTCTGTTCGCCGCGCTCGTGAGTTATAACTAATCTCGCATGGCTGATAACGAGTCTGCGAGCCTCGCGTCCAAGTCTCATCAAAGTAACCGTCCATCCGCGTTCTCGTCGCTGCACCACCGCGATTTTCGTCTGCTGTGGAGCGGGCAGGTCGTTTCCGTCATCGGTTCGCAGATGCAGTTGGCGGCGATTAACTGGCACATTTACCTGCTGACCCATTCGGCATTCGCGCTCGGCCTGGTAGGAGCCTGTCGCGCCGTGCCGATCATTGCGTGCTCTTTGGCGGGCGGCGTCGTTGCCGATGTCGTCGATCGGCGGCGGCTGATGATGGTGACGCAAAGCGTGATGCTCACCTCCAGCGCGACGCTGGCGCTGATTACATTTGGCGGGCTCTCGAAGATTTGGCCGATCCTTCTGCTGACGGCAATCTCATCCGCGGCCTGGGCGTTTGATACGCCGGCGCGGCAGTCTTTGCTTCCGATGCTGGTGCCGCTGAAAGATTTCCAAAACGCTGTCAGCCTCAGCATGTTGATGTTTCAAACCGGAATGGTCGCGGGTCCGCCGCTGGCGGGATTCGTTTTGGCGAGTCACGGGCCGGCATTCGTTTACGCGTTGAATGCCGCATCATTCCTCGCGATGCTGACGGGACTAGCGTTGATGCGCACAAGTGGAAAACCGGAAAAAAGCGAAGCTGATGCGCCCGACGCGCCGCAAATCAGTTGGCAAGCATTGGTCGAAGGGCTGCGATTCGTTTGGCGCACACCAATTATCGTGCAGACAATGACGCTCGATTTTGTCGCGACGTTCTTCGCGTCAGCGAACCAGTTACTTCCGATTTACGCCAAGGACATTCTGGATGTGGGCGCGCGGGGCTATGGATTTCTCGCGGCCGCGCCCGCCGCGGGAGCCATCGTCGCCGGATTGATCATGGCGCGCATGGGCGCATTCAAAAAGCAGGGCATGACCGTGATTGTTTCCGTCGCTTTCTATGGCGCTGCTACGATTGCGTTTGGAGTGTCGAAGGTGTTCTGGTTTTCGCTTTTGATGTTGGCAGCCACCGGCGCCGCCGATACCGTGAGCACGATTCTGCGACAGACGATTCGGCAACTCGTCACTCCGAACAACTTACGCGGAAGGATGACGAGTATCAACATGGTCTTTTTCATGGGCGGGCCGCAACTCGGCGAAGTCGAAGCCGGCACTGTGGCCGCGCTGATTGGCGCGCCACTGTCAGTTGTTACCGGCGGCGCGGCGTGCCTGATTGCCGCGGCGGTTACATTCGTCAAAGCGCGGAGTTTGAGGCAATATGAACAGTGAGCAGTGGTCAGTGAGCAGTGAGCAGCACGCGGTGGGCAGTAAGCGGTGAGCAGTCAGTACCGTCTTCGTTAGCGGATGGATCAAGATGGCTCGCTGATTCAAAGTTCAAAATTCAAGAAATACTCGAAACTCGAAACTTCTCATGACTTGGACAGAAGTCGAAACATCAACTCATCAGGATCATGTGATCAAGCACGTGATCGGCGCGACGGTGCTCGGTTGGCTGGTCGCCGGCGAGGCAGTCCATTTCCTGCTCGACATTGGATTTCTGTGGACGGTTTATCTCGATGGCGAGATGAATCTGCTGCCGCAGGGTGTGGCGATTTCTGAGCTTGAGGGCGATGACGTGAACAGTGCCGATCGAGCAGAATTGGCGTTCGATGCTGATTTGCTGATGAGCGAAGGCCGTCGCGCGACGGGGCTGAAACGTTTCGTGCCGGCATCTGTCGAATGTGTCATCGACGTCGTCGATGTTCAGGCGCAAGACTCGCGCCGGCGGATCGCCGTTCGCGGCGAAGCAGGAACAATAACCGTCGAAACCTCGATCGAATCCGGAGAAGTTCGCGTCAGGGCAAACGGCCATGCGGCGGCCGCCTAATACGCAGATCAGCTTTAGAGTCATCGATCTGGATAAGGATCACAAACAACAAATGCGCAAATTCATTCTTGGTTTTGCCGGACTGTTATTGTTTGTTGCCTCCGCCGTCGCCGCGCCACAAACGATGCGGCTCGATTATTTCCACACGGGCGACGCCAAGCACGAAACGTTCAGCATGGATCGAGTGGTTATTGAGCCTCTGCCATGGCCCGGCGACATCAGCAAGTCGATCGACAACACGAACCTCGGCAAGTACTTCTTTGAAGTTAGTGACGAAAAGACTGGGCGCGTGCTGTATTCGCGCGGCTTCGCATCGATTTACGGCGAGTGGGAAACGACTGACGAAGCGAACAAGCTCATGCGCAGCTTCAGCGAATCGCTGCGCTTTCCCGCGCCCGATGCACCGGTGCAGATCTTCCTGAGCAAGCGCAACACGAAAAACAACTGGCGCGAGATTTGGAAAGCGTCCATCGATCCGAAGGACATCTTCATCGACCGTTCGAAGCCGCGTGCGCCTGCCCGGCTGATCCCGATTCAGAAGATGGGCGAGCCGGCAACGAAAGTAGATCTGCTTTTGCTGGGCGACGGCTATACCGCGCGCGAGCTGAAAAAGTTTGAAGCCGACGCGCGCCGCTTGATTGCTGTGTTGTTTTCGACTTCGCCGTTCAAAGAACACCGCAGGGATTTCAACGTGTGGGGCCTGTGCCCGACGGCGGCAGAGTCTGGAATCTCGGGTCCGTCAACCGGAATCTATCGCGACTCGCTGGCGACGTACGACGCGTTTGGCTCTGAGCGCTACATTCTCGCCTTCGACAATCAGCGCTTGCGCAAAGTCGCGCAGTTTGCTCCTTACGAGTTCATAGAAATTCTCGCCAACGGCCGCACGTACGGCGGTGGTGGCATCTTCAATCTGTACAGCACGGTCGCGGTCGACAACGCGTTCGCGAACTATGTTTTCGTGCACGAGTTCGGCCATCATTTCGCGGGATTGGCGGACGAGTACTACACGTCGCCCGTCGCGTACGCGCCTGCGACTGAACGCGTCGAGCCATGGGAGCCGAACGCGACGGCACTGCTCGACAAGAAAAATTTGAAATGGCAAGACCTGGTCGATCCCGACACGCCGATTCCGACGCCGTGGAACAAAGAAGCGTTCGAAGCTTACGAGCGCGAATACGGAGCGCGCCGCGCGCAACTTCGCAAAGACAAGCGGCCAGAGAGTGAAATGGAAGCGCTCTTTCGCGAAGACCGGCGGAAAGTCGATGCGATGATGGCGAAAGAAAAATACTTTGGCCGCGTCGGGGCGTTCGAAGGCGCGATGTACGAAGCGCGCGGGTACTATCGCCCGCAGGTCGACTGCATAATGTTTTCGCGCACGAATTACTTCTGCAAGGTTTGTCGCCGGGCAATTGAGCGCGTGATCGGTCTGTACGCGTGACGGAGTTTCGGGATCAGGTCAGGCAGGCTTGATGTTGAGATCCGCGCGCACTGGTCCGAGTGGCGTCATCGCGGCGATGCGCAGAGGCAAGTGACGCGAATCGTCGCCCACCCACATTCGCAATTGCAGGCGGTCAGCCGTCCCGTCATCACTCGTAAGCGTCAAAAGAAAACTGGGAATTTGTTGGCCACCAATTTCTAACGTCTCACGCCGTTGTGAAGTTATGAACAACGTGCGGGTCTGGTCGATCGCGAGAATCGAAATGGCGTTCCGTTTCGGCGGCGATAAATCGAAAGTGCGAATCGCGTAAACCAGCGAGATTAGATCGTGCGTGCCGACAGGAATCTCGATTCTTTGTTTCGCGTCAGTCGTCACCGCGCCGCGATCTTGATCGA
>DASXTE010000081.1:0-4354 GCA_036505595.1 Pyrinomonadaceae bacterium
GGTTACTGAATCCGGCTGATTTAGATTTGAAGTAGTTTGAGCTTTCAATTGCGGCGGCGCATATCCCGCATCGAGCAGGTTCTGTGAACGCGCGTCGGGTGAATGATCGTCTATCAGCGCGCGCGGCTTAGTGAAAAACAGCGCATTGATGATCAAACCCAAGCCAATCAGAAATGCAGTGAAGCCCATTCCCGACAAACCAAGAAACGTTTCCGCGTCGGGACCACGAACGAACGCGGACATCAGGATCATGAATATCGCCGCGCCCAGACCCGAAGCGGCCGTAACGACTCCGGCTCGTACGCGTCGCAAGCGCTTCTCTTCGTATGATTCCAGAAACTTTTCAATTTGCGGCAGGACGTCTTCAGCTACCTTTTTCAACTCGCCCGCATCTTCGACTTCGCGAATTTTGTGGGCCACCGCGCGGCCGATTTCGTCACGCGCGGAAACCGCCGAAGCCGTGATCGAATCAGGCCGCTCAAGACTCAGTCGCACCGCGCGCAAATCTGTTCCGCAGGCGCGGCAAAACTGAGTCACCTGGCGTTCTTCAGATCCGCAGCTGGGACAAAACATGAGTACTAAACTATACGGGAGCCGTTCGCGGCCGGTTCAGAAAAGTTTGGTTGCAACCGAAGCTAGCGGATTCGCAAAGTGAACGGGAGAAGGTACGCCGCCTCTCCACGCTTGGCGCGATCCATTATTTGCAGGAAGCGGAACGCGTGTCGCACGTCCTCGGGCATGGCGGCGACGAGCGCGGCCTGCTGTTTCATTTCAGCGGTGGCTTCGGTCTCGTCTTCGCCGGAATCGCTGAACAGTTGCTCCCAGAAACCCGGTGGTTGTGGCCGAATAATTCGCTGCACGCCTTTGTTGGCAGGAATCTTCGCAAGCTGCTTCGCGACTTCAATCGCCTTGTCGAGTCCGCCGTACTCGTCAACCAATCCATTTTCTTTTCCTTGCCGCCCGGTCCAGACGCGGCCCTGCCCGATTGAATCAATGTAGGCTTGATCTTTGCCGCGGCCTTTCCCTACCTTTAAAGTGAAATCGTCGTAAGTGCTCTTCAGGAACTCCTGGAACTTCGCACGTTCGCTGTCGCTGAATTTTTCCGACTCGCGAAACATGCCTGCGTTCGTCCCGCGCAGAACATATTCGTTGGTGACGCCAATCCAATCATAGAATCCTTTGACGACCGGCTTGCCGCCAACGACGCCAATTGAACCGGTGATGGTCGAAGGTTCGGCGACAATCTTGTTGGCGTTGCAGGCGATGTAGTAACCGCCGGATGCGGCGACGTCGCTCATCGAAACGACGACGGGCTTCTTCGCTTTCAACGATTCGATTCCACGCCAGATGATGTCCGACGCCAAACCTGACCCGCCCGGACTGTCGATGCGCAACACAACAGCTTTGATCGATTTGTCGTCGCGAACTTCGTTCAGGACTTTTACCAGCGAATCGGAACCGATGGTTTCCTCGCCGCTGTTTCCGAATTGGGAAGTTCCGGAGACGATGTCGCCGGCGGCGTAAACAACGGCGATCTTTTCACCCTTGTTCAAGCCGAGCGACTCCTGCGTGATCTTTCGATAGTCTGATGCCTTCACTACACGCAGATCGTCATTCTCGCTGTAGCCCAAATTCTTCTTGACGAGTTTTTCGACTTCTTCGTTGTAAAGCGCGCCGTCGATAAGGCCCGCCTCCTGCGCCTGCCTGGCGGTGTAGGGCGCGTTATCAATCAACTTCTTCACGTCATCAGCCGATTTGCCGCGGCCCTTCGCGATGCTATCAACCAATCGGCCGTAGAGATCGTCGAGCAACGAATTGATGTACTCGCGATGCGCATCGGTCATCTGCTTTTGCGTGAACATGTCGCCGGCGCTCTTGTATTTTCCGATTTGATAGACGTCGGGATAGATGCCGAGCTTGTCGAGTGTGCCGCGGAAGAACATCACGTCGGCGGCAAGCCCGGTGACGAAAAGCTCACCCGACGGGGGCACATAAATCTTGTCGCACGCAGTGGCGACGTAATAATCCTTGTTGAAGCCCGTCTCGATATACGCGTAGACAGGTTTGCCCGACGAGCGGAAGTCCTCAATCGCACCGCGAATCTCTTCAGCTTTGGCCCATCCCGTTTCCGACGCATCGACGTCGAGAATGATTGCTTTGATTCGCTTGTCCACTTTCGCTTTGCGGAACTGCGCGAGCAGGCCGCTGAGCGACTGCGGCGGATTTCCAAAGATGCGGTTCAGCGCGTTGTCGGGAACGTAATCCGGCAACGGCCCAGAGACTTTCAGCGCCAGCACGCTGTTGTCTTTGATCGACGGCTGCTCGCCGCGAAACGCCGAAACGAGAATCGCCAATCCGACGAACGCGACGAGGATAAGTCCCAGCACGATTCCCGAGATCGTCAGGACGACTTTGCGAGTTGTTGACATTGCCATAGTGATAATTCCTGTTATTTCTTGAGATTTTGTCGAATGTCAGTACGAGTAAGTAGGGAAAAAGGTTTACAAAGGCAGTAGGGACAAGACAGAAAGCAGAAGGCGCCGGCAGTTGAGAAACAATCTCCGTTTCTGCGTTCTGGCGCCTGCTTACTGCTTTCTGTTCTTAACGATCCAGCCACCGCCCACCACTTCATCGTCACGATAGAAAACGGTCGCTTGGCCGGGAGTAATCGCGCGCTGTGGCTCGTCGAACTTTACGCGCGCGCGATTGTTCGGCTGAGGCGTGATCGTCGCCGGCGCAGCGGTGTGGCGATAGCGAACACGCACTTCCGCGCGCACCGGTTCCGCCTGGTTGTCGAAGGCGATCCAGTTCACGCCCGCGGCGGTGAATTCGTCGCTCAGAAGTTCGTCGTCATAACCAACCATGACTCGGTTTTGCGATGGATCGACATTCAAAACGTAGAGCGGGCGCGCGTCGGCTACACCAATCCCGCGGCGCTGGCCGATCGTGTAGCGATGAATGCCTGAGTGAGTGCCGATCACCTTTCCGTTGGTGGTGACGATCTCACCTGCGCCCGGCAAGCGTGCGGTTTGTTGTTCAGCTTCGAGATATCGATCAATGAAACCTGAGTAGTCACCATCGGGCACAAAACAAATTTCCTGCGACTCTTTCTTCTCCGCGACCGCGAGATCGTTTCGACGCGCCGCGTCTCGCGCGTCCGGCTTCGACATTTCGCCAAGCGGAAACAGCGCGCGCGAAAGCTGATCCTGCCGGAGCTCCCAAAGAAAGTAAGACTGGTCCTTTTGTGGATCGCGACCGCGCAACAGGCGATAACGCTTTGTCGCATCGTCGAAGTCAACGCGCGCGTAATGACCCGTCGCGACTTTTTCGCAACCCAGGCTCGCCGCCAACTTGTCGAGCGACGCAAACTTCAAACGGCTGTTGCAGGCCACGCAGGGAATTGGCGTCTCGCCGTTGAGGTAGCTGTTGATGAACGGCTGGACGACGTCGCGCTCGAATTCCTTTTCCAGATTCAAGACGTAGAACGGAAAGCTGAGTTCCTCTGCTACGCGTCGCGCATCGTAAACATCATCGAGCGAGCAGCAACGTGAAGGCAGCGGGTCGCCGTTTTCGTCCACACTCATACGTCGGCGCTGGTTCCACAACTGCATCGTGAAGCCGACCAGTTCGTGTCCCTGTTCCTTCAAAATTGCCGCGGCCGCTGACGAATCCACGCCACCTGACATGGCTACTGCGATTTTCATGGGTTACTCAGTTTCGACTGCCCGATTTCAGGTTGTCTCAGCCAATGCTCTAGAATACCTTACCACGATGGCTGAGTCAGGTTTGCACGACACCTGAAGCTGGGAGCGCCTGGATGAAAAGGAAACTATCACTCGCGGTTGCCGTGCTTACGCTGTTGCAGGTAAGCGCACTGGCGAGCCTTCAGGAAAAGCGGCTGGAATTCACCTTTGCCGACGTTCCTTGGACGCTGACGATCCCCGCAGATGATTTTCAGTTGGCCGAAAAGCAGATGCGCGCGGATGGGCACGGTGTCTATTTCCATCTGGTCGATGACAAGCAGAACCTCAACCTCTCGATGTTTATTGAGCCGGTGAAGAGTTGCGCGGACAGCAAATCGTGCCGCGACTTCATTTGGAAAACCGGCAATCCGGAATGGATCAATCCGCAGAATATCGTTCAGTCAGAGATTGCCGGCGTCAGCGTACTTGAATTAATGGTGCCGAAGTTTCAGGGCATGGACATTCGCCAACACAATGTTTACGCCGAGTTCGTGCAGGACGGATTCTGGGTTGACATGCACATCTCGAAAATTCTCTACAAGCCTGAAGAACACCAACTGTTTGAGCGAATAATCAAGTCGGTCAAATTTGAGCCGAAGACAAAAGCACCG
>DASXTE010000082.1:0-12804 GCA_036505595.1 Pyrinomonadaceae bacterium
ATCGATCACTTCATCGCACGCCTGCACGATCAACTTGAGTTTGTCTTCCGGAAGTTTGCCGAGTTCGTTATTCACCAGCGCGCACGCTTTTTTCAAAATGCCGAACGCGCGAATTATCTCGCGTGGCATTACGTCGTAGCCGATATTGAAGTGCAGCAGACTGCGCTCTGTTTGCGCGCCCCAATAACGATCGGCGGGCACTTGGATTTGGCCCATCGAATCGGTTTCGATTCGCGTCGGTCTTGTTTGTTTGTCAGGGAATGGTTGTGACATGGACGCCTCTCCGAACTATCTTACTCGATGTTGCCGGAGCAGTGTCAGTGAATGTGTCGTCAGCAAGTCATGGTTTCGCCGGCTTCTTGTCGGGCCGCACGGCGCGCGGAATGTCGTCGTT
The DNA here is from genome assembly GCA_036505595.1 of Pyrinomonadaceae bacterium. GTDB lineage: Bacteria > Acidobacteriota > Blastocatellia > Pyrinomonadales > Pyrinomonadaceae > UBA11740. The sequence goes on from DASXTE010000082.1 coordinate 395, forward strand.
GGGATCGATCTCCGGAGAGTTCTCCTGAGTCTTCAATTTTGGCGCACCGCCGCGCAGAATCGGCGGCAGCTTCGGCGTCGGAATCCGAACCGTCGCGAGCGAAGTGTTGCGCCGCAGGATGGCGCCACCGCGGCCGGCCACCCATGTGTTGCCGCCGCCATGATAGGCCACCGCGAACAAAGGCGAGCTTGTGATCGTCGGTTGTGAAATCCAGTTCACGCCGCCGTCCTTGGTAGCGAGCACGAGACCATGGTCGCCGGCCGCCATCGCGTCATCGCGTGAAGCGACGGAGACGGCAAACAAGTTGCTCGAGATGCCGCTCTCCTGATCTTTCCACTTAATCCCGCCATCGTCTGTGCGCAGGATGATTCCTTTTTCGCCCACGGCGTAACCACGCTTGTCGTCTGCGAACGCAACTGCGTGTAGCCACTCCTTCAGATTCATATCGATCTGTTTCCAGGTTTCGCCGCCGTCTTCGGTGCGCACGATGGTGCCGCCCGATCCGACTGCGACTCCGTGCTTCAAATCGAAGAAGCGCACGTCTTCCAGCCACGCTTTCGTGTGCGATGCGGACTCTTGCCAGGTTTCACCGCCGTCGTCGGTCCGCAGAATCACGCCACGCGCGCCGACCGCCCAGCCCAACTTCTCGGACACGAAACAGATACCGGTCAGGTCGTCGGTAATTCCGGTAATCTGCCTTTCCCAGATCAGTCCGCCGGTTTTTGAACGAAGAATGGTTCCGCGGTCGCCGGCGACCCAGCCGTTGGCTTCGTCGATGAAGGTCACCGCGTTCAGGCGCTCGCGCGTATCCGACGGCCTCACAGTCCAGTTCTTACCGCCGGACGAAGTGGCCAGAATTTTTCCGCGTGCGCCGACCGCCCAACCGTTCGATCCGTCAAGGAAAAAAATGTCGCCGAGATCGTCCCGGCCACCTTCGGTCAGACGCTCCCAACCAATGCCGCCGTCATTGCTGCGCACCACGAGGCCGTCGCTGCCCGCGGCCCAGCCGGTGTTAGCATCGCCAAAATAGATCGTCACCAAACGCGGATTCGTGCGGATGTTCGCGGGCAACCAGAATTTTCCGCCGTTGCTGGTGCTGAGCACGAGGCCATTGTCGCCGGCGATCCATCCGTTCTGCTCGTCGGAAAAATAGACCGAGAGCAGATCGTTGTTAATGCCGACATCAGTAGGTTCCCAGCTTGCCCCGGCGTCCTCGCTGACCAGCACGCGTGCGCCATAACCAACGGCCATGGCTCGTGTTTTATTGATGAACGTAACTGCCATCAAAGGCAGCGGCCCAAGCCGCAGGGCTTCTTTCCAACTTTTTCCGCCATCCGTCGTGCGCAGCATGGTGCCGCGGTCACCCGATATGAGTCCCGTGTCTTTATCGACGAACGAAACCGAATAGAGATGCGCGCGCGTCGAAGCTGTTTGCGATACCCAGGTCACTCCGCCATCAGTCGTTGAGATGATCGAGCCATACGTGCCCACGGCCCAGCCGCGCGTTGCATCATCGGGCGCAAAAGTGATCGAGGAGAGATGGTCTTTGGTCGGCGTCGGAATTTTTGCCCAACGTTGTCCGGCATTTGTTGTTCTGAGGATGGTGCCGCGAGCGCCGACTGCGATGGCGCGGCGGCGGTCAAAAACGTACAAGCCGTTTAACGAGACGACCGAACGCGTGCGCTGGCTGACCCACGAAAATCCGCCGTCTCTCGTATAAAGAATGACGCCATCAGCGCCCACGGCCCATCCGTGTCGATTGTCTTTCGCAAATCGGATTGCGCTAATCGCGTTGCCCTGCGGCAGAGGGTTCTGCCATTCCCAGCCACGATCGGCAGTTTGCGCGCGCGTCGTTAAGGGTTGTCCACTCGCACAGAGCAATGCGATGAGACAAGTCCAGATAACCTTTGAAGATTTGCCGTACACGCGGATTCTTCCTTGAACTGAATGTCTGGGGTCGGTTAAGGGATTATAGATTCGCAGTCAGCGGAAAGCGAGAGATACGGTGGCACAGACTTCAGTCTGTGATTTTCACACCGACTCTGGCAATGCTTCACAGACTGAAGTCTGTGCCACTTCAGAACAACTGCTCTTCATCCGCCTCTTCCGGCTCGATGACGCCGATCTTATCCACGGCATCCTGCAACACGGCCGGCTCAACGTGGCCGAGCGCGGCGATCTTTCTCGCGGCTTTGTCGGCGGCTTCCTGGATCACGTGACCGACGTGACCCTGCGCCCAGCGCCATTCGACTTCGTGACGCGCGGCGGCTGCGTCCAGACGCTTCCACCAATCGTGATTTGCTTTGCGGCGAAAACGGCCACTCATCGTCTCGACGACGTACTTTGAATCTGTGTGCAGGCGCACGCGGCAGGGCTCCTTCAATGCTTCGAGGCCCAGCGCCGCCGCGGCGATCTCTGCTTGCTGATTCGTCGCTTTGCCGAGATATGTTCCGAATGCGCGCCAGAGTCCTTTGAAGCCGAGCAACGCCACGGCCGCCGCGCGCGCGGCATCGCGGCCATTGCCGAGGCTCGAACCGTCGCAGAAGATTGTGACGAGTTTTATCGGACGACGATCGGCTGAAGCTTCCATTCGCGGTCAGCGTATCATGAGTATGCGGCTCAGGTGATAGCTTCATCGTGGCGTCCTGGCATAGAATCCGAGTTAATGTTTCGGACCTTCACAAGAGCCCTCAGGGTGACTCGGCGCCGACCGGCGCGGGCGTGGCTGCTCGCCCGCATGGCGACGTGGGTGGTTATTCTGTCCGCGCTCGTGAAGCTGTTCCCGCTGCCGCGCGCGTTGCGCTTCGTTGCCACTGATGTACGGGGCAAGGCCACGGGACACGCAGTCGAGCTGGATGAATTGTCCTCAGCGATCGACGCGCTGCTGGAAATGGATGTATTCATGTTTAAGCCGAACTGTTGGAAGCGCGCGACAGTTCTGCATCGCTACCTCGCTTTGGGCGGAATCGCGACCACGATCGTGTTTGGCCTCAGGAAAGAACTGGACGGCGAATTGAAGGGCCACGCTTGGCTGGAATCTGAAGGCCACCCCTTCCTCGAATCCGAGCCGCCGCTTTACACGATCACTTATGTTTTTCCATCGGCGGAAGCATTTGATGGTGAGCTGGCACTGATGGGGACCGGCCAGCGAGAAGCTTTGTAAAATCTGGCTCGTGAGCAACAAATTTGTAAAGCTGCTCGCAAAAAAAGGGGAGAGGCAAATTGCCTCTCCCTCGAGTTTTTTCGGCCAGGCCGATTTCTATCACGGCAGCGCTTCGATGTTAACGATGAAGCGGAAACTCCCAGCTTGCTGAACGCCGAGCAGCAACCGCACGTTGATCGATGCGCCATTCGCCAGCGGCGTCCCCAGTGTGACGGTTCCAGCGGACATCGATGAGTTGAAGCCGCCACCATTTGGTTGTGATGGAGGTTGCTCGAGTGTTGTGCCGCGCACCGTAACTGAACATGGTGTCGGCGCTGCTCCGCAAGTGCCCGCATCAGTAATCCCATTTACGATCACGTCGGCTGAAGTGATGGGCCGCAAATCGGCGAAACCCGTGGGCGCCGGGAAGGTGGTGATGTCGATGATGCGAAAGCGCAAGCGCGTCACGTTGCCACCGGTGTTGTTAACGAACCGCCGGCGAATGTCGAGCGTGCCAAAGGTGGATGTTGATCCAGAGCCGGGCGCGAAGTTGCGCACGCGATTAGGCGCCGCCGCGCTGCCTAGCAGTCCGTCCAGCAACAACCCCGCGAATAGCGAATTGCGCTGAATCGGCGCCGAGAGATTCTCGGGTCCCGGAGCCCCCAGCCTTTGCCCGGCGCCGGCACTCGTTCCGTTCGTATCCACGAAGATAAAGTCCGCAGCGTTGTCGTTCGTGTCTTTCGGAATTCCAGCCTGCGTACACGGACCGCTCGTCGTGATCGATCCGCCCTTGCCGCACATGTCGCGCACCCAGGCGTAGTTAATGCCTGCCGCATACGCTGCGCCTGACAAAGTTGCGTACCCAGTGCCTTCTCGGTAGAGCGTGTTGGCTTCACTTGTCGAGCCGACCGCATCCAGCCGGTTAGCCAGCGTGAAGTTCGCCGGAGTGGCTGTGTTGAAGAGCGCAATGCCGACATTGTCGGGAATATCCGTTGTGTAAGTTGCATCACCTGTCGCCGTCGGACCGTTCACCTCGATGATGGTCTCGCTGTTCAAAGGAATTCCGAGTGCTTCAGCGGAATCGGATTCCTCCCCCGATTGCGGACGTCCTTGCGCCTTAGTGGGATCGCCGCCGCTCGCGGGAGCATTTCCGCCCGGATAAGTTCCGAGGGAATAGCCAATCGAATTAACACCAAGGTAGTGTCCACGTGCCGGTATGACCGTGCCGTTCGGAATTGTGAACCGTACGCTGCCGTCAGACGCTGCTACTGCCCAACCGGCTGAAGCATCACTGGTCGAGACGGTGATCGGCGAGTTGCTGTTGTTGTACAACTCGACGAACTCGTCCTGAGCACCGCCAGGACCGCGCAAGCGGAACTCACTGATAATCAGCGGCGGAATTGGCGGCACGACATTGACGTTAAAGCTGCACATCGCGCTGTTCGCGCCGGTGACTGTCACCACAGTTGTGCCAACCGGGAAAGTCGATCCGGAAGGCGTGCTGTAATTCAAAATCTCGCACGCGCCTGTGGGCGTTGCCGGCGGATAATTAACCACCGTCGGCGTTGCCGACTGCACTGTCACGTCATCCGGACAGGTGATCGTGCAAGTCTGCGTGTTGCAGATGCTCTGCGTGGTGGTGATCGTCAAGTCCCAGCCACCGGCAAACTGTCCGATGTCCGTGCCCGCATCGTCGACCACGTAGAGACTCCAGGTACCGTTCGGGTCGAGATTGTTGAAGGCCGCGAGCGTGTCCGTGCCGGCGGTGGCCGGGTTGAGATAAGGCGAAGCCGGCGCAGGCGCGGGAAATGCGTCGCCCGTGCCGTAGTTGGTCGGTTTGAACGTGCCGGAAGCTGGCGGCGTGCCTGAAGAAGGCAGCAGCGCCGCGGCGCTATCGTCGATTGTGTAGGTCTGGCCGGTCCAATCTGTCCCGCCGATCACGTCAGACATCAGGACGAACTTCACGCCGGTCGGGCCGACGAGCAGCACGTCCACGTCAGACGGGAATGCGTGACTGATCTGCTTGAGCGTGACCGTGACCTTGCTGATCGGCGCGGTGATGCCGGCAACGGTGATATTCGACGGGTAGGGTGTGGCGGGCGCGCCCGTAGTCGTGCCCGTGCCCGTAGCCGGGATCACAATCGCCGTCGCGTTCGAGAACGTCGTCGTGGTGGTGCTGGTCGTACCCAGCCGGAACGTGTACGTGATGTTGCCGAGATCGATCGCGCCGTCCTGGAAGTGAATCGTGGCAGTAATGTTATTGCCGCACGTGCCGCTGGCCACGAAGGTGAATGGCTGCGAAACGGCCGGGCCGCCCGCAACCACAACGCCGTAGGTAGCGGATGTCGTTACCGGAGTAACGCCGCCGCTGTTCTGCAACGTGCCGACGAGGTTAGCTGTGTTGCCATCTCCCGTGTTCAGGACGGGGAAGTTGGCGGTGACGGTCTCGCTAGGGTCAGGTGCGTTGTTCGCTGGTGTGATGCTCTCCGCAGTAATGGTTGCCGCGCCGCCGGACACGATCATCGGCGTACCCACAACTCCGCAACAAATGTAGGGCTGGCGCTGGAAGTCGAGCGTGACGCAGCCGACGGTGCCCGTGTCGAGGGCCGCACTATCAGTTACGCGCAGCTTCCATGTGCCATTGATGGCCCGACCATTCATTGCCGACAGAGGCGTCTCCGGCCTGAACGTGCCCGCGAACGGTGGCGTCCCAGTCGAGATGGAGTTGGCGGCCGCGTCGTCGAAAATGGTTGGCGTTCCGGAGCAATCATTAGTTCCCGTACCGTAATTGTTCCCGCCGTCGTTCGGGCTGGATCGTTGAGCGGAGAGCGTGACCACAGTGTTGTCGGGCGCTACGAGCGCGAGCGTCAGATCGCCATCGAAGGTGTGGTTCAGGCGCACCTTGACGTTCACGTCCCCGACCGCGCCGGTCTCTGAGACGACAATAGGAATGTCTACTGAACTGACATCCGGAATTGCGGTCGTGATGTTGCCGGTTGTTTTGGTTAACGGACTGCCAGAACCGAGCGTGCCAGTTTGGAAGTTGTAGGTGATGTTCCCGTAATCGGTCGCGCCATCCTGCAAGTGCAAGGTCGCAACCAAGAGCTGGCCACACGTCGTGCTGACAGTGAACGTAAACGGCATTGTGACGGCTGGAGATCCTTGCGCTACTCCTCCATAGGTTTGTGGTCCAGATGGAGAACTCACTCCCCCGGTCGCTTGCAACGTGCCGACCAGGTTCGAGGTGGTAGCGCCGGCGCCGCCGTTGTTTACGATTGGAAGATTGACAGTGACGGTTTCACCCGGGTCGACCGCCATGTTCGCCGGCGCGCAGCTCTCGGCAGTTATGGTCGCCGTGCCCGGATTGAGAATGTTCATGGGATCGAGTTGTGCGTTCAGCGTTGTCGTGTTGCCCGTTGAGATCGAGACGCCATTAATGGTCTTGCTCACGTAGCCCGTGGCCGAAACGGTCACCGAGTAGGTGCCGGATCCGATCGGGTCAACTGTGTAATTTCCGCTGCCGTTGCTGGAACGAGTGTAACCGTTCGCGAAAATCGTCGCGTTGGCGATGGGAGTTCCTCCGGCTGAACTGGTGACTGTGCCGCTCAGAATGCCTTTTGCCACTGCGGGACATGGACCGAACGTGAAGCTGCCGATGCGTGTGTGCCACGGCGCGCTCCCGGTTACCGCGTAATACTCCTGCGTGTACCAGAAAGTGCAGTCGTCGACCGGGTCAACCGTCAGGTCGCTGTAGTCACCCCACCGGCCTGATGAGTTTGTTTGCACACCACCGCCCGCAACCATCGTCGCCTCGCCCTGGGTGAGACTGCCGGCGGGATCGCCACTGAGCCGGCCAGCGTAACGAATTGACGGGAAGACCGTCGAGCTGGAGACAGAATACGCCACTGCCTGACTGCCTGCGGCGTTTAGCGCGGTGCTGCCCATCCAGCGGTTCTCGGTGTCGCCTCCGGCGCCCGACATGGTCGCCTGTTCCTGCACCGCCCACGCCGCGGCTGGTGCCGCGTGTCTCAGTTCATAGTAACGAACGCCGGCGCGGAACGCCGGATTCACCGCAGCATTGACAGAATGGTTCATCGCCAGCGATTCGTGCGTGCCGAAGTTGCGATAAGCAAGCCGGAACATGAGGCGATCGGAAATCACATCCACCGCGACTCCCGGTGCAGGTTGCGGCACGACGTTGTGCGAGCCCGAAGGCACTTCGCGAGGATCGAAAGCCGCGACGGCAACAGGACTACCCGCGTGATTGGTTAGCGTCGAGTTTGCCGGCACCGCAAAGTCGGCATGAAAATCCAGAATGCGGATCGAATCGGTCTGGCCGTTGCCGAACTCGTCTGCTTCAAACTGCGCAATCGGCGCAGGCGTGCCCGCAGCCGGCGGAACATAGCCATCCATATCAGCAGGCAGCATCCCGCCGAACAGACAGGTCGCACCGCTCCCTGCGCAGCCGTCGTTCTTATCGAAATAAATGAAGTTGGCGGTCGGATCGCCGGCCAGCATCTTGGCACGATTGAAAGCGAAAACACCGGCGCCCAGGAACGACGTGCCGGCCTGATTGAATTCGTTGTCAGTCATGTAATACGCATCAGGCCACATGCCGAAGTGCGGATAGTCATTGAAATCGTTGTTCGGCATCATGAAGTCGTAAAGATAATATGCGCCCGTCGGATCGCCCGTTTGCGAAATCGCGATTAGTTGGTGATTGTTCGGATTAGCTACCGAAACGCAGAACTGTGAGATGAGCCAGCGATCCGCCAATTGATCGTAAAGGACAATCGGGTCGCCATCGATTGTGTTGGCGCACGGCCCGGGAATCGTCGCCCAGAGCGAGCCGAGACTTGCCAGAGCCACGAGCGGCGTGCCGGTGCGGTTGTAGATACGAAAAGCAATGTTAACCGTCTGCACATAATGATTCGGGCCAATGTCGCCGTTTGTATCCGGAGGCAGGAATCCCTGGCCGAGAGCCACCGTGTCTGGTTCTGACACGCCTTCGAAACTGACGTTAGGGGTGGACATCACCTTCGGCGCGATTCCGTTAACCAAGCCTTTTTCCGGGACCTTCGCGATTGCCGCATCGGGTGACGTCTTCAGATCGTAATCAAACGGCCGCGTAACCTCGCGATTGAATGGGTTCTTCTCTTGGTCTTCGCCCGGAGTGCTTATGCCCTTTCCGATTTTTGGATTCTTCTCTATTTGTTGCCTGATAGAAAATTCTTGCTCAATACGTTCACGCTGGAAGCCTTTCGAGTTCTTTTCACGCTGTTGCTCAATATATTTCTCGTGGTCGATGGGTTCGTTTTCTGAAGTGCTCGCCGCTTGCTTTGCTTCCGCGGCCGCGAGTTCGCGGATCGTCGGAGACTCACCAAAGAATACCGCCTGATACGACTGCGGCCTCGAGCTTTGTTCTTGAATTCCCTTGGCAAACGTTTTGGAGGCTTCGCGTCTTTTTGACCTCTCATTACGCGAAGCGCCGCTGAGCGGCGCCAATACCAATGCGGTCAAAACAACTATGAGTGTCAACAGGAAAATGTAGAACTTCTTCATCGGTAGGTCTTTTTAGGGGTACAGCAGTGAGCCGCGTGAGAAAGACAACCCTGCACCTTGCTAGTTCGATTTCGCGGCGGCAACTATAAGCGGGCTGGACGATACGGTCAACAAAGAGACATCGGTTGCACGTTGGTTTTTAATTTTAGGGGCTCGTGATCAGGCGGCCTTTGGTGCAAACGCCGGTTTGCAGATCGACTGTGCCGGTGATAATCGGCGGGCCGTTCTCTCCCTCGTGTTCGATTACGTCGGTGCCTTGCCGGTTCTGTGACTGCGACGCGCGTTCGCGAGCTTCTCGTTCGCGCTCTTGCTTTTCATTGCGGCGGACGGTCTTGGGAATGGACTCTGCCGTCAAAAGAAGTCTCGCTTCGCCGCCCGAAGCAATGTATTCGACTGATGAATTAACAAACGTGCCGATGCAGCGACGCATAATCCGGTATGCCTCAGGTTTTGAAATCGTCTTTTCGATTTCAGTCGTCCGGCGCAAAGTTGAGCCGGCGGAATGCGTGTCGACGCGCTTGCCGTTTTGCGTGTAGTAGCCCAGCACGTCGCTCACAGTCGTTTCGTATCCGTTGACGGAGAATTTCCAGACAATACGCCGGTCACCCGGCTGATTCACGACTTTTACCAGCGTAAAGTGGCGGCCAAAATAAGAGCCGGACATCCCTGTGGAAACGATCGCCCGTCGTGAGGCAGCCACGAGCGCGCGTTCGGTATCATTAAGCTTTGGCGCTGCTGGGCGCGGTTGTTGAATGCCTTGTGGGCCCATGCGCACATCTTGCGGACGGGCTGCAACGCCCCACGCGCAAATGGAAATGAGCACAATGTACGCGACTTTTTGGACCATGCTGAATTACATATTAGAGTCAATCTTGCAATGACCAAAACTACGAGCGGGCTTCGAATGACAAGCCCGTCGCAGTTTATGCTAACCTCGTGGCAGTTCAGAAGCAGCTTGATGCACTAACGCGGAGGAAATCATGGCAGAGCAGGAGATCGACAAGAAAGCGGTCGTCAATCTTTTGAATGAGATTCTTGAGACTGAGTTGGCCGGGGTGGTGCGCTATACACATTATTCGCTGATGATCTTCGGACACAATCGCATTCCCATCGTCAGCTGGTTGCGCGGAGAAGCGACTACCTGTCTCGAGCACGCGAACGAAGCCGGCGAGATGGTGACGCACCTCGGCGAGCATCCTTCACTGAAAATCGGGGCTTTGTTGGAGACCGAGCAGCACTCGATCAACGACATTCTGCTCGAATCGTTGGAAGCCGAGAAGGCCGGGCTGGCGCTCTACAAGCGTCTGCTCGAGTTGGCGCGCGATCGTTCGGTGTTCCTGGAAGAGTACGCGCGAAAGATGATTACCGACGAAGAGATGCACCTCGGCGAAGTCAACAAGATGCTCCGCAAGCCCGGCGAGATTGCGCGGTTCAAAGCGACGTGAGATTTGGAGCGCGATGGCAAACGACGCCGCTTTGGAGCTTCCCTCTCCCTCTGCGAGAGGGCTGGGGTGAGGGAGCGAAGCTTTAGCGGCGCAGAACGAAAATAATTTATTCGCTTTCTAGCGCGCTATACTCTCACCCTAACCGCAGCAAGCCGCGCGGTCGTCAGTGAATCACGATTCCAAATCCGATTGTGAAATTGTGAGCGGTCTTTCCTTCGAAGCGGACGGGATTGAACGGCCCGGAAATGGTTTGCGCCTGCCGATCGCCCGCAAACACCGGATTGTAGTCAAATTCGATCACGCGAATGTCCACGTGTTCGCTGGCGCGAATGTCCAGTCCGCCGCCAAGCTTGAGAGCGAAACTCGTGTCGCGATCTTCGATCACAAAATTAAATTGCGGAAAAAGATCGAGTGTCTGCGATTGGCGATTCGTGTAGCGAGCCACGCCCGCCAGCGCGTGTGCGAACGGCTTCACGCGCTTGTCGCGGCTGTTGTCCTTGATTTGAACCCCGCCAAGGAAATTCCACAGCCGCTCTTTGTTGCTGATCGTTTGCTTGACGCCCGGCGGCGTGAACGTGTCTACGTAGGTTTGCGATTTGAAGTGGCCGGTGACGTCTGCCTTCAGCCCGACGTATCGGCTGACGTTGTAAGCCATTGAACCTTCAAAGCCGTTGAAGTTGCGGCGTTCACAGAAGAACTTCTGAAAATTCGGACCAATCATGTCCCCGGTCGCGCTGCTGCAAAGGTTGGTGAAACTTTGCGTGCTGCCGCCGGAAGTAAAGCTCGCGCTTTCCACGTTTGTTTCGAAGCGGCCGAGCGAGTAGCCGCCGTACAGATCCCATTTGTTGTAGTCACCTCCACTTTGCGCCAACGCCGTCAAAGCGCTGGCGATAATGATGAGCGACAAGAGCGTGAGTTGTTTCATAAGTCGTCCTTTCTATCTTGATTTTGTAGGGCGCGGGAGTGCCCGCGCGTTTGCATCCCTCTGTTTCAGGATCGACGGAACGCAAAAGAACGTCTTTCCGTCCGCTGTCTCGGTGAAGTGAATTGCGCCCGATTCACCCAACTGGAAAATTCGTCGTTCGCTAATGCCCGCAACAGCGGCGGCTTCCCGCACGGCGATCATGCTTGCTCGCGCCGCGCACCGGGGACACCAAGTCTCCGCATGACCGCGCGCGCGGATCACCAGCAAACGTTCGGTTTCGATGGTTACCGCCGCCTTCTTTTTCATGTCCGCGATGAGTTCGCCTTCCACTTGCCGGAGCGAAAGAGCGCCGACTTTGAACGCCTACGGTTTGCCCGTGCCGCGACAATCGAACGACACGAGATGTTGGTCGGCCGTCAAAACACAGTTCTCCATTCGCACAAGATCGTCGAACGTGATAATGGTGTTCGGCGTGTTGCCAGCGCTGATCAGTTGGACCTTGCCGCGATTGCTGAAGCTGAAGTTGCAATCGTCGGTCGCGATGAATTCATCCTTGAACGTTGCCGTTCCATGCCAGATGATTCCGGTGGTCTCGCCTGTGGCGGTGACGTCCTGATGGATTTCGCATTTCTCGTTGAAAGTGCCGTCGGCGCGCAGTTGGTCGTGACACGTCACAGTCGTCGTGTCGGATACGTCCATCAGCTCGTTCGTGCACTCGTTTGGAAAAGTGAACTGCTCAGTGATGGTGAACTTGCTGTGCTGATTGCCCGTTTGCGCGCTGGTTTTGATCGGCGCAGGGCTCATCGCCAGGGTGAGGGCGACCAATGCGATCAGGGTGAGTATGCTGCATATCTTTCTCATAATTTTTCTCCTTGGTTTTGGAAATGTTGTTCGCCAAAAAGCTCTGTTCTAGAATGCGCTTCGTGAACGGGCGCGGATGATCGCGCACCCCGGAGGAAATGTCCTAAACCGGCGCTCAATTGTTTCTCAACCACTTCTAAACGCGCGGATGAGCAAGCAAAACAAACGGGTTTTCGAGTTCGGGCCGTTCACCATCGACACGGTTAACCGCCAGCTGCTGCGCGACGGCGAGGTCGTGCCGCTGAAGGCAAAGGCGGTCGATACGCTCTTGCTGCTGATCGAAAATCACGGTGATGTGGTCGAGAAAGACGACTTGATGCAGGCGCTGTGGCCCGACAGCTTTGTCGAAGAAGCCAACCTGACCCAGAACATCTACACGCTGCGAAAGGCTTTGGGCGAGACGGGATACATCGAGACCGTGCCGCGCCGCGGCTATCGGTTTGTCGCTCCGGTGAAAGAAGCGGGCAATGGCGCA
>DASXTE010000083.1:0-24915 GCA_036505595.1 Pyrinomonadaceae bacterium
ACCAGCGCCAGTCGATTGCTGGCGCATGCGCGAGCCACGGCGCGGACTGCGTTCGGCTTGCCGATGGCTCTCGCGATCTCCTGATACGACCGAGTAGATCCAAACGGAATTCGTCGCAACTCTTCCCAGACACGCGTTTGAAATGCAGTGGCCTGAACGTCGGTCGGCAAATCAATCCGGCGCGTAACACCATTCAAAGAATCCAGTACTTTCCGCAGCCATAGATTGAGGGGCGGGCCAATCGAAGTGTCCTTCGAATCGATCGCGGCGTTTGGATATTCGGCAAACAACGCGCGCGTAAGCTCGGCGTCGGAATCACCCAGAGTTATTGAGCAGACGCCGCGCTCAGTAGCCGCCACCAACAGACGACCGAGAGACGAGTCGGCGATTGTAAAAACGATGCGCATGCCGCGGCCCCCACGTCCGTACGTCGCCGGTGTCATTCCCAGTTGCGCCGACGATTTTTCGTAAAGTCCGCGACTGGAACCGTAGCCGGCCGCATACATCGCATCCGTTACGGACGCACCGTTCTTCACGCCCGCTTTGAATCGCGCGAGCTTTCGCGATTCCGCATATTGCCGCGGCGTGATTCCCATGATTTGTTTGAACGTGCGCTGCAAATGATGCGCATTAACTTCCGTAATCGCACTCAAGCGCTCCAGCGTCATTGCCTCTTCATCATGCTCGTCGATGATGTGGCAGATGCGCCGCACGAGTTCGACTTGGGGATCGTTCACGCGCGCGCGCCGCGGATGGCAACGCTTGCAGGCGCGAAAGCCGGCCTGCTCGGCGGCTTCGGGCAACGGAAAGAACCGGACCTGTTCGCGCTTTGGTCGCCGCGCCGGACAAGACGGCCGGCAATAAATACCAGTCGAACGCACGGCGAACACGAAACTGCCGTCGCGCGAGCTGTCGCGCGAAAGTACCGCGTTCCAAAGCTCCGGATTATTCATCACGCTCGGCATTGTCGTTGTCGTTTGCAACATCTTACTGCACCTCTCTCGAATTGATGAGGCGATAATAGGCCGAACCCGCGACTCAATCTATCCGATGTTTGCGGTCAAACTCCGTTATGGTAGAAGGTACAGGACCGCACGGTACAGAGCGGATAGAACCGGCAAGATGCCTGCGCTCCTAACATGAAAATTGCTCTGAAATACGGCATCGCCGTCACGCTCATCATCGCCGCTTGGGTCGCGCTGAAACACTTCGTGTTGCATTTTGAAGGGCCGTCGGCGCAGGTCGCAGACCTGGCGGTCTTTAATCTGACCGCGATTGTGGCGTTGATGCTCGGAATCAAAGAGAAGCGGATGGCGAACGGCGACTCGCTGACGTTTCTTCAAGGCCTCGCAACGGGAATATCAATCGCGGTTACCTACGCGATCCTGACCAGCCTCTACTTCGCTCTCTTGCTTGCGTTAGTTGGCCCAAAGCTGATGCAGCAGGAAGGTGAGACGAGCATACCCAGAGCGTTCTTCGGGGTGTCGATTGGGTTCGCGTTGTTCGGGACGATATTCTCGGCGTTGATCGCGCTGGTTCTCCGGAAAAGTTAATCGAAACTCAGGGCTTCGTTTACCAGACGCTGTTGCTCTTGCACGTGGACTGAATAATTGCCGGTGGCGGGGCTGGGCGACTCGGCGCGGCCGATGTAGCGCAGCCGATCGCCGCCAGGCACCAGGTCCTCGAATTTCCCTTCCATGAATGTCCACGCGCCCATGTTCTTCGGTTCTTCCTGACACCAGACGAGTTCAGTCGCGTTCGGATACTTAGCAATGAGGTTTTGCACCGCAGTCAAAGGAAAAGGATAGAACTGCTCGATGCGGATGATCGCTACGCGATCCAAGCCCTCCCTCACGGTCGGGCTACTGCCCCGTTGGTCATCGCTCGCGTCGTCGCTCCGCAGTTTTTTTCGCCCTTCCGCCAAGTCATAAAAGACTTTGCCACTGCATAAAACGATACGTTTGACGCTGTTTGGATCAGCAACTTCTGCATCATCGATCAGCGGTTGGAACCCGCCAGTTGTCAATTGATCGAGCGCTGACGCTGCCGCAGGGAGGCGCAAAAGACTCTTCGGCGTCATCAGAATCAATGGCCGCTCAAACCCCTTGCGAATTTGTCTTCGCAGCAAATGGAAATATTGCGCAGGCGTGCTTGGGTACGCAACGCACAAATTGTTTGCGGCGCAGAGTTGCAGGAATCGCTCCAGACGCGCGCTGGAATGCTCTGGTCCCTGGCCCTCGTAACCATGCGGCAAAAGCATCGTCAAGCGCGAAGTCTGTTTCCATTTGTCTTCACTGGCGGTGACATATTGATCGATGATCGATTGCGCGACATTGTTGAAGTCGCCGAACTGAGCTTCCCACATCACCAAAGCATCTGCCGCAATCACCGAGTAGCCGTATTCAAAACCCAGCACGCCGGCTTCTGACAGAGAGCTGTCAAAGACTTCAAATCGACCATGCGAGTTCTCCGCACGCAACTCGGCGAGCGGCGACCACGCCTGCCCGGTTTGCGTGTCGTACAAAACGGCGTGACGCTGGCTGAATGTTCCACGGCCTGAATCCTGGCCGCTCAGACGGACGTGCGCACCCTCGAGAGCGAGCGATCCGAACGCGATCGCTTCCGCGAACGCCCAGTCGATCGGCAGCGTTCCTTCGCCCATCTTCGCGCGCCGCGCGAGTTGGCTAACCATCTTTGGATTCAAATTGAAACCCTCGGGAACGACAGAAATTTGATGAGCAATCTGTTTCACCTCATCAGCCGTTACCGGCGTTTGGATGACTTCAGACCCGTCAAGTTCCGGTATATCGGGTTCCGGAGTGACGCCGAGAGATTTTTGTTCAGCCGCGACCTTCTTCGCCCGCGCCAACGCGTCTTCGTACCGACGAATGCGCTCTTCGATCAATTGATTGACGCCCGCTTCATCGATTACGCCTTCCTTGATTAAGCGCTTCGCATACACAGTTCGCACGCCCGGATGTTCCTTCACGCGCTGGTACATCAGCGGCTGCGTGTAACTCGGCTCGTCCGTCTCGTTGTGACCTAAACGGCGAAAGCCAACCACATCAAGCACGACGTCCTTGTGATATTTCTGCCGGTAATCGAGCGCGATGCGCATCGTGCGATACGCGGCTTCGGGATCGTCGCCGTTGATGTGAAAGATCGGAAGCTGCGTCATGCGCGCGACGTCCGTCGAGTAAATTGAAGAGCGGCCAGACTCAGGCGAGGTGGTGAATCCAATCTGATTATTGATGATGATATGAATCGTGCCGCCCGTGCGATAGCCACGCAGCTGCGCGAGTTGCAATGTCTCCATCACGATTCCCTGCCCCGCGAACGCCGCGTCACCGTGCAGCAACAACGGCAGGGCGCGATTCATCACATCCTCGCGCGAATTTTCGGCATGATCCATCATCGTGTCTTGCGTCCCACGCGTCATTCCTTCGACGACGGGATCGACAGCTTCGAGGTGGCTGGGGTTCGGCGAGAGTCGTAGATCGACTTTTTTTCCGCTCGCAGTCTCACGCTCGCCTTCCGCGCCTTGATGGTATTTCACGTCGCCCTCATCGGCCGGAAACGACGGATGCACCGAGCCTTCGAATGAGGTAAAGATGCGCTCACAGAAATGGCCGATGACATTCGCGAGCACATTTAGCCGGCCACGATGCGCCATGCCCATCGTGATTTGTTCGATGCCGAGGTCGCCGGCGCGTTCGATTAATTGATCGAGCAGCGGAATAATTGTCTCGCAGCCTTCAATTGAGAATCGCTTCTGGCCCAGGAATTTTGTGTTAAGAAACTTTTCGAATTGCTCTGCTGAGATTAGCTTCCACAGAATTCGCTTCTTTACTTCGGCGTCGATCGGATCGGGGTGCACAAATTCGCGGCGAATCTGTTCCCTCAGCCAAAGCTTCTCTTCCTTGCTCTGGATGTGACGATATTCCGTGCCGACTTTGCCGCAGTAAGCATGCTGGACGATGTCAAGAATCTCGCGCAGCGTCGCCGTCTCAGTCCCGCCGAGCCCGCCAGAGATGAAGAGTCGATCGAGATCCCAAATCGTGAGGCCGTATGTCTCAATGTCGAGCTCCGGATGGTAAAGCAGCGGCAGCGCGTGCAGCGGATCGATGTCGGCAATCAAGTGTCCGCGCACCCGATAGGCGTTGATGAGCTCCATCACGCGCGCCTGGCGAACAGATTGCTCATGCATCTGATCCCCACCGAAGAAAAGCGGATTCCGATCGACATTCCAACGCAAAGGTGCATGCGCGATTCCGAGATCGGCAAAGATGTTGTCGTAGAATTTTTCTTTGCCAAGCAGCAGCTCGTGCACTCGCGCGAGAAACGCGCCGGACTCGGCGCCCTGAATGATGCGATGATCGTACGTGCTGCTGATGGTGATCGCTTTGCTGATGCCGAGCTGCGGCAAAATTGCGGGCGCGATGGACTGATATTCCGCCGGATACTCGATAGCACCTGTCGCGATGATTAGCGACTGGCCGGGCATCAAGCGCGGTGTGGAAGCGACGGTGCCCAGGGTGCCGGGATTCGTCAGCGAGATCGTCGTGCCCTGAAAGTCCGGAACTTGCAACTTCCCTTCTCGTGTACGGGTGACAACGTCGTCGTAAGCCCGGAGAAAATCGGAAAACCCAAGCGCGTTTGCGCTCTTGATGTTCGGAACCAAAAGCGTCCGCGTGCCATCTTTCTTTTCCAAGTCGATCGCTATGCCGAGATTAACCGACTCGCGCTTGACGCGAACCGGTTGATCGTCGACAACTTCGAACCCGTCGTTCATCTGCGGAAACTGTTCAAGCGCGCGCAGTAACGCAAACGCGATCAGATGAGTGAACGAGGCTTTGCCGCGATCGTTGTCCTGGAGGTGACGATTGATGATGAGGCGGTTTTCCTCCAGCAGCTTCACCGGAATGCGACGTTGCGAAGTCGCCGTCGGCACTGCGAGGCTGGCCTCCATATTCTCGACGATCTTCAGCGCGGCGCCGCGAATTGGGATCGTTTCTGCTCGAGCTTCCGGCGTAGTCGCGGCTGGTTTTGACTTCTTCGCTTTCCCCGGCGCTGTGGCTGTGCTACTTCCATCACCGCTCGGCTTCGTTTGCTCAACGGGCGCCGCTTTGGCGGGCGCTTGTGCGGCGGCCGTCGCAGGCTGCCCGTTCCCGAGCAGCTCTTCGAAATACGCGCGCCATGATTCATCGACGAGCGAGGGATCGCTGCGAAAGCGCGCGAGCAGCGTCTCGACATACGTCGCATTTGCGCCGAAATTTTCGGCGATTAATTCTGACAAATCAGTTTTCGTTTGCTCTTGAGCCAAGGATTCCTACTGTGCTTAACCGCCAGTGAGTTGTGTGTTTAGATCCGCGTTACTTAAACAATAGGTTAGCACCTTCCGTTTTCGATTGCATCCGCGATAGAGAACCGCTCACCGCAGTGATCGGTTTCAGCTTTCAGCCGCAACCGTCGCCGAAGCCTTAACCCGCTCGCTACTGTGAGCACCTTCGGGCTTCCGACAAGAGTTCGCCGATGGTATTGTATGCGACCGCATCGAGGTGGAAGCGATGACCGAGGAGATGCCTGCCCCCAGAAGTGTGTGGAAGTCCGTTCTGGTCTTCTCAATGCTGTTCGCCATCCTGGGTGCCGTAGTTGTCCTTGCCTACTTCACAACATTTCGACGGCCCGTCACAACAGTGATTCTGGTGCGCCATGCCGAAAAAATTATCGATCCGAATAATCCCGACGTGGATCTGAGCCCTGCTGGTCAAACGCGAGCGCAGGAGTTGGTCCGCATGTTCGGTGATGGAGGCATCAACGCGATATACGCGACTCAGTACAAACGCACGCAGGAAACAGCTAAACCGTTAGCGGACAAATTGGGACTGCCGCTTAATGTAGTGAATTCCAAGAACACCGCGGATTTGCTGGTGAAGATCCACGCGGAGAACTCTGGCCAAACTGTTTTCGTGGTCGGCCACAACAACACTGTGCCTGAGATGATCCTGGCTCTTGGTGGACCGAAGTATCCAACGATTCCTGAGAGCGAGTATGACAATCTCTACATCGTCACCGTGTATCGCACCGGCCATGCCAAGGTCGTGAAAATGAAATACGGAGCCGTGAGCGAGCAAGGTGTCGGAAACATGTCAACCACGCCATAAATTACAAATCAGAGGAACCGATGAAAAAACCAAAACGCACCGAGAAGAGATCAATCAACCGCCGCACCTTTGTCACAGTGCTTCCCGCGGCCGGAGCGGCGGCACTGGCACTTTCAAAAGCGCCCCTGAAGACGCTCGCGCAAACGCCGACGCCGAGCCCGCAAGCAACGCCAAGTCCAACGCCTGCACTGCGCGTGAAGAAGGATGATTTGAAGCACGCTGAGAAAATCATTGGCATCGACTTTACCGATAAGCAGGAAGAGATGGCGCTGCCGGGTGTGAACCGATTGCTCGACAGCTATGAAGCAGTGCGGAAAATCGATGTGCCGCTCGATACCGAACCCGCCATCGTGTTTCATCCTCAACTGCCTGGTTTCCACGTCAAGCGCGCGCGCGTGAAGACGAAGTTTAGATTTGGCAGGAACGAACCAGCTCAATTCAAATCCGTCGAGGACCTCGCGTTCGCAACTGTCCCTCAGCTCGCGGAACTGATTCGCACGAAAAAGGTCTCGTCAGTTGAACTGACAAAGATGTATCTGTCACGACTGAAGAAGTATGGGCCGAAACTTCTCTGTGTCGTCACACTAACTGAAGACCTCGCGATGAGACAAGCACAGGACGCAGACAACGATCTGAAACGCGGCAAGTATCGCGGGCCGCTGCACGGAATTCCCTGGGGTGCGAAGGATTTGCTCGCGACTAAGGGAATCAAAACGACCTGGGGCGCTGAGCCTTATCGGAATCAAGTCATCGATTATGACGCCACCGTTGTAGAGCGTCTGCGCGATGCCGGCGCGGTGCTCGTTGCCAAGCTTTCGATGGGCGCTTTGGCGCAGGGCCCGAAATGGTTCGGCGGTGTGACCCGAAACCCGTGGGCGCCCGACGAAGATCGCACGGGCTCCAGCGGTTCATCAGCGGGTCCGGCTTCAGCGACTGCGGCTGGTTTAGTTGGATTTTCTATCGGAACTGAGACACTCGGCTCGATTGTTTCGCCTTCGTCACGATGCGGAGTCACCGGTCTGCGCCCGACGTACGGCCGCGTCAGTCGTTACGGCGCGATGGGGTTGAGTTGGACGATGGATAAGATCGGTCCGATTTGTCGGGGCGTCGAAGACTGCGCAGCCGCGCTCGATGCGATCTATGGGCCGGACAAGCGAGACTTGACCGTCGGCGATGCGCCGTTCAATTGGGCACCCGATCTGCCATTGAGCAGCTTGCGTGTCGGGTACTTGAAGTCGGAGTTCGAGCCGACACCGCCGGCAAATGCGACTGAACAGCAACGACAGATAGCGGAGAAGCGTAGCGCTATGTACAGAGAAGCGCTCAACGCGCTGACTAAAGCCGGGGTAAAGATGACCCCGATCGAGTTGCCCAAGTTTCCCACCCAAAACATTCGTTACATCCTGACTGCGGAAGCCGCCACCGCCTTCGACGACATCACGCGCGACGAACGCGTGAACCAGTTGTCGGGACAAGACCCGGGTGATTGGCCGAATACGTTTCGCACGAATCGGTTTGTGCCGGCGGTGGAATATCTGCGCGCGCAACGCGCGCGCGTTTTGCTGATGCGCGAGATGGACAAGTTGATGTCGCAGTGGGACGTCTTTGTTTCACCGGCGCCGGGCAGCGCAAGCTTGATCATTACTAATTTGACGGGTCATCCAGCCGTCTGCTTGCCGTGCGGCTTTCTTGATGTGCCGGCTGGACAAAACGCTCCGGTCGCCCATCTGCCCCAGGCGATCATGTTCACCGGTGGTTTGTATGACGAAGCATCGCCTCTGCGCGTCGCGCTGGCGTTTGAGAAGGCAACCACCTGGCACATGGCGCATCCGAAAGTAGATTGGGCTTAGCAGAAACCACGCCAAGCTGGCGGCGAAACTACAGGGAGCTATCCTCGAGAATGAAACTTCTAACTTGGTTTATTCGCATGGCAATCGTTGCGGCGATCACGCTGTCGGCGTTAGCGATGCAAACGACACACGGACAGTCAAACTACACACCGGTCACGAAATACGATCCCAAACGCGACGCTGACCAGGACATTCGCGATGCGACTGCTGAAGCCAAGCGCTCGAACCGGCGAGTCCTGCTTGAAGTGGGCGGCGAATGGTGCAGCTGGTGTCATACGTTTGATAACTTTTTTGAAGCTCATCCTGATCTCGTCATGCTGCGTGAGAAAAACTTCGTCACCGTCAAGATCAATTTCAGCGAAGAAAATCCGAACAAAGAAGTGCTGGCTCGCTACGCTCCGATTCCCGGTTATCCACACGTGTTCGTACTCGATGCGGATGGAAATCTGCTGCACTCGCAGGACACGAGCGCTTTGGAAGAAGGAAAGTCTTACAACCTGGAGAGACTCACAACTTTTCTCACTTATTGGGCCACCGCAAAGAAAGAGTAGCCCTGGTTTGTCGAACCAGAGAACCTGAACAACTATTTCCCGCCGCCAATGGGCCGCGTGTCCAGTGTGTCCGGTCGGCCGACCCTTTCGCGCGCGGCTGAATGATCCGCCGATTCAGCTTCCGCCGTACCCCGTGAGCGGAACCGAGGAACCCGCGCACGCACGGGCTCAGTCAACGAATGAACTGAGCGCGCCCAACGCCGCCAACGCGCGGTCGATCGCAAATCATCAAGCAGCGAGTAGGCGACGGGAGTCGCGATGAGCGTCAGCAGCAGCGAAAGAGTCTGTCCGCCAATGACGACCACGGCAATCGAGCGCCGCTCTTCCGCGCCCGGTCCGGTGCCAAGCGCGAGCGGTAACATGCCCGCCACCAGTGCCAACGTCGTCATCAAAATCGGCCGCAGACGATCGCGATTGCCCTGCATGATCGCGTCCGCGCGGTCCATACCCATCGCGCGCAGATTGTTCATGTGATCGATTTGCAGAATCGAGTTCTTCTTCACCACGCCGAACAGCACCAGCATGCCTAGTGCCGAGTAAAGATTCAGCGTGTCGCCCGTCAACCACAACGACAACAAACCAAATGGCATCGACAGCGGCAAACTCAGAAGGATTGTTACCGGGTGGAACGTGCTTTCGAACTGGGACGCTAGGATCATGTACATGAAGATGATTGACAGAATGAACGCCCAGACAAACTCGACAAACGTGCGTTCAAGTTCACGTGCGCGGCCGGCAACCGTTGCTGTGTAAACTGCCGGCAGATGCATTTGCGCAAAAGATCCACGCAGTGCTTCGATGCGATCGGCCAGCGCGAAACCCGGCGCCACAGATGCGCGCAGCGAAACCTGTCGTTCCCGATCGAGGTGATCGATGCGCGACGGGCTGGTCTCGCGACTAATCTTCACCAGATTATCCAAACGCACGAGCCCGCCGCGCGAAGACGGCACGTACAAACGGCTAATCGTCGATGCATCATTTCGGTCGCGTTCATCCAGACGAATCTGCACGTCGTAGTCTTCGTTAATCGACTCGTCGCGGAAACGCGACGCCTGCTCTTCCCCGCCCACCATCAAACGCAGATTCGTGGAAATGTCGGAAGTATCTACGCCGAGGTCCGCGGCCCGCTCGCGATCGATTTTGACGCGCAACTCAGGCTTGTTCAGCTTCAAAGACGTATCGATATCGACGATACCGCCGAGCTTCGCGGCGCGCCTGCCCAAGTCTTCCGCGTAATCTGAGAGCTTTTCGATCTCCGGGCCGCGCAGAACAAAGTCGATGTCAAACCGGCCGCCGGCGCCAAAATTGAATGACTGCGCGTTGCGTACTCCGGCGCGCATCGGCGCGTACTTTTGCAGCCGACGACGCACCTCAGTCATCACGTCCTGCTGCGCGTAATTGCCGCGAAAGGCTTTGAACGGATTGCCCTTCAACGTTTCAGTCCACAGTCGGCCGATCGAAAACGTCCGCTCTTCATGTGGCGCGATGCGCACGTACGCACCGCCCTGGTTCAACCCGCCGAGAAACGATCCGCCCACGTTCGAAAGCACCAGACGCACGCCGGGAGTCGTCATGATGTCTTTTTCAATCTGCTGCATCGCCTCGTTCATGACGGAGAGGTTCGTGCCTTCGGGGCCGTTGATGTTCACTTCAAACTCGGCTTCGTCAACGTTGGTGGGGATGAATTCCTGTTTGACCGCTCGGTACAGCGGCACGCTGGAGAAAATGACGAGCAACGCCACGGCCGATACCGCGACGCGATGTCGCATCGCGAACGACAGCGCGCGCATATAGCCCTTGTCGAGCCAACGGTAAAAGCCGCGGCGCGAAGCCGCTTGTCCATGGCCGCCTGCATCGCTCACCCGAACGAGCCGCGAACTCATCATCGGCGTCAAGGTAAAGGACACCAGCAAGCTAACCAGAATTGCCACGGCCGCTGTGATGCCAAATTGGTACAGAAACCGGCCGGAAATCGACGACATGAAGGACACCGGCAGGAAAATAACGACCAGCGAAAGCGTCGTCGCGAGCACGGCCAGACCAATGTCTTTGGTGGCTTCTTTGGCGGCTTCGCGCGGCGGCATGCGCTTCTCTTCAATGAAGCGGAAGATGTTCTCGAGCACTACGATCGCATCGTCAATCACGACGCCAACCATCAGCACCAGCGCCAGCATCGTCACGCTGTTCAGCGTGAAGTTCAGCGCGCGCATCATGCCAAACGTCGAGATTAACGAGCACGGAATTGCGACGGCCGCGATGATTGTCGAACGCCACGAGCGCATGAAGACCAACACGACGAGGCTCGCGAGGATGCTGCCGAGAATCAGGTGCTTTTGAATTTCGTGCAGCGCCGATTGGATGTAACGCGATTGATCGCGAATGACTTCCAGCTTCACATCTGAAGGAAGTTGACTGGCGACGCGTGGCAACTCGCGCTTGATGCCGTTGATGACTTCGATCGTGTTCGCGCCGGACTGGCGGCGAATATCGAGCGTCACCGTCGGCACCCCGTTAAGTCGCGCGAGTGAACGCTGCTCTTTTGTGCCGTCTTCCGCCCGGCCAATGTCGCGCAGACGCACCGGCGCGCCGTTGATGTTTGCGATCACCAGGTCTTCGAATTCCCGCGGGTCTGTGAAACGGCCAAGCGTTCGCAAGGTCAGCTCTTCTTTTCCGGTTTGCACGTTTCCGCCCGGGACATCGGCGTTCTGTCGTTGCAGTGCTTGCCGAACCTGAGTAATCGGAATCTGATACGCCGCGAGCCGGTCGGCATCGACCCAAATGTTGATTGCGCGCTGCAGCCCGCCAACGACGCGTACCTCGCCCACGCCGCCTGCGCGCTCGAGTTGCGGCCGGGCAATCTTGTCGCCCAGCTCAGTCAGCTCGCGAATCGATCTATCGGCGGAAAGCGCAATGGTCAGCACCGGCGTGCTGTCGTTGTCGAACTTCTGCACGACCGGAGGCGTTGCGTCCTCAGGCAAGCGGCGGCCAAGACCGGTCACACGGTCGCGGATGTCCTGGGCCGCTGATTCCAGATCGCGGTTCAATTTGAACGTGGCGATGACAATTGAGTTTCCCTGACTGGATATCGAGCGCAATTCGTCGATGCCATCGACGGTGTTGACAGCGTCTTCGATTTGCTGGGTGACGAGCGACTCGACTTCTTCGGGTGACGCGCCGGGCAAACCGGTGCGCACGCTCACAGTAGGAAGATCGACTGACGGAAATCGATCGACGCCCAGCTTGAAATAGCTCGCCGCGCCGACGACGACCAGAGACAAAACGATCATCGCGGCGAACACCGGGCGGCGAATACAAATCTCAGCGAGCTTCTGCATTTTAGATTTTTGATTTTTGATTTGCGATTGGCGCGTTCCGAGCGGGCGCGCGTCGTCGGGGGGAAACGGTCACCAGTGTCCGGGCGGCGGATTTTCTGGAACTCGTCATAATCGCAACCAATTCATTCGCTTCAATCCACAATGGCTCTACAAGCTCCTTCTTTAGCAGCCCCCCATCGATAATTAGCTCCAGCCAAAGTGCGCTCTCGTCCGCCTCCTCCTCAACGACACCCAATCGCGAAATGAACTCCGCCTTCGATCGCGCTCGACAGGCAGTTCGATAGTTTGCCGGAACCGACGTTCCAGACCTGGCCAACTGGTTACCGATAGTCCTGCCGGCAATCGTCTTCGGAAGTGCCGCTATAAGCTTCAGCACGCGAAGCGCAAAGCGTTTCGTTCGCTTTTTGAGATCGTCTTCGGTCATACGCCACTCAACGCCGGTTCGAGACAATCAAAAATCTAAAATTCCAGGACAGCTTGGCCTGACTGCAGATTGCCCGGATTAACTATGACCGCCTGCCCGACGTTCACTCCCGACTTAATCTCAACCCAATCTTGTCCGCGCCGGCCGGTCATGACAACTTTCTCGACCGCCTTGCCGCCTTCGACCGTAATCACCTTTTCGATGCCGGCGAAAGTTACGATTGCACTCGGCGGAACTGTTGCTGCCATACTCGTTTGGTCGGTAACGATTTCGGCGCGCACAAACGCGCCCGGTTTCAAATGGCCGTTGTTGCGCACGTCGGCTTCCACAGAGAGCACGCGGTTCTGTTGGCTGATCGACGGGCTCAGACGCTTGACCGCTCCAAGATAAATGTCCGGGTCGCCTTCAACGGTAACGCGCACGCTTTGGCCTGTGTGAATCTTGTGCGATTCGCGCTCGGGAATATCCACGCGCAGCCGCAGCGGATCAATCTGCACGATGTCCACGACCGGCGCGCCCGCCGCAAGATACTCGCCGACGCTGGCGCGCTTTTCCTGCACGACGCCATTAATCGGCGCGTACAGAATCGTGTCGGCCAGTTGTTGTCGTGCCAGATTAAGCTCGGAACGTCTCTGCGCCAGCAAGCCCTGACGATTGCGAATCTCTTCGACCGCGTCCTGGTAGCGGCTCATCGCAACTTTATAGTCGGCATCAGCCGTATCGAATTCAGCGCGCGGAATAATGCCCTGATTGATCAATCTCGCGGCACGATCGCGCTTGGCTTTCGCTTCTTCGAGCACTGCCTTCGCCTCGCGCACGGTGCCTGTCTGCTCTGCCGTGACGCGATCGTCTTTGCCGTCCGGCGACAATCCGACGCGGGCACGCGCCTGCGCCAGCGCCGCTTCCGCCTGCTGGACGCGCAGTTGATAATCGGGCTGTTCGAGCTTTGCAATCGCCTGCCCCTTGCGCACCACGGTTCCCAGATCGACAGAAATCGATTGCAGTCGTCCGGCGACTTTCAATCCGACGGTGGTCTGATCATAAGCCGCCAGCGTGCCGTTCACAGTAACAATTTCGCCGATCGGCGTTTCCGCAACTTTAACGGTTTTTACCTGACGTGGTTGTGACCTGGCGTCAGGATTCGCCGCACGGCCCGACGCCGGATAATCGCTCTTGCAGGCAGATGAGGCTATGGCCGCGAGCGCGACCAAAACCATGGCCGTGTGCGGCACACAAACTGGCGATAATCGCGAAAACAAACCCATATTCCTTCTTATTTGGGCAGGGCGCGTGAAGTCTAACACGATAGACGATGACAGGCTGAGTTCGGTTACGCACATGCCTGAATCTGGCCGCAACTGCTGCGTCCGATTCAATCCTCGAGATCATCCGCCAAAGCTCTTTCTGATCAGATAGGACATCTTCACGAAGAAAGTCCGGCCATTGCGACGAAAGCCCGGTTCAAGTTGGCCCGTGAAGGGATTGAATCCATTGCGGCTGATGTCGTCGTTGTAGCCGACGTAGAACGCCGTGCCCGGATTTGGCGTGTAGCCGAACAGAACCTGTCCGCGCACGTTCGATGCCAGCGTGTCATAGTCGGCCCGAGCCCGCAGAAAGATGAAGCGCGTGAATTGGTAAGTCGACCGAAACGAAAAAATATTCTCATCGAACGCCACTAGTCCAGTGTCATTCCGTCGCAATTTGCTTTTTGTGTAATCCAGCGAGGCACTGAATTCATTTCGCGGCTGAATGGAAAATCCCGTATTGATTTCCAGGCTCCGCCCGGGACCGGGATCGAGCGGCGCATCCGGATCCGCGAGGGCTGCCGGACTGACGCGCGGGTAACGCTCACCCGCGCCAAAATCAAAATCAAATGAATTCCATCCTCGTTCAAGAAAGAAATAGCCAGATAATTGTTTCGTTGGATTCGTCGAAATGCCCGCAAAAAAGTTCCTTCTATAAGTTGAGCGCTCCGGCCCCGCGAAGAAAGCTCCGTCATGCGTTGCGGTTCGTCGCGCGCCAAACTCATGTTCAAATAGTCGGTCGTACCCGAAGCCAAAGCCCGTCTCGAGATTGGTGTTGCGGTGAAGCTGCAAGCTGAATTGCGGCGTAGATCCCCAGCTTTGCATCCGCCCCTGCCAATTGAAATTCGTGGCAATGCCGTCCGAAAAACGCCACGAGATTAACTTCCGTTTTGGGTCCGCATCGTTATTGGCACGCATGAAGAACTGATGATTGTTGGTGTTGACGCGTCGTGTAAACCCGACGTCCGCGCGGTAATCTTGCGTTCGACCCTGTGCCTCATAAACCCATCCAAAGTTGCGGCCGGTGAAATCGTACGCGGCTGAATAAGCCAGACCGTTTCCCTGCCGGTAGTAATTCCGTGTGGCGCCGTTGACAAAACATGGTTCAACGGCCGTGGGGGTGTGTAGATCTTTTTCCGGCGCGAAGAAACAGCGACGCGAGGTCGTGCCAATAATCTGAAATGACGCGACAGTTTTGGGATCGAGCTTGAACCGACCGTCGATGCCGAGCAGTTGATTGTGCTTTTCGATAAAGTTGTAACTGGTAGCAAGCAATCCAATGTTTGATTCTTTGCCCACGTCGCGCTTGATTCGCAACACACCAATGAACGCATTCTTGTCGATGAAGCGCGCATTAACGGGATTGGCTTTCTCGTCCTGACTGAAATTTCCGGGCGCATTGTCGGTGGCGACCAGAAAGCCGAAGGTATTTCGCCCGCGCTTGCCCGTGAGCTTCGCGGCCGCGTCGGGATCGACAATCGCGCGCGTGTGCACCGGCTGTAACGCTGTTTGAAAAATGTCGATGCCTTCAAGAAAGAACGGCCGCTTCTCTTCGAAGAAAATCGGAAAACGCTGGTTTGCAGTAACGACGGTTTGGTCGGCCTCAACCTGGGCGAAGTCGGGATTCAGCGCCAGGTCCAGCGTCACAGTCGGCGTGATGCCAAATTTCATCGTCAGGCCCGGATCAAACTTCAGCGAGTCGTTCACAAACCGTCCCGGATCCAAACCCGTCGCGCCGGGCAGCAAAGCGGGTACGCGCTTTCCGGCTTCCGACACTGTGACACTGGGAATGAGTTCGAGCGTCCGCTCAGTCGAGATTCCTTCGAGACCAGTGAGATGGCCTTCCTGACTCAGTTGCGAAGCGATTTCGCGCGACTGCGGCAGCCACGAGTCAATCTCATCATTGAAACGGAAAAAATTTCGCCAAACGTTGAAGCCCCAAAGTTTTCCCTTCCCGGCTTCATAGCGCAACGACTTGAATGGAATCGCGACTTCAACGGTCCAACCGTCCCTGGTCAACATACCTTTTGATTCCATGACGATGTCGACGCTGAAATCGGTCCCGGAGCCTTCGGTGAGAATTCCGTCCTGCTGAATGCCGAGCGGGTTCCAACCAAGCACATAAGCTCGGCGCTGATCGTTGAAGGTGTCGAGAAAGACGCGCACATTGTCATCGCCGAAAACTTCATCGCGCTTGGCGACCGATGCGCGGACATTGTGTGGTTCGTCAAAACAATGAAATCCGAAATACAAATGCTTGCTGTCGTAACCAATCAACATCAACGTTTCGCGCGAGGGCGGGATGTTGTCACCGGGTCGCGTCTGGATGAAGTCTTTGAAAACGGTGGCGTGCGTCCAGGCTTCGTCATCGAGCTTGCCGTCGATTACCGGCGGCTGGTCAAAGCGCGCCACGCGAATCGGAGCGGCTTTTTCAGGTGGAATCGAAATCTTGGAAGGAGTCGCCGATTGTGCGACTGCGGAAACGAAAACCGACAGTACGAACGTTAATACTTTCAGTGTTCGAATGAAACCTGGCATCACAAATGGCGCGCCCGTAACAGGCGTAGCCGCAAAATGTTTATAGCATCGGCGACCGCTCTGAACTCGACAAGCGGCGTTGTGTCCTATGAACACCACGCGCCTGCGGCGGTTTCGAGGCGGAGAGTTTATCCGAAGCTCTTGCGAATCAGGTAGGACATTTTGATAAAGAAAGTCCGGCCGTTGCGCCGAAAGCCGGGTTCAAGTTGGCCGGTGAAAGGATTGAAGCCGTTGCGGTTGAGGTCGTCGTTGTATCCAACGTAGAAAGCGGTGCCGGGATTTGGCGTGTAACCGAAAAGGAACTGCCCGCGCACGTTTGACCCCAGCGTATCGTAATCGACACGCGCGCGGGCAAAGATGAATCGCGTGAACTGATAAGTCCCACGCAAAGCGTAGATGTTGTCATCGAACGCCAATAGGCCGGTGTCGTTACGTCGCAAGCGCGACTTGGTGTAATTCAGCGAGAGACTCAATTCGTTCGTTGGTTTGTAGACGAACGATCCATTCAGATCGAGCGCGCGACCCGGCCCCGGATCGAGCGCCACACCCTGGCCGAATTGCAGGGCCGCGGGACTGACGCGCGGAAAGCGATCGCCGCCGCCGAAGTCATAGTCCATCGCGCCGAAACCAAAGTTTGCGAAGAAGCTAATCGAATACGTTTTGTTTGGCGTCGTGCCGCCGCCAAAGAACCAGACCTTGTCGTGAGACGCGCGCGTAGGCTCGCCAAAGAAAGCGCCGCTTTGCGTCGCAGTGCGCTTGGCGCCGAATTCTTCCTCGTAATCCTTCTCGTAACGATCGTCAAAGCCGCCACCAAAGAAAGTTTGCTTCTGGAAATTGAAGAAGGCGTGGGCGCCTGTCGCTCCGCCCTGGATTCTTCCCTTCCAATCGTAATTGAGGTTATTAAAGCTCTCGATATTCCACGACACAAAGCGCGCCTTTTGTTTAGGCGTTGAGCTCCACTGCCAGAAAAAGTCGTCTTCATTGGTGTTGGTGCGGCGGACAAAACCGAGGTCGGAACGAAAATCCGCTGTGCGGCCGAATGCCTGGCCTTGCAAAAACAGGTGACGCCCGGATTTCGTGTAATTCGCGAGATAACCTAAGCCGTTGC
Source organism: Pyrinomonadaceae bacterium (assembly GCA_036505595.1). GTDB lineage: Bacteria > Acidobacteriota > Blastocatellia > Pyrinomonadales > Pyrinomonadaceae > UBA11740. Next base: position 17,275 of record DASXTE010000083.1, read on the forward strand.
CCGTGCGATAAACCAATCGCCGGTTGCAGAATGTCAGATCGCGGCCGGTCAGCCCGGCGCAAGCCACGCCTGGGTCTAATGCAGGGTCGCGGAAGAAACGGCGCGAAGTAGTGCCGACGAGATGCAAAACCAGCGTCGTCTGCGGATCGAGTTTGAAGCGGCCATCGACGCCCAGGATTTGATTGTGCTTCTCGGGGAAGTTATAACTCGTCGCGACCAGGCCGATGCTGTTCTCTTTGCCGAGGTCGCGCTTAAAACGCAGCACGCCCTGGTAGGCCTTCTTGTCCAGCAACGGAAAGTTAAACGGATCCAGCCGCTCGTCGCCCGTGAACGTCCCTGGGCCGCGATCGGCCGCAACCATCAATCCGTAAGAATTGCGACCCGACTTGCCGACGATCTTCGCGGCCACCAGCGGATTAATGATCGTGCGCGTATGCACGACGTTCAGCGGTAATTGAAACAGATCAATTCCTTCGAGGAAGAAGGGACGTTTCTCCTGGAAAAAGATTGGGAATCGTTGGTTCGTCGTAACTACGGTCGCGTCGGCTTCGACCTGAGCGAAGTCAGGATTAATCGCGAGATTAACAGTTGAATTCGCATTAAGTGTGTACTTGGCAGTCAACCCGAGATCGAACTTGATTGGTTGGTTAACCATCCGGCCGGGATCATTCGGTATCTGATTGAAGTGCGGCAGTAGCTTACCGGTTTCGGAAACTGTCAAACTCGGAATCAGTTCCAGGGTTCGCTCGGCGGAAATTCCTTCGAGGCCCGTGATGTGTCCCGCCTGATTCAAAATGCCGTTTATGTCGCGCGAGATTGGCATCCATGAATCTTGCTCGCCATTAAATCGTTGAATGATGCGAAAGATTTGTATGCCCCAAAGCTTGTCCTTGCCGGCTTCGTAACGCAATGACTTGAAAGGAATCGCGACCTCAACCACGTAACCATCGCTCGTCAACGCGCCCTTCGACTCCATCACAATATCCACACTGAAATCGACGTTGACACCCTCCGTCCTAATGCCGTCCATCTGAATGCCCAGCGGATTAAACGCGAGCACATAAGCCTTTCTTTGGTCGTTGAAAGTATCGAGCAGAACGCGGATGCTGTCCTCTGCGCCATTCAGAACGTCGTCACGCTTGGTCACTGTGGCGCTCACTTTGTCTGGATCGTCGAAACAGTGAAAAGCGATGTAGAGCGTTTTCGCATCGTAACCAATCATCGTTTCGGTCGGCTTCGAAGGCGCGACATTGTCGCCCGGACTGGTTTGATAAAAGTCCTTGAAGGTCGCTGCTGTTTTCCACACGTCGTCATCCAGGCGACCATCGATCACGGGCGCCTTTTCGAATCGGGTGATCCGTACAGGTTGACTCTTCTCAGGCGGCAGAACGACCCGGCCGCGAGGCGGAACCGTGGGCGCTTTCGCTGATGAATTTGAAGAGGTAGTTGTTGCGGGGGAAGCCGCGGGCTGTGGAGAAGGAAGCGGTGTCGGCGTCGTGCCCATTGAACCGGCAAATGTGGTCGATGCCACACATGATACGAACACTGTTGTTAGAAACAGCCTGCCTACAACACAGAGTTTACTTGTCATGCTTCCCCCCTGTTTGCGAAACATCGGTCCTGTCCGTCGGCGTTTCTATTCGGCGAGTCAGAAACTCTTGCGGAACAGATACGACATCTTGATGAAGAAGGTGCGGCTGTTACGCCGGAACCCTGGAATGATCGAGCTGCTGATTGCGTTGAAGCCGTAATTGAGATCGTCGTTGTAACCCGCGTAGAAAGCTGTGCCGGGACCTGGCGTCCAACCAAAAAGAACCTGAGAGCGAGCGCGCTGATTCAGCGTGTTGTAGTCAATGATCGCCCGAACGAAAGTAAATTTCGTGAATTGATAAGTCGTGCGCAATGTGAAGATGTTAGTGTCGAACGCCACCCGGTGCGTGTCTTTGCGCACGAGCCGGTTCTTTACGTAATTGAGTTGCATGCGCAGCGCATTTGTCGGTTGATACGTGATACCGCCGCTGAACTCAAACAGGTTGCCCGCTCCTGGATCGAGTGGCGCGCCTTGCCCCAGCAAAAGAGCTGCCGGACTGACACGCGGAAAGCGCCGGCCGCCGCCGAAATCCAGATCGAGATGATTCACGCGCCAAACCGCCCGGCCGTTGAACTGAATCTTCTTGTTGAACTGCGAGCTGCCCGCGATAAAAAAGTGGTTCTTGTGAACTGAGCGTTCATCATCCAAACCGTAGAACGCGGCACGGCAGCGCTTCGACGGATCGGGATCGGTAATGCATGGGGCATTACGTGAAGTTCCGAATTCTTCTTCGATCACGCGTTCGTACGCCGGCTCCCAGGCAAGACTGAAATAAGAATTGCGCGGCAGCCGCCATTCGATGTAGCTCTCGCTCTCCCAATTCTGAATTCGGCCCTGAAAGTCGTAGCCAATCCAACTGAAGTTGTGAACGTTACGGCTGATGATTGTCTTCTTTGGATTTTGCGTCGTGTTGTGCCGTATGAAAAAGCTGTTGAAGTTCGTATCGCGCCGGCCAAAGAACCCGACGTCGGCGCGATAGTCGTGCGTATAACCTTCGCCGTAAAATTGATAGCCCCAGTGTCTGCCCGAATGATCGTACGTCGTCGAATAAGCGAAGCCGTTGCCCGTGCGATAAATGCTCTTGCCCTGAAAAGGATCGAAAAAGAAATTGCGCGACGTGGTTCCCAGAACCTGAAAATTGAAGATCGTTTGTTTATCCAAACGAAGGCGTGCATCGACGCCACCGAGTTGATTGTGCTTCTCGATGAAGTTGTAGGTCGTCGCGATCAAGCCAATCGTGCTGTCGCCTTTGCCGATGTCGCGCTTCAGCCGCAACACTCCGATGTAGGCATTCTTGTCGACGAACTTTTCGTTGTTGCAGACGACCGCGGGATTCAGCGCGCGTCCTTCGATACACGACGCCAGGGCGCCGCGATCGTCCGCGCTTAGGTTGCCCGGACCGTTGTCGCTGGCGAGCATCAAACCAAACGTGTTCTTGCCCCGCTTGCCGGAGAGTTTTACAGCAATGTCCGGATCGACGACCGTGCGCGTGTGTACCGCCAGAATCGGCGTCTGGAAAATGTCGATGCCTTCGAGAAAGAACGGCCGCTTCTCCGAAAAGAAAATCGGAAAGCGCTGGTTCGTGGTCACCACGAGTTGATCGGCTTCAACTTGAGCAAAATCCGGATTCACCGCGAGATCGAGAGTGACGGTCGGCGTCAAACCAAACTTCGCAGTCAATCCCAGATCTAATTTTGCCGGCTCGTTGACGATGCGACCGGGATCAGTTGCGGCCGCGGCCGTGTTGGGAAACACTCCGTACGAGCGGACTTGCCTGCCCGTCTCCGAAATGGTCAGGCTGGGAATCAACTCCAGCGTGCGCTCAGTCGAAATCCCTTCCAGGCCGGTGAGGTGCCCAGCCTGATTCAGTGTGCCGGAAATGCTGCGCGAGACCGGCATCCACGAATCGAGCTCGTTGTTGTGGCGCTTAATACGACGAAAAAAATGCGCGCCCCAAAGCTTGCCTTTGCCGGCAGTGTAGCGAATCGACTTGAAAGGGATTGCGACTTCGACCGTGTAGCCTTTGTCATCGACTACGCCCTTTGATTCCATCACGACGTCGACACTGAAATCCTCGCCACGCCCTTCAGTAAACGTGGCATCACCCTGGATGCCGAGCGGATTGAAAAAAGCTTCGAACGCTTTTCGTTGATCGTTGAAAGTGTCGAGAAAGAAGCCAACGTAGTCGTCAGAAAAAATGTTGTCGCGGCGTGCGACGGTGGCACGAACCTTGTCGGGTTCGTCATAACAGCGAAACGCGATATAGAGAAATTTTGCGTCGTACCCGAGCAGCACCTCAGTCGGCTTCAGCGGCGGAGCGTTGTCTCCCGGATCGATGTCGTAAAAGTCTTTGAGGACGACCGCCTGCTTCCAAACTTCATCATCAAGTTTGCCGTCGATAACCGGAGGCTTTTCGAAGCGCGTAATGCGCACTGGCTGGGATTTTTCAGGCGGAAGAACAATGTTGCGACCTGAACTCTTCTCCGCAGTTTTCGCATCCGGTGAAGAGACGGGCGCTGGCGTTGCGCTTGGGCTCGCGCTGGCCGGTTGCGCGCGGGCGCTCGTGCTGGCGGCAATCAAAGAAATAACTGCGAGGACAATTCTGCCTGCCGCGCCTTGACGTACGAACGGCAATCTAAACGAGGGACTAACGGTGAAGATCATCAGGCGCTGGCTCCGCGGCGTTCCCGGTATTACACGAACCGGGGCCGCAAAAGGTTCCTCGAAATTGGCGTGGAAGTGCGGTGTATTAAGACGATTCTCGCTGAAACGGACTGGGCTCATTCGGATGATCCAGTCTACGTGAGCGTTGGCTCAGTTGTTTGTTAAGAATTGTGAATTCTGAAAGGTCGCCGGTCTATGCTGCTTTCGAGGTGTCTCGCGTAGCCAGGAGGCGTTCGACAGTAGCGAGAAAGTTTTTCGGATTGAGCGGTTTTGGTTCGTAGGCGTCCGCGCCCGCTTGCAGTGAAAAAGTTGCGCTGCCCGTACCGAATGCGGTGGTCACCAGAATGGGAATGTCTTGCAACGAAGGAGTATCGCGCACGCGACGAACGACGTGCACACCGTCCGCGCCCGGCATTTGAATGTCAGTGATGATCAAATCAGGTTTCATGAACAGAGCAGTATCGTAACCTTCCACGCCGTTTTCAGCAGCCTGCACTTCATGCCCGCGCGCCTCGAGCGCCATGCGCATCAACTCGCGTGCGACATCATCATCTTCAATAACCAGGATTTTGGACATAGTTCGGCCTTCAACCTATTCAAATCGTTTGTGCTTGTACCTTAAATAAAGTGCGATTTGCGGCTGGCTTCCGTTAATTAGTGGCGTTGATTTGCCTCCGCCCTCTGAATGCTGGTGCCCATAATGCATCGCGCAGAAAAAAAGCGTGAGTGAAGTCTTGCACCTCACTCACGCGTCGCGCTGGGGTTAGGAAACTGATTTAGTAACCGGCGTAGCCGTCGGCATAGCCGTGCTCAAAAGCTACCCGGTAGTACTCTTGATAGATATACCGATCGCCGAGTCTCGAGCTGTAATCGCGGGTCGCTTTCTGATACTCCTTCTCGTCTTGAAAGTCGTAACCTCTACGACTGTTACGATCTTTTCGGCCAGCCTTTGCGCCATCGGCGAAGCCCGCATTCAAAGCCGTCTGCCGCAGATCGAATGAGCCGCCGAGATCCGGGTAGCCATCGTTGTATCTGCCACTGCGGCGATACCGATTTCGATTCCACCAATCATCGCGCCGATTCCGATCCTGATCGCGACGATAACGATCCTGCTCGTATTGATCGTTGCGCCGATATTGTGCCTGGGCCGTCGCGCTCGACATTACACCAATGCTTAGCAGCGAGAGTCCCAGGATTAAGCCTCCAACAATCCTCTTGAAATAATTTGTTCGCATGCCATTGACCTCCAGTACTATAGGTTGGCAATGAACATGCCACGCGCCCAGAAGGTCGCGAGACCGGCTTTGCATCCCATATCGTGTCGCTTTAGCCAACACCAATCGCAAAAAGAATACGGCCAATCAATGCAGGTTGACTCGTTCGTCGATCTGTCGTAGAAGCGAACGTCAAATGAGCGTGCATCCTGATACGTTCGAAATCGAACGGCACCTGCGCCACATGAATGAAGAGTGGGTAAAGGCCATGACTAATGGCGATGGCCCAACTTTGGACCGCATCATGGCCGAGGACTTTGTATTTAGTTATCCGCTCGAAGGCGATGACAAAGCGCAGTTCATCGCTGATTGCGTCAGCGGCGACTTGAAGATTCAGCACATCAATCGCGACCAGGTTAGCGTGCGCGTGTTCGGACCGACCGCGATGCTGACCGCACTCGATACTGCGAACTGGATTTATCACGGCCGCGAAATCTCGGGCCAATACAAAATTCTGAACGTGTATTCTCTCCGCGAAGGTGAATGGAAGCTGTGCGCTGTCCAAGCCTGCCCAATTCACCCCTGATTAAACATGACAGTCTCACCGGCACGTCGCTCGGCGTTCGAAATTCTGCGCAGAGTTGAAGCGGAATCCGCGTTTGCGTCAGTCTTGCTGGCCACGCTCGACGCGAATATGCGCGAGGACGATCGAGCGTTGTGTCATGAACTGGTGCTTGGCGTTTTGCGCCGGCGACTGTGGCTTGATCGAAGCATTGAGCATTTCGGAAATCGCTCTGCTCAAAAACTTGATCTACCCGTACGATTGGCTTTGGAGATTGGGCTGTATCAGCTTCGCTTTCTGACGCGCATCCCGTCGTCCGCCGCGGTCAATGAGTCGGTGAATCTGGTGCGGGCGAGTCGCGTAAAGTCAGCGGCAGGTTTCGTCAACGCCGTGCTGCGGCGTGCGACGCGCGACCCCATTTACGATCCCGCAACAGAGATTCAAGATTCAATCGAGAAGCTTTCGATCGAGACATCGCATCCGCGCTGGTTGATTGAACGTTGGGTCAACGCGTTCGGCTTTGATGAAGCTCGTGAGTTCGCGCGAACGAATAATCAGCCGGCGCCGGCTGCGCTTCGATTAACAGCGCGCACGCAACGCGACGAACAAGCTCGGAAAAGAACAATGCCCGAATTGGAGTCAGCGAGCGCGGAACTGACCCCATCGAAGATGGTTCCTGGATCGTGGCGCGTAGCCGGCGCGGGCAGCGTACTTCGCGAGCTAGTCGACGAGGGCCTTATCTACCTGCAAGACGAAGCGTCCCAGTTGCTCGCTCATCTGCTTCACGTTGGCCCCGGTCATCGCGTGCTCGATGTCACGGCAGCGCCTGGAAGCAAAGCCACGCACATCGCCGCGCTTGCGCCGGAAGCAACCGTCGTCACCGGCGACATTCATCCGCGTCGCGCGAAAACAATGCAACGGCTCGCGCTAAAGCAGGACGCGCGAATTCACGTTATCCAGCACGATGCTACAAAGCCACTTCCCTTTTCGGATGAATCATTCGACCGAGTGCTCCTGGACGCGCCATGCTCTGGCACCGGCACTCTCCGTCGCCATCCAGAAATTCGATATCGGCTCGCGCCGGAAGACATCTTGCAGCTTGCGTCGCAGCAACTGCTGATGCTCTCGACCGCGGCGCGCGTACTGCGTCGCGGCGGCCGGCTGATTTATTCGACGTGCTCAGTAGAACCGGAGGAGAACGAACGCGTCGTCGAAAGCTTTCTTGCGACCCATCGTGAGTTGGTCAAAACGCCGCTCAATGCGCCTACCCAATTGGAAACACCGGAAGGCTATGTTCGAACATGGCCAAATCGCGACGGTTGTGACGGTTTTTTCATCGCCGTCCTGGAGCGGCGGGATTGAGGTTAAGCAGCGAGTCCGCACTGCTATCGCTGGCGGTTACCGACATGTTAGACTTCGCCATTCGGCGGCCTGTGTCGCGGGTTCGACCGCTGAAACTAAGCATTGATGACGCCAACCGTCCGGCAATTCCTCTTAATAATCAAGCGGATCGTCATTGTGATCGGCATTGCCGTGGCGTTTTCATTGGGATTAATGGGGGCGATTTATCTTTCGCTACGCAGCTCGCAAACGCGGGTTCCAGACGTGGT
>DASXTE010000084.1:0-5365 GCA_036505595.1 Pyrinomonadaceae bacterium
CCCTGCTGTGCCGTCGCGTCAAACTTCAAATACTCGATGAATTGGCGCTGCCGTTCTTCTCGAGTTTCCAAACCCTCAGGCAGCCAAATCAGACGCGCAAACGAATTTTCTTTGCTGCGCTCGGCCGCCAGGTCGTTTTGCAAACTTCAATCGAAGAATTGAAGACTTATATTCAGGACAAGCTGCGGCCGAAGGCAAAATCGGCCACGTCGAACGGCAACGGTAACGGCAAACCTCATGATGAAGGGCCGCTGCGCGTTTACCTGATTTGCGATAAGCAGGACTATGACGCGATCGGGTTGCTCTCGGATCACCTGTTCGATCAAGGGTTCGAAGTCACGCTGCCCTTGTTCGAAGGCGATGAAGCGGAAGTCCGCGAAGATCACAAAGAGAGTCTGTTACTGTGCGATGCGGTCGTGATCTTTTACGGCAATTCGAGCGAAGGCTGGCTGCGGACGAAGCTGCGCGACCTGCAAAAAATTCCCGGCTACGGGCGCACAAAACCGATGCTGGCCCAGGCAATCTACACCGGCCCGCCGGAAAATCCCGCGAAGCAGCGTTATCGAACGCGCGAGGCGCTGCTGCTCAGAAACTTTGGCGACTTCACACCCGATGCGATCCAACCATTCATCGAAGAGATCAATAAGGCAAAAAGGTAGAAGCAATGACTAACGAGCGTTTCATTAATCCCTTCCCCGGATTGCGCCCGTTCGAGTCCAACGAAGACCACCTGTTCTTTGGACGCGATGGGCAGTCCGACGAATTACTTCGTCGGCTCAGGCGCAGCCGCTTTCTCGCCGTGCTCGGCACGTCGGGCAGCGGCAAGTCTTCGCTGGTGCGCGCCGGCATGTTGCCATCGTTGTTCGGTGGCCTGATGACGCAGGCCGGATCGGACTGGCGCGTGGCGCTGTTTCGCCCCGGCCACGATCCGCTCGGCAATTTGGCGTCGGCTCTGGCGAGCCCACAAGTGTTTGGAACCAGCGGCGACGATGATGCGGCATTGCAGAAAACGATTGTCGAAGCGACGCTGCGCCGCAGCGCCCTGGGATTAGTTGAAGCGACCAGGCAGGCGCGCATGCCTGCGAACGAAAACCTTTTAGTTGTCGTCGATCAGTTTGAAGAAATCTTCCGGTTCCGCCGCATGTCGAAACGCGTCGGCCCGGAAGACGAAGCGGCTGCTTTCATCAAACTTCTTCTCGAAGCAAAACGCCAGACGGACGTTCCGGTTTACATCGTGATTACGATGCGTTCGGATTTTCTCGGCGACTGCGCGCAGTTTCGTGACCTGCCCGAGGCAATCAACGATGGCCAATACCTGATTCCACGAATGACGCGCGATCAACGACGCGAAGCGATCACCGGTCCGGTCGCTGTTGGTGGCGGAGAGATCTCAACGCGGCTCGTCAATCGTCTGCTGAATGATGTGGGCGACGATCCGGACCACCTCCCGATCCTGCAGCACGCGCTGATGCGCACGTGGGATTTGTGGGCGCACGATCGCCGGAATGGCGAACCGATCGACCTGCGGCACTACGAAGCCGTTGGCACGATGACAGATGCTCTGTCGCGTCACGCCGATGAAGCCTATGCGGAATTGCCAAACGAGCGCAGCCGCGCGCTCGCGCAAAAGATTTTCAAGAGCCTGACTGAGAAAGGTCCAGACAATCGCGAGATTCGCCGGCCGACTCGTGTCAGCGAGATTGCCGCGATTGCCGAAGCGACGCCGGCCGAAGTCATCGCGGTCATCGAACCGTTCCGCCAGGCGGGACGATCTTTTCTGATGCCGCCGGCAAGCGTTGCGCTAACGGCTGACTCACTCATCGATATTTCGCACGAGAGTTTGATTCGCGGTTGGGAGCGCCTGCGCAAGTGGGTGGACGAAGAAGCTCGTTCAGCGAACATCTATCGGCGCATCGCCGACACGGCCTTGCTGCATCGCGAAGGCCGCGCGGGCCTTTGGCACGATCCGGATCTCGCTTTGGCTTTGCGTTGGCGCAAAGAAAACAGACCGAATGCGGTCTGGGCCGAGCATTACCATCCTGAATTCGAAGCGGCGATGGGATTCATCGACGCCAGCAAGACGGCCAACGAAGCTGAAATTGCCGAGCGCGAACGCGCGCGGAAAAGAGAAGTCCGGCGCACACGCATCTTCGCCACTGTTTTCGGCGTGCTATTTCTGATCGCAGCCGCATTTGGCGTGTTTGCTTTCGACGCACGCAACAAAGCGTACGCGGCGCGCAATGAAGCGCTCGTGCAGAAGCACATCGCGGACGAACAAAAATCGCTGGCTGAACAAAACGCGCGCAAGGCCGAGCAGTCCGCGGCGAGTGAGAAAACGGCAAAGGAGTCCGCGGAAAAATCAGCCGAAGCCGAAAAGAAATCGGCAGAGGTTGCTGAAGAAAAACGCCAGGAGGCCGAGGCCGCAACTAAACAAGCGCGCGAGGCGCAAGGCGTTGCCGAACAAAGACGAAAAGAGGCTGTGCGGCTGTCGTTGGAATCATTGCGGGCGGCCATGGCGCATCGCACGCAAAATCTGAACGACAAGACGAACATCAACACGCTCTCAGAGAGGCTTATTCAGCTCGCTTCGCCGGAAGAGGCTGCGTACTGGCGAAACTATTACGCGACCGCGTTGGCAGAAGTTGGCCGTCCGGATCTTTCCAAGAACGAGTCGGCCAAGGTCCTGGAAACATTCAGCGACAACCTGAATGCGCTGACCAATCGCGGCTACATGAGTCTTATCCGATTTGAAACCAGCGCCGCGCTGAAAGACTTCGAGCGGATTCGCGAAATCGATCCACAGTACTCGCTGAATTACCTAAACCTGGCCGTCACGCAGGCGAACCTGAAGGATTACGCGGCGGCCGAAGACTCAATTCGAAAGGCGATCCAGTGGTACCGGCCCGGCTATTTTGATGGCGTGTTCGACAGCGAAGTCTCTGAAGATATTCAGAAGGCAACGCAGAAGAACGTTATCTATGCTCAGGGCAACGAGTTTAACGGCGCGCTTTATTACGAACTCGCGGCGATCGAAGCGTTTCGCGGCGGACATGACTTCGAAGCCCTCCTCAGACAGGCTGACGAGAACGCCGCGCGAACCGATCTATGGGCCGAAGGCTATTTTACGGCGATGAACTGGGCTTGGCTGCAACTCAGGAAGGAGCCGAAGGACTATGGCTCGTTGGCGATTCAAGCGCACCTTTGGCACAAAGCGGGCTACGACGATTGGTCCCGTTACTACTATCGCAAGTTTCAATGTGAACACGACGAGAATCATGACGCACGATACAACGCGTTGGCGACTTGGGCGAGTCAACAACTGCACTCGCTGCCGAAGAGTTTAGGAGAAGGGGATTGCTCGAAGCTAACGGCTCCAGTTCGCGAAGTTGATCCGCGGACCCTTGTTCTTCAGGCGAACGAATTGGCCGCCTCGGGACATTATCGCGAGGCCGTGGCTTTGCTCAATCCGGGAGTGGAACAGCATCCGAACAACATCGAGTTGTTGCTGGCCCGCGCACGTTACAGTGAACGCGCAGGCTATTGGGCCGGCTACTGGAAAGAGGAAGAGGACAAGAAGCGATTTTATGATGGCGCGCGTGAAGACTTTGCAAAACTGCTCAAACTGACGGAGCAAGAGCCATCATACAAGCCGATCGTCTATTTGTTTTGGAGCTTCATTGGGCCTTCGGTCAGCGAGATGGATTCCGCCGCGGTCACTCACTATGCCGAAGAGGCGCTGAAACTCGGGCCTGCAAACGCCAGCGCTCTCGTTCAACTTAGCGCTTCGATAGCCGAGTCTGATCGTGGGAAGGCCATAGACTTACTCAAGCGGAGTGTCGCGCTCGATCCGACGCCTGACACGTATTACCAGCTTGCCGTTTTGCAAAACGAAGCTGGAAAGTATCAAGACGCGCTGCAATCCATAAATCTCGCGATCGCGCTGGTCGGCGACAAGGCTAGTTACTACGAAGAGCGCGAGCGTGCTGAAAAGGGATTGGGTATCAACGAGGTCGAAAGGAAGCGTCACCTGGCGGTGGGCTACACCCACATGGGTGACACTCTATTCAAGCAGGACAAGAAGTCCGATGCGTATTTCAGCTATCACGGAGCTCTGAAGACACTGGCAACCGTTACGAAGTTGGACAACACCGGCGCCGTGAATACTGACATCGCCGTGGTTAATTCCAAGCTTGCGAATTTGCTTGAAAGCAGTCGCGAAAAAACCAGTGGGCGAATTCTCACGATAAAAGATGGGGAAGGCAAGACTCGTGAGGTCACGATCGATCGCGGCAGCGATGACGGTTTAAGAGTTGGGGACGAGGGGCCGCTTTGGTCCGTCTACAGCAAAGTTGATGCAAAAGAACGAAAGGTCCAAAAGCTCGGGACGGCGCAGGTAAAGAGCGTCACGGCAGATTCCGCAGTTGTAGTCGTCGTGATGGACGATCCGACGGGCGACAAGCTCGCGCGCGTCGGCGATATGGTTGAAATGGGGACGCGTGTGCCGCCGCTGGAAAATCGATCGGTGCTATGGCGACTCGCGCGTTATCACATCAATTTCACTAGTGAGGATGGCGAGCGTGTCTTCGTCGACTATCGCAAACTCTACGAGGACGAAGATGCTGATCTGGTCAACAAGATGCTGACGCAAATGACGACCGAGATTGCGCGCGCCGCGCTGCGCATCGGCGATGCCGAAATCATGAAGACGGTAATTAAGACTGGACGCTTCAAAGACAAAACGTTGAAGCAAGTACTGGAGAATCCCACGCGCGAAGACCTTTTGGCGATGATGGACGAGATTTGGGAATATCCAGCGACTTACTATGGCAAGGACTTGAAGATCGTCAGGACTTTTGCCGGATGGGTTTTGGAGGAACCGAAGTGAGGAAACGTCTTGTCGCTATAGACGATCGCGAAACCGGATCATTTTCCATTTGTCATCTTCCATTTACTATCTGTCATTTTTTGGACGCGTTGAGGTCACCCAGCCAATGACCAATGAAAAATGTCCAATGACAAATGACAAATGATTTTTCTCCGTTTAATATCGCTCAGTGCTCATAGACACGATTGAACTCCGCGAAATAAACCTCCCGCTGATTCACTTTTTTGAAACCAGTTTTGGCCGCACGACGACGCGACGAATAATTTTGGTTCGCGTGCTGGGACCGCACCGCGCGGAAGGCTGGGGCGAATGCACCGCGGGTGAAGGCCCTTTCTATTCCGATGAGTGGACCGAGACGGCCTGGGCGACGCTGAAAGAATTTCTCGCGCCAATGGTTGTCGGCAGGCAAGTCCAAGATGCCGCTGCCGTGTTCGATCTCATGCACAGCGTGCGCGGACATCGCATGGCCAAGGCGGCAAT
>DASXTE010000085.1:0-21893 GCA_036505595.1 Pyrinomonadaceae bacterium
CGGCGAAGTAATTGCCGAGCGCGGCGGGGAATGGATCGCGTCCGGCAAGCTCGCGTCGCTCGCTTCGCTGGCTGAGTCGTTGCCAACTTCAGTGCTCGAGGCGCATCCGCGCGCCATGGCCCATCGTGCCGAAGTCGCGCGGTTGCGCGGCGAATTCGAGACGGCGCAGAGCCTGTTCCGGCGGGCCACTGCGGCGTTGCGCGCGAAAGGCGACGATGAAGGCGAAGCCGAAGCGCTGCACTCGCTGGCGACCATCGCGCGACGTCAGGGAGATTACGAGGCAGCCTTCAAATATCTTGATCGCGCAGTCGAGCTGACGAAGGCAGATTCGCCCGTGCGCACAAAGTGCGGGAACACGCGAGGGCTGTGTCTTGTTTCGCAGGGCGAGTGGACGGCCGCCGAACGTGAGTTTCGGGTCGCTTTGCAATCCGCTGAAGAGCGGAATGACGAACATCACGTCCGGCTGATTACTCATAACCTCGGTTTGCCGGCACTGATGCGCGGCGATTTTGGCGAGGCGTTGCACTGGCTGCGCCGCATGCTGCGCACGGACGATCATGAAGCGCCGATCCCGCAGGAAGCGTGGGCGCACCTGAACATCGCGCGCTGTCATTTGTATCGCGGTGAGTTGCAGGAATGCGAGCAGCATCTCGATCGCGCGCTCGAGCGCTGCCAGCTGTTCAGTCTGGTCGGCCAGCTCGGCGAGGCGTTGGAAGCATATGGCAATCTTTGCCGCGAACGCGGCGATGTGGCGCGCGCCGCAGAATTTTACGAACGCGCGGCGCGGAGTTACGACGAAGCCGGTATCGAACTTTCGCGTGTCGAGCTTTTGGAAGAGCAGGCGCTGCTCAGTTTGAAAGCGGGTGACGCATCTCGCGCGCGCGCCCAAATCGATCGACTTCTTGAATTGCGCAAAGCCCGCGATGACGAAGCTGGAGTTTTCACAGCCACGCTCGCGCGTTGCCGCGTACGAATTGCGCAACGTGAATTCGAGCCGGCACGCAACGAGTTGCTTCCCGCGCTCGAGTATTTTCGCGCTCGGGGACTCTATTACTACGAAGCGCAGGCGTGCACCGAACTGGCCGCGTGTGAACTCGAACTAGGCCGCGAGCCGCAGATGTTCGAATGCCTGCGGCGCGCGCTGGACCTTGCGGCGCGGTACGACTACGACTATTGGCTGCGTCAGGAGATCGCGCATCGGCCCTCACTATTCGCATCTGATGTAGCGCAGGAAATGTTGCCGGCGGATTTGCGCGCGCAACTTCCCACCATCATGGTCAGCACGGCCCAACCCATGACGACACCTAACCTGTCACCGGGGCCGCTGGTAGACCTGACGGTGAATATGCTCGGCCCCGTTGAGATCTTTCGCGATCCGGCACGTTCCTTTGCCGCTGACGCGTGGACGACGCGACGCGCACGCGACATCCTGTGCTTCATCGTTTCGCGGCGCCATCACCGTGCGCCGAAAGACACGATCATCGATACGTTCTGGACTGAGGACAACATCGAAACAATCGAAAAGAATTTTCATCCGACCATCTCGCACATTCGCAAGGCGCTGAATAGTAATCAGCCGCTGAAGCAAAACTTCATCATCTATCGTGACGGCGACTATCAGCTCAATCCTGAGTTTTCATATCGGATCGACACTGAGACTTTCGAGCGGCTGATCAACGACGGCGAGACAGCGCGGCGCGAACGTGACTATGCGCGTTGCATCGATACTTACGAGCAAGCAGTTGCGCTTTATCGGGGCGAGTTCATGCAGGGCAGTTACGAGCCGTGGATCGATGAGCAGCGTTCCTATTACCGCGAACAGTATCTGCGGATGCTCGAATCGCTGGCTGCAGTGGCCGAGAAGAAGCAGGAATGGCCGCGCGCGATGGACCTGGCGCAGCGCATCCTGCGCGAGGATCACTTTCGCGAGGACATCCACTGCATGCTGATGCGCGCGCACGCGGCACTCGGCAATCGCGTGGCGGTGAAAGAGCAATACGAAACCTTGGAGGCGCTTTTGCAAAAGGAATTGGGCGTGGAACCGGCAATGCAAACACAGAAGGCTTATCGCGAACTCGTCGGCAGCTAAAGAATTGCTTAAATACTGAAGAAAACTGCGGAAACCAAGATAGAAATGCAAGGCGAACGCAACACATCTTGCTTCCCGGGCGACCTAGAATTTGGCGTTGTCTCAGTTCTTATATTTGAGCAACTACGCCTCGCTTGGAGTTGTAATGAACAAGCCACTGTCCTGACCCGACTGTGGCCATGGCTTGTATCCGATGGCGAATCACTTACTGAAGAAATTTCGAATCGCGCTGGCGCTCAGTCTGGTGGTATTACTGAGTGCTGTACCTGCGCTTGCCGGACTGACGATCGTCGGATCGAACGGCATTACTGCTTCGGGCGCCGACGGAATCAGTTTCACGAACACCTCTGGAATTACAGCGAGCGGCGCCGACGGCGTGCTGGCATTTCTGCCGAACGGTATCACAGCTTCAGGCGCCGACGGGATCACTGCATCGGGCGCTGATGGCATCACGGCGAGCGGCGCTGATGGCATCACGGCGTCGGGCGCGGACTCAACGACGATCACGCACGCCGACGGTATCACAATCAGTGGCGCGGACAGCATCACGATTAGCGGTGCGGATGGGAATACTTATCACCCCGAATCGATCGTGATCCGCAATGGCAACGGCATCACTATCAGCGGCGCCGACAGTGTGATCGCGACGGGTACGAACGGCATCACCGCTAGTGGGGCCGATACGCGAAACATCGTTCACGCCGACGGCATCACGATAAGCGGCGCGGACAGCACGGTAACCATCGACAGCGAGGACAGCATTACGGCGACGGACGCGGACGGCGTTGTCTTTTCAATTTCGCCGAGCAACATCACGGTAACCGGTGTCAACGGAATTACGATCAGCGGGGCCGACGGCGTCACGATTAGCGGCGCGGACGCTTTCACGCGCACCGGAGCAAATGCGCTGGCCGAAGCGTTGAGTGCGCCACTAAATTCAGGCATCGCGAGTGTTGATCCGGAACTGGTTGTGGTTCTCAACCAGTTGACCGATGACAGCACCGTCAACGCAGTCATCGTCTATCACCGGCTGACGAGCGATGCAGACATCGCTGATTTGCAGAACCTGGGCGTCATGGGCGGCACGCGCTATCGAGTTCTGCCGATGATCGCGGTCACCACGACCAAAGCTAACCTGATGGCGATCTCGCATTTGCCCGCCGTGCGTTCGATTTACAGCAATCGAACTTTCAACTGGAATTTGACGCCCGCCGCGCGCACTTTGACAGGCGTCGAGCGCGTCCGGCGCGACACGGAACTCACAAACGTAAACCGCGGTGTTTCAGTGACCGGACGCGGAGTTACGGTCGCGGTGCTCGATACGGGCGTTGATGGCACGCACGCCGATCTGGCGGGGCGGGTTGTACAGAACATCAAGCTGGCCGACACGCAAAGTCTTGGCGCGGGATTCAATTACCCCGTGGCGGCGCCGAGTGTTCCCAACACCGATCAAGCCTACGGTCACGGCACGTTTGTCGCCGGCGTGATTGCCGGAAACGGCCAGCAGTCGGGCGGCAAATACTCTGGAGTCGCCTCGGGCGCAAATATCCTCGGATTGAGCGCGGGAGACGGCACGCTGCTGTTTATCCTCTCAGGTTTTGATTATCTGCTCGCCAATTACAACGTCTTCAATGTGCGGGTGGTGAATTGCAGCTTCTCAGCCAATACAGTGTTCGACGTCAGCGATCCGGTCAACATCGCGACAAAGATGCTCTCCGACGCCGGCGTGAACGTGGTCTTTTCAGCAGGCAACACCGGGCCAGGCCCAGACTCTCTGAATCCCTATTCAGTTGCGCCGTGGGTCGTCGGCACAGGTGCCACTGACGATCAGGGCAGACTCGCGAGCTTCTCTTCGCGTGGCGAGTTCGGCAGCCCACTGTTCCATCCGACGATCGTCGCGCCGGGAGTGAACACCGTTAGTTTGCGACCGTCGACTGGCGTCTCGGTGACCTCGGCAAATGGATTAGGGACGAATGACGCGTCGCTTTCGTCTGCCGAGCTTCCGTATTACGTGACGGGCAGCGGCACAAGCTTCTCAGCGCCGCATGTGGCCGGCGTCATCGCCCTAATGCTGGAAGTGAATCCGCAACTGACGCCGGCGCAGATTCGCGACATCCTGCAGCGCACAGCGACGCCGATGCCGCCCTACTACTTGCATGAAGCTGGTTCCGGCATGCTCAACGCGCAGGCGGCGGTGCTCGAAGCCGCCTTTCCGTCGCGACGGTTTGGACTCGGGCGCGGCGTCGGCAATCAGAACCAGGCGACATTCGTTACGGACGCGCCGCTAGTTTTTAGCGGCACCGTGACTCCCGGTCTGCCCAGCGAGACCTCGATCGATATTCCCGCGAACGCGTTGATCGCTTCAATGCAAATCTCGTGGGGCGGTTTGCTGACCCCGAACAACCTCAGTCTGGCCGCGCTCGATGCGCAGGGCATCAAGCAAGCGGAATCCAGCGCGATCAACTTGCCCGGCCTCACTGGCCGACGGCAGCGCGTTACTGTCTCGCAGCCGGTGGCGGGAACATGGAAAGCGGTCGTAAGAAACACGCTCGGATCCGCTGGCACGACGCAAACCTACTGCGGCATTCTTCAAATCAACAGCGCGAGATACGCGCCCATGGATGACGTTTCTGTGCTGAGTCCGACCGCCATCGCGGAGATTTACCAGAACTTCCGTGGCTTCGTGATGTGGCCAATCGGTCGCCGCTTCCGCCCGACGTTCAGCATCACGCGCGCTGATTTGGCCACGGCAATGCTACTGGGCGGTCGCGTGGCGCAATACATGCCGGCCAGTTCGATGTACTCGGATGTGCGCGATAAGACGACGATGTTGGCTGTCGAGAGCGCGCAAGCCGCTCCCAATGGCGCTTTGTTCCCGACCATCACCACCACCAATTTCCTGCCTGATGCGCCGGTCGATCGTTTGACCGCGGTGGTCGCGCTCGTGCGGGCGGCGGGGCTGCGGCAACAAGCCGAGTCGGGAACTTACACGCTGACCTACACTGATGCTGCTTCAATTCCGGTTTCGTTGCGAGGTTACGTGGCCATAGCGGTTCAGAACGGCTTGATCACAACGAGCGGCACTGCGTTTGATCCTGGCGGGACGTTCACACGTCTCGATCTGTCGCATGCGATGGTGAGACTGGCAACGCTGGCGACACAGTGATCAAGGGCGAAGCTGGCCGTAATAGACTTCAGTATCGTAATCAAAGACGACCTTGCCGTTGGTTTGATTCGCTTCGAAAACTTTGCGCAGTTCCTGAATCATTGGCTCGTAGTTCGAATCACCCTGCTGGGGCGCGTACGATGCCGACAATAGCCGTCCTTTCAATCCTTCGAAATCAAACTGCTGCTGAAAATCGAGGCGCGCGATCTCGAGCTTACCCGGCGCAAAAAATGATTCGACATCCGTGTCTTTAATTTCGCGGAGCACGTCGCGGTAATCGCTTCCATATCGCAGCAGCACCTCATGGTAACCCGCGACTAGCGGGGTGCGGTCTACGCGATAGCCATTCCAGATGATGACAACCCATCCGTTTTCCTTCAGGATTCGTAGAAATTCGTGACCGACTGTTGCGCGATCAAACCAGTGGAAAGCCTGACCGACGGTGACGAAGTCAACCGAAGCGTCGGCCAGCGTAGTGCTCTCGGCAGTCCCGTCGATGCTCGTGAAGTTCGGATAGGTTGCGAGTAATTGCTCACCGGCGGCGCGCATCTCAGCGTTTGGTTCAACGCCAAAAACGCGATTTCCGTGGCCCAGGAAGAGTTCCGTCAAAAAACCCGTACCTGAGCCGACGTCAGCAATGATTGAGTCAGGCGTGAGGCCGCATTCTCGTTTCACCAGGGGAATAATCTCAGCCGGGTATCGGGGACGATACTTGAGATAATTTTCGACGCGATTTGAGAAGCGCTTCGTTGGATCGAGCATTTAGGCTTGTTCCGCAGGCTGGCTTAGGCTGGCGATCAATTCATTGAGTTGCTCCAACTGTTTTTCATCGGCAATCGAGAAAGTCACGCTGAAGCCTGTCAGTTGTTGATAGAACGCTACTTTTCCGCGCAGTGGCAACCAGGCGCCCGATGGAAGCTGAATCAAAAGGGCGATCATCTCGCCGATGTCCACGTTTCCCGTCGTATTTACGAAACAGCCGGTGATGCTGAGGTCCTCAATCCGGCCTTCGTGTGAGCCGGAGACGCCGTGCCACTTGGCCGGCAGGTTGGTCGGTACGCGCTCGCTGGTTCTCTTATCGTCGTTCATGGAATTCGCTTCAGGTTCGCCGAGAGGGTGCCGCGGGCTTGGTAATACTTTGTGAATGCCCTGAATCCAAGTAATACCGCCAAAAGAAACGCGAACGTGAGCGGCAACCGCACATCGGATTTTACCAGCATGTAGTAATGCAAAACACCTAAAATGCCGGCCGCGTACACTACCCGATGCAGTTGCGCCCAACGTTTGCCACCTACACGTTTAATCATGGCGTCGGTTGAAGTAATCGCGAGCGGCAGCATCAGAAAGAACGCCGCCATGCCCACCGCAATAAAGCGCCGGGTCGCGATGTCGCCCGGAATCGTGGTCAAGTGAAAGAAGCGGTCGAAGGAGATGTACGTCAGCAAATGAAGCGAGCCGTAAAAGAATGCGAACAGTCCCAGCATTCGGCGGAACTTGATCAACCAGTTAAGTCCCAAAATGCGGCGTAGCGGACTGACCGCCAATGTCAGAAAGAGAAAGGCGAGCGTCAGCATGCCCGTTGTCCGTGTCACGAACTCCAAGGGATTTGCGCCTACTTGCTTGCGCCAAACGTCCCAAAGCAGCAGCGCCAACGGCACGAGGCCGTTGACGAAGAGGACGAGTTTGGCGAAACGCGTGTCTTTCATCCCGAAGCTGTAAGTTCTCAGTTTTCAGCTATCAGTCTTCAGCAAACCCCTACATCATGCTGACAGGCTGAGAGCTGACAGCTGATGGCTACTTCAGTAATTCGCTCTCAAATCCATGCCCGCGTACAAATGCCCGACTTGTTCAGCGTACCCGTTGAACAATAGTGTTGGTCGCGAGCCGAATTCGCCGATGCGATGCTCGTAGCGTTGGCTCCAGCGCGGATGATCCACGTCCGGGTTCACATTCGAGTAGAATCCATATTCGCTTGGCGCCGCGATGTTCCATGTCGTCGGCGGTTGATCAGCGACCAAACTGATTTTCACTATCGACTTGATGCTCTTGAATCCGTATTTCCATGGCACAAGCAGCCGAATCGGCGCCCCGTCCTGCGGTGGCAGCGTCTCGCCGTAAAGTCCGGTGGCCAGAATCGTCAGTGGGTGCATCGCTTCGTCGAGCCGCAAACCTTCGACGTACGGCCAATCGAGTACGCCGGTGTTTTGATTCGGCATCCGGCTCGGATCGAGCAGCGTCTGAAACGCGACGTATTTCGCGGAGGAAAGCGGCTCAACCTGCTTCAACAGTGTGGCAAGCGGGAAGCCGACCCACGGAATCACCATCGACCAGCCTTCGACGCAGCGCAGGCGGTAGATTCGCTCTTCCTGTGGCGCCAACTTCAGCAAATCGTCCAGATCGAACGTTTTGGGTTTATTGACCAAACCTTCGACCGAAACTTGCCAGGGCCGCGTCACGAAATTTCGTGCGGCTGTCGCGACTCCACGCTTTTCCGTGTCGAACTCGTAAAAGTTGTTGTAGTTCGTGATGTCAGCGAGCGAGGTCAGCGGTTCGTTGACTTTAAAGGCATTTCGCATCGCCTCATCAGAAGGCGGCGTTACCAGACCGGCGATCTTTGGACGCGATTCAACCAGCGCCGCTGGCGGATTCAGCTTGCGATACACGAAGCCTGTCGCTGCGGCTGAGCCCACCAGAACCGCGCCGCGCATGAATAACCGCCGGTTCAGATAGACACGGCGATCGGTAATCTCGCTCGATTTTATGTCCGAGGCTTTCTTAATCAACATGCCCGTTGCTAGTCGAAAAAGTAGTCGCTTGCTTACGCCAGGCGAAAACAGCTTGAACGCTTCGTCTTCAAAGATTAGTATCGCCGCGATTTTTCAATGGTCAAGTTAGTCCGCCTTCGCCGATGAGCTCGGAACAGCCCGAATCAACGCAAACAAACGCGCACCACGAGTCAGATATCGTCAGCCACCGCTTGCTTCGATGGTTGATTGTCGTGGCAGTCGGTGTAATCGTCTGGTTACTGCCGATCCCTTCCGGAATTACACCGCAGTCCTGGCACTTGCTGGCAATCTTCGCGGCGACAATTACAGGCTCAATTGTCCGCCCAATTCCCGGAGGCGCGATCGTTTTGATGGGCGTGACAGCCGTCGCGATCACTGGCGCGCTGCCAATTCGCGAGGCGCTGGGCGGTTACGCGGATCCCATTGTTTGGCTCGTGCTCGCAGCGTTTTTCATATCGCGGGCAATGATCAAGACGGGCTTGGGTCGGAGGATCGCTCTGCTCTTCATCCGCGCCATTGGTCGTAACAGTCTTGGGCTCGGTTATGCTCTGATTTCGACTGATTTTGTCCTCGCCAGCATTATTCCGTCCAACGGTGCACGTTCAGGAGGCGTGATCTTCCCCATCGCGAAGAGCTTGTCCGAAGCTTATCAATCCCGACCGGGTGATACAGCGCGCAAGCTTGGCGCGTTCCTGATGGTGCTTTGTTATCAGTGCGACGTAATCATCTGCGCGATGTTTCTGACCGGGCAGGCTTCGAATGTGCTGATTGCCAAATTTGCCGGAGCCTCGGCGGGAATTGAGCTGACCTACACGCGCTGGCTGTTGGGCGCGATTGTGCCGGGCTTGATTTCGCTGGCGATTGTTCCGCCACTGCTCTATCGCCTGTTTCCTCCGGAAATCAAGCACACGCCCGCCGCCGCCGAATTCGCTCGCGCCGAACTGAAGAAAATGGGGCCGATGAAATGGCAAGAATGGGTGCTGTTCATCGTTTTCGTCGGGGTCGCAGCGCTCTGGATTACGCGTGGGTTGTCCGGATTGATTCCCACAATCGGTCATCTTGTTCCTTCCGGGCGGCTAATCGCCGCGTTGACTTATCTTTCGACACTTGATTACGCACTACCGCCGATGTTGGGTGTCGCTGCGCTACTGTTGGCCAGAGTTCTGGACTGGCGTGACCTGGTCACCGAACATGGAGCGTGGGCGGTCTTCATATGGTACGGCGGTTTGGTCAGAATGGCTGAGGCCTTAGGCGAAACCGGAATCACGAAGCGCTTCGCTGAAGCCGCAGGCCGTTTGACGGTTGGTTGGGTGTGGGCAGTGGCGCTGGGTGTGTTGCTGTTGATTTATTTCTACGCTCACTATGGCTTCGCGAGCATCACTGCGCACGTCACAGCAATGTACACTCCCTTTCTCTTGGTGATATTGGCCGCAGGCGCGCCGGCGTCGCTAGCAGTGCTTTCGCTCGCGTATCTTTCAAATCTCGACGCGTCGTTAACGCATTACGGCACAACGCCGGCGCCAATATACTTCGGCGCCAATTATGTGAAACAACGAACGTGGTGGTGGTTGGGTTTGCTTGTTTCCATTCCAAACATTTTGATCTGGATCTTTGTCGGCGCTGCGTGGTGGAAAGTTTTGCGTTGGTGGTGATTTCTTTTCCAAAAAACTCTCTGACAGTAAAGGTATAACTTTAATGGCCGGTTATTCAGGAACGCCGCTCGTGAAGAAGCTCGGCATCAAAGAAGGTTTCAATATCGCCTTCATCAACGAACCCGAGGGTTTTGAAATGGAGTTGGAGTTGCCGAAGGCCGTGACGGTGAACTCGAAGTCAAGGAAGCCGCTTGATTTCGTGCTGCTGTTCGTTCAGAGCAAACGCGAGCTGGAAAAGATGTTCTTGCGTTGCGCCGCGAAGTTAACGCCGGCAGGCATGCTTTGGATAGCGTGGCCAAAGAAAGCTTCGCACGTAGCAACCGATCTCACGGACAATGTTGTGCGCAATGTCGGTCTCATGAAAGGAATGGTCGACGTAAAGGTCTGCGCCGTCGACGAGGTTTGGTCGGGACTGAAATTCGTTTTTCGTCTGAAAGATCGGCCGAAAAAGTAGTGTTGTTCGCTTACGCTTGAACTCTCCACAACCTTCCACAGCCGCTGTGAAAAACATGTGAATACGCGCCGGGCTTGGGGTGTAAGCCCCTAACATGGAGCTGTTTACAGCATTTTGCACAGCAAAGCAGCATTCACAACCGGCAGATTTGTAGAACAGGCTGTCCAACCTTGTTCAGGTTCTGCGACAAGAGAGCTGACAAGGCTCGCGGGCTGCTCTAGCTGGCGGCCACGAGACGTAGTGTTGCCTGAGTACACAAGCATGAACGACACGACCATCATCAAAAAATCTTTTCCAAGCTTCGATTGATCTTCGCCTCGATTGCTCGAAGATGAAGATCGCGATCGCGCTTCAAGCGAGCGTCAAAATGACAGCCAACTAATAGTAGGCCCACAAGCGAATCAATCGAAGGTGTTGCGCGAAACATACGGCGAACGCTTTATGTGTTGCGATTAACGTTCGATTTTGTTGAGCGTTTGCTTGTGCCAGCGCGCGATCGTTTTCCGCGGCGAGTTAGTCTCAACGAAGCACGCACCGAGCAAGTGTTTCTAACTTCTATGAACGCTG
Source organism: Pyrinomonadaceae bacterium (assembly GCA_036505595.1). Lineage (GTDB taxonomy): Bacteria > Acidobacteriota > Blastocatellia > Pyrinomonadales > Pyrinomonadaceae > UBA11740. The sequence goes on from DASXTE010000085.1 coordinate 10,715, forward strand.
ACGTTGCGAGCGCTATCAAATTTCAGATCAATCCTGATCTGTGAAATGATGCCTCAACGCGAATGATCGCGATCGTTCAATTTAGAAGTTGCAAAAAAAAACTTACTCAATATAATTCCAGTCCCTTGTTGGTTAAGAGATGGGCGCTTCGGCGATCGAGTTGACGAAAGTGATTGGCAGTTAGCACTTATTTACCTCGCAAGTTACCGTCAGCCATTTCGCGACTTAAGCTCACGCATTGCTTTTGAAACGTGATGTTGGGCTACCGCCGCTTTCGTTAGTCGGTTGTCGCGACAGATTCTCACCGAGGCTCATCGCCACTTTTCAATCGGGACGGGTTCGAACGAAACAGGGCGCAAGCGGCTAGTCTGCTGGAGGGTCTGCAGGAAGGTGTTTGTTTAGTTTTGGTCGGGAGCGTGGAAAATGGCGACAGCAGCAGAAGCAATAGCACTTGAATTGAAGCGATGTCCGCGCTGCGAAGAATCTCTGCCGCGTTCTGAGTTCGGCATTTGTCGTGCGCGGAAAGACGGGCTGAATCTTTACTGCAAGCGTTGCATCCGCCAGAAGATTGCTTTGAGCCGTCAGGCGCTCCGCGAATACAAAACCGCACGCAACAAGCACGCAAGTAGTGCAACCAAGACTCGCGTCACTCTCGACAGCAACGCCGGTTTCTCACCGCGCCGGATTGCCCGGATGCTGCGCAAGCTTTCGCCCGCGGATCGCGTGCGCGAGGCTATTCGGTGTGGGGCGCGGACCCAAAAAGAAATTGCCCACGTCACGCGGCTGCCGAAGGATGAAGTTTGCGACGCTTTGGCTAACTTACTGCTCTGGACCCGCGAAATCCGGACCCAAATCGTCAATCACCAGCGCATGTACTTCGTGAACGAGGTGATGGAAGAACTGCAAAAAGCCTCGGGAAACAAGCCAAAACGCGGTCTAACCTCTTCGTTCAGTTCGGTGGGAGTCCTGATGCCGGGGCGCAAACCCTCAGCCAAAGGCAAGAAGCGGCCGGCCAAGGCGATGGCGGCAAAAACCAGGACCGGCTGACGGTCTTTCCAACTTAATCCTGAAAAGCTGCGAGAACTTCTTCGGCGTGTTCGTCCGGTTTAACCTTCTCGAAGACCTTCCTGATTTTTCCCTTCTCGTCGATCAAAAACGTCATCCGGTGATTGCCCATGTACTTCCGCCCCATGAATTTCTTTTCGCCGTAAGTGCCGTACGCCTCTGAAAGCTTTTTGTCCGTGTCGGCCAACAAACGAAAGGGCAAATCGTACTTCTGAGCGAATTTCTGATGCGATTTCTCGCTGTCGAGCGACAGTCCCAGCACTTCGATGCCGCGCCTTTTGAATTTCGAGAACGAATCGCGAAACGCGCACGCTTCCTTTGTACATCCCGGCGTGTCGTCTTTCGGATAGAAATACAACACGACTTTTTTCCCGCGCAGATCTTTCAAGCGAACAATATTTCCGTCGGCATCAGGCACCGCGAAATCCGGCGCCTGGTCGCCTTCTTTGAGTTTTGCCACGTCTTTCGGAATCCTTTACTTGAGATTTAGAGTTAGAATTCTATCGAACGCCTTTGAAAATCAAAACCGCGAGGGATCACTCATGACAACAGCGAAGGGAAAAAGATACTGGTTAGTGAAGCAGGAACCGGAGGATTACTCGTGGGACGATCTGGTGCGGGACGGCAAGACGGCCTGGACTGGCGTGCGCAATTTTCAGGCGCGTAACAATCTGCGCGATATGAAAGCTGGTGACGCCGTCTTGTTTTATCATTCAGGCAAAGAGAAGAGCGTCGTTGGCATCGCCGAGGTGGCAAAGGCTGCGTACCCGGATCCTACGGCTGACGATGAAGCCTGGATTGCCGTTGACATCAAACCGTTGAAGGGCTTGGCGAAAGCAGTTCTGCTGGCCGACATCCGCGCGAATCCAAAGCTGCGCGATTTGTTATTAATTAGGCAGTCGCGGCTCTCGGTAATGCCGGTGTCCAAAGCTGAATTCGATGAGATTGTGAAAATGGGCGGCAGGAAGTGACATTCGCTCGCTTCGGTGGTAGCTCCATGCCGCTTGCTACCCCGACGCCTTGGGGTTCTCTGTACCTTACGCGCGGCGGATGAACTTTGCCGCCAACCAACCAACGGGAACCAGAATCGCCAGGTGAATCCAGTCGTAACCGCCGGTCGTCGTCCCCCCGAAATGATTGCTAATCATGAGGAAAACCACGGGAACCGCCATAAACGTGTTCTGTTTTGAGCGCAGTTTCGCTTGTGCTGCGAGTTTTTCGTTGGGTTTTTGGCCGATTTTGATGGTATCGATCATCTTTCTTTGGGCGGGCAGGATACGCATCCAGACGTTGGCGGCCATGATCGTCCCGAAGATCGCGCCGATATGAATGTATGCCGCCCGCCCGCTAAAAACGCGCGTCAGACCGTATGCCGCCGCGACGATCAGCACATAGGCGACGACCGCAAACAGTTTTTCGTTTCGGCCGAGCGGCGAAATCATAAGCAAGTCGTAGACGAGCCAGCCGACGACCAATGCTCCGATGCCAATGCCAACAGCCGTCCACAAACCGATATCCGCCACGTCACGATCAATCAACGCGCCACCGCCGATGTAATAAACGACTAGCAGCAGCGCGAAACCGCTCAACCATGTCGTGGCAGCTTCCCAGCGAAACCAGTGCAGCTTGCGCGAAAGCTCATCCGGCACCTTCCGTTTCTCGACGACATAGAACCCGCCGCTGTGCACCATCCAAATTTGCCCCGATTTGCTGACGCCGGCCACGGCTTTCTCTTCCTCGGTAAGCCGCGCGTCCAGCCAGGTGAAGTAGTAAGTCGTGCCAACCCACATGATGCCCGCGAACACGTGCACCCAGCGGGCAATAAAGTTTAGCCACTCGCTAACGATTGGATTGAGTTGCATATTTGGAGTAGGCCGGCAGAGCGAAGCGGCGACGGCGCTTTCTTTCACAGCTATGTCAATAAAAGAGCTTCAGGAATATCCAAAGCGGTGTCTCCAGATGAATCGGGATTGCCACCGCACTCCAAATCAACTTCCGCGATAAGTGGAATACCCGAACGGGCTGATCAAAAGCGGCACATGGTAATGCTCGGCGCCAGCTTCGATCAGGAAAGTCACGGTAACTTCGGGATAGAAACTTGGCTGGCTCAACGATTCGAAGTACTTCGCGACCGCGAATACCAGACGGTAAGTGCCGGGCCCGAGTTGGCGCTCGCTCACGACAAACTGCTTGATGCGTCCGTCGTCGTCCGTTTCGGCTTGCGAAAGCGGCGACCACCCCTCGCCCGCGTTCAGAATTTCGAGGGTCACGCTCACTCCAGCCGCCGGCCGGCCGCGCGCAGTGTCCAGGATGTGCGTTGACAGCGTGCTCATGTCGCTATGGAACTGCTTTCTCTGCTTGGGTGCGCAGTTCGTCCACCTCGCGTTGGAGAGTTTCGACCTTCTTGCGGGCCTCGCTCCGTTTTGTGTTGATTACATCAGGCGAATCCGTTCCCAGCAAAGCCTCAGCTTCTGCCCGTTTCGCCTCGAGGAATTCCGCGAACTTCAGGTAATACCGCGCGCTCGCCTGGAGATACGCCTGATTCTTTGCCCCAACCTTCATTTGCGCCGCTCGCTGGGCTTTTTCCGCCGCCGCTTTCATCATCACCTTGGATTGCTTCAGTAATTCAGCTTCCTGTCCGGCTAGTCTTTGCAGCTCAGGCCGGTCGCGATTCAAGTCTTTGGCGCGCATTTGCGACTCTAGCATATTCGTCTGGTTCACGAGCTCCATCACCTGCGTTTGCAGCGAATTGGCCTCCGTAATGAGCTGGTTCGCGTCTGACGCCTCAGCGGCTGTGACAAATTCCGCATAACGCGGCACCGTCGGCAATTCGTGCTGCTGGAAGAACTGCCATGCGGCCCGGTTTATTTTGGGGGCGAGGTCATAGTACCAATGATCGTGGCCGGGCATTTCGGTGACTTCTACCGAAAAGCCGGCGGCTGAAAGTGCGTCCCGAGTCGCGCGGACAGACGCGACCGAGAAAAACGGGTCATTGGTGCCGACCCAAATAGCGATGGGGATTCTCCGGTGCGCGCTTCGCATCATTTCGAACTCTTCTTTTTCGCGCCATGAACCGGCATGGACCGCCGCCGCCGCAAAATACTCCGACTCGATCATCGAAATGTCGATCGCAAAAACCGCTCCCCCCGAATGTCCAAACAAATATACGCGCCTTGGATCTATCGGGTATTTGGACTCAAGGAGCTCCACCAGATCGCGGAGGACGCCTGGATTATCTGCGGTGGTAGACCAACGCGATGAATCCATTGAGTCCAGTCCCGCCACGATGAAGTTCTCCTTGGCGGCTAAGTTGGTCCACTTTTCGACTAATGAAAGACCGTTGCGACCTGATCCGTGAAAAACGAGCAGCAACGGCGCTCGTTGAGTGGCATTCAGCGTTTCCGGTACAAACAGATAGAAAGTTCGTTTGTTATTGTTTGAGGTGAACGATTGCTTCTCGATTTTGTTTTTTGCGACCAGCCAACAGGGCAACAGCAACACGAACGCGAGCGCCGGCACAACTCGTCGGATCAATGGCGAAGCATTCATCGGCCAACTTCCTAACTTTGCAGCAGCTTCTCTAGTCTCAACCGAGTGATCTTACTCTGTTCTTCCGCAGCGATGCGCACTTCCGCTTCGGTGTCATTGTCGATTCGACCCTTGAGAACTTGAAGCATTTCACCGGAAGACTTGTCGGCGGCGCAAACGATGAAGATGAATCCAAACCGTTCGTCGTATCGACGGTTCAATTCAGCCAGTTCCGCAATGATCTGAGAAGAGGCAGTCGCAACGCCCGCTTGTTCGTTCGCTGACCAATTGCGCTCTTGTTCGGATTGCGTGGTCGCCGCTTTGCTCTCGCCAATTTTCGGGTGCGCCCGAAAGGCTTCGAGCCAATCGTCTTCTCCTAACGACCACCAGATTTCGTCAGCCTTAGACAGTAGAGACTTGAGGTCTTCGAACGGTCGGGCCTCGGTCATTCCCTTCGCCCAACGGGTTGAGCCGCAGCATTTGAGAAACTCCGCTTCAGCGCGATCTGCTGATAACTGATTCAATCGCTCGAAAGATTGATCCATTCATCCATTCATCCATCGATTCATTGATTCAATGGATCAATCTCCAATCGTCCCATAAACTCGCAGTCGACTAACGCCGCCATCCGGAAAAACATTGAAGCGAACGTGTGATGCGACGCCTGTGTCCATCACTTCGTCAAAAAAGTGACGCGTGTGCGCTTGCAGTTTCGTGCGCGCCAGCACTGGTTTCCAGACAAACTCCGGGTCTTGCAGCGTTTCAAGCGGCACGTCCGCGGCGTTGCAGCTTTCAAGCGAACAACTCTCCGGAAAATTTCCCTTGAACCACGACGTATCAACTTCCAGACGGCGGACGCGCCCCGGCGCGCCAAGCTTAATGATCGTCCAGTCGTGCCCCGGACCGCGCCGGCGTTTAGTTTCCCAACCGTCGCTCATATTCACGGCGCGTCCCGGCATGATCAAGTTGTGACGATGTCCAAAGAACATGTCGCTGCACGACAGCACCATGCCGCCGTTTTCGACCGCAGCAAGATCGATGTCACCGGCGATTTGGCTGAGCCGATTCCATTGCGGAACTACTTCGCCGTAAATCCGCAAGCGCGCCACGCCACCGTCGGGATAGATCTTGAAACGCAGATGCGTCCAACGTTCATCGCTGGTGACGGGGAATGGATTTTCTGAATCGCCGTTAAGGTTCGACTTGGGCAGAATCTCAGTCCATTGCTGCGACTGATCCAGCAGTTGCTCAGTGGTCGGCAGGCCATCGACCGCGCACGCTTCCAATGAACACTGCTCCGGATAATTCCCTTTGAAGTGCGAAGTGTCCACGACGACACCGCGAATCACGCCGGGCAATCCCAGCCTGATGATGCACCAATCCAATCCCGGGGTCCGCCGCCGGCGCGTCTCCCAACCGTCCATCCACTTGCCGAGATCGGTGTACTTGCCTTCGATGAAAACCGCGGCGGATTGTTTTAGCAGACTATCTTTCGGCGCAAAGAATTCATCGTTGGCGCACAGCACCGTGCCACCAAGTCGCTCAGAAGCCAGATCGATCAGTTCAGTGAAATCCATAAGAGTCTAAGCCACAAAAAGGCACAAAAAGGAAAAACCGTAACTACATATCTCGGCTGAGAATGTATTTCTTAACTTGAATTTTTGGCCCCCAAAATTGATGAGTAATCCATGTTCGATTCGAGAGGCGCGAAGGTACCCTAAAAGTTGTGCAATGTGATCATCGACTAAGCATTTGCAGGCTTTGATTTCAACTACAAGCTTGCTCTCGACAAACAAATCAGCGCAGAAGTGACCAAGCAAAGTTCCGTCCTCGTCACAGACATCCAATGGATGTTGCTGGATAAGTGAAATCCCAAGTTTTGAGAGTCTATGGGCTAGAGCGTTTTCGTAAACCTTTTCAAGGTGTCCGCTCCTAAGGAACTTATGAATTTCGAAACTCGTTTGACGGATGACATCGCACAATTGATTGACTTCAGCAGAACGGGCCGCGGCATCACCCGGCTTGAGTAACTTTTCAATAAGTGGGCTCGTCTGACTTTGCATTTTCTCTTGTGCTTTTTGTGCCTTTTTGTGGCTAATTTTTATTTCTCAAGATTACTTGTCCGCTCCGGCCAAAAAACTCGCCGCCATCATAAACCATCTGCCCGCGCACGAAAGTTTTTTCTACGACTCCGCGCAGAACTTCTCCATTGTACGGCGACAATTTGTGCCGGTGATGCAACAGCGACGGCTCGACCTGGAATTCGCGGTCGGGATTCCAAATTACAATATCGGCATCGTAACCGTCTTTGATCGCGGCCTTCAGATTCTGCAATCCAACCTGCCGCGCGGGTTCGCTGCAAAGCCATTTGGTTAAGTCTTCAATCGTAAATCCGCGCTCTCTTGCTTCCGTCCAAATCACTGGCAGGCGAAGCTGCAAAGAAGAAATGCCGCCCCATGCATTCATGAAATCGCCTTCCTCGCGCCGCTTCAGTTCGGGCGGACACGGAGAATGATCAGACACAATAAAATCGATGGTCCCATCGCGCAGCGCGTCCCAAAGCTGTTCGCGATTCTCGCGTTCACGAATTGGCGGACAGCATTTGAATTCAGTCGCGCCATCGGAAATATCTTCAGCCGCAAAATGCAGATAGTGCGGGCAGGTCTCTGCGGTAATCGGCAAGCCGAATCGTTTGGCATTGCGCAGCATCGGCAAGGCGTCAGCGGATGAATGATGCACAACGTGAACGCGACAGCCGGTTTCGCGGCAAAGACGGATCATCAGCGCGACGGCTTCGTTTTCAGCTTCGCGCGGGCGCGACCGCAGGAATGTTTGGTAAGCACGCGCCGGCGCGCCAGCGATGGCCTGACAGCAAGCGTCAACCGGCCCCGGTAACTCAGCATGCACAATCAGCAACGCGCCCAGCCGCGCGAGTTCGGGCATCGCTTCGCGAAGATCTTTCTCAGTGACGTTCGGAAAATCCTCGACGCCCGAATGAATCAGAAAACACTTGAAGCCGACGACGCCCGCTTCCCACAGCTTGGCCAACTCACCAGTATTTCCCGGCACGACTCCGCCCCAGAATCCGACATCGACATGCAATTTGTCGCGCGCCGCTTCCAATTTCGCATTCAATCCCTCGAGTGTCGTCGTCGCGGGAATCGAATTCAAAGGCATATCGACAATCGTAGTTACGCCGCCCGCCGCCGCGGCACGCGTGGCTGTCTCAAATCCTTCCCAATCAGTTCGGCCAGGTTGGTTGACGTGAACATGCGTATCGACCAGGCCGGGCATTACGATCGAATCGTCGGCCTCGATCAGCTCGGCGCCCGGCGGAACGTCTTCTAAGATTGAAATGGCCGAAACGTAGCTGCGTGTGATATGCACTGACGCCGGGCCGACCCCGTGTTCGGTGACGACCCGGCGCCCGCGGATAACTAGCTCGACTGGATGCATTTTTAGGCGGCCCAGCTTGCCGGCGGAGGCGGTGGTGAAGCGAACGGCATCTCGATTTCGGGAAACACGCGTCGATAAGCAACAGCCTGCGCCGCAAACGCGACTGGCAGATAAAAATAGACGCCAACAATGCAGCACAACACGCCCAAAAATGTGAAGACTCCGTTCAAAACGATCAACCCGAGAACACCGCCGAAGTTCGCTCTTGCCGCGTTGAAGCTGAGTTTGACGGCGTCAAGACCTGACATCTTCCGATCCGCGACTAACGGAAAAGCGAACATGAAAAAGATTTCCAGCAGAATACTCACGACTGTGATCGTGAGGAAGAAAAGTATCTCAATGCCAAAAAACGGGAGAAAAAATTGTCGTGACTCCTCGGGACTGGGATGGGGCCCGCGCGGCATCGTCGTGACCATCATTGCGAACACGAAAATGTAATAAGGCACCAGCAAAACGAAGAGCGGTAATATTTTGACCACTGCGACGACCAGACCCTGAACAAAATAGTCGAACCCTTTGAACAGCAACCCGAATTCGACTGGCTGGTTCCGTTGTCGCTGCTGCAAACAAAGAAAGATCCCGACCATCATCGGACCCAGCAAGACGATCGGCACCAGACCACCGATCAGCAGGCCAACCAACGTGATGCCAAAGAACAACCAATACTGATCTTTGATTAGTGCCCATCCCTCTTTAATACATTCCATTGGCGCGATCACGCCACGGCGAAATTCCGTCGGATTCGGTGTCATCGCTTCGTCCTCCATTCTGTGCCGCGAGATTTATCACGGGTGAGGGCCGCCTGCAAGAGTTGTTATTGGGAAGCTGACGCAGTTACCGCAGCGGTCCTCAACCAGCCGATGCTTGCAGCGAGGCTTTGCACCTGTTCCTTGATGGCGTCGGCGTACATCACCGCGCCCTTACGATTCGGATGGGCGATGGCCGCCAGGCGACAAACCATCAAGCTGTCTTTTCGCGCGCGCTTTTGATCATCAGTTTCACCAGGCTGTTTTCTGAAGAAGTCTTCGCACATGGACGATCGTTGACTCCGCACTTCATCGTTGGCGTGCAAGCTCACTCTGCCCAATGTGACCAGCGCCAGCATCTTTCTTACCGTGGTGGCGTCGAAACCCCAAAGGCGGGAATCCCGCGCGGCAAATGCGTGCTCAGGGAGAAAGATCACCTTTGCGAACGAAACCCTTTGCCGCGAGCCTTTCGCGGTGAGTTGCTCGTTAACTTTCGCGACTGCCTGCATCAGGATACGGTTTGACGCTTCATACCACGTGTGTGAAACGGTCGTGAGCCGGTCGAAGAGTTCGTCGTCACTTAGTTTCGGATGTTCGGAAGTCAGCGGCGCGTAAAACCTCTTCGCGAGCGCCCGCATGAACAGATCGCGCGGCGTCTTTTCGGAAATCACCGGATAATAACCGGTCGCTACTACATGCGCGTTCGGAAATGATGAAGTTATTCGCAGCAGTAATTGCTCGACCGGCGCGCCGCACTTTTCCTCGGCCAGCGCCTGAATTCCCTCAGGCGTGTTTGCCGCGTTGAGAAATCGGCGCGCATTGATGTCGTTGATGCAGCCGTCAACGAGCACCAAATCTACCTGTGACGGATCGCCGATCGATCGCAGGGCATCGTCAATCTGGTCGTGCAGCGTGGGCCACGCGCTGTTGACTTCGCCGTAAACCGTAAGAAACTTTGGCGGGGCTGTTCCCGCCGATCCGATCATGGCGCCGGCATGCGCCTCGATTGTCTCGCGCACCGTCAAGCCTCGCGTCTCCTCCAGCCAACTCTTCACCATGTACCAGGATTTATGCTCGGTCTTCAGGCCTTGGCCCCAGAGGATCGAGTCGCCCAGCACCAGCATGTTGAAGTCGCGTGGAGCACTGCGAGTCGCAGTCGCCGCCGTTTGCCCCTGAATCGTGGAACAAAAGACGAGAAGCACCGCGGCTACGATCGCGACGTGATGTTTGAGGTGCGGAGCGAATTTCATGCGTGCTGTTTTCAGGATTCTAGCGCATCAAACTTTGGAACGCCCACTGGGATTGACGGTCGTGATTGCGGTCTATTGCTTTAGATGCAAGAGAAAATCTTTGAGTAGGTTTAAGGATACCTGAAGGCGGTAGTCTTTCGTCGAACGAAGGTCGTCGATCGGCGAAACTTCGCCGGCGAGAGTGCGGGTCGTGTTCGCGATGGTTTGGTCGTCGATTGGCTGATTGTGCAGCGCGGCTTCGGTCTTGAAGCAGCGCAAAGGAATGGGCGCAACGCTGCCGAGCGCGATTCGAATGTGATTTATCCGGTCGGCTTCCAGACTTGCGACCGCGGCGAAACAGATTTTGGAGATTGCCTGGGCCTTGCGCGTACCCACCTTGCGGTAATAGTGAGTGAGAGTGTGCCCGGCGCGCGGCAGGCGAATCGCGCGCAGCAACTCGTCAGGATGAATGTCCATTTGTTTGTAGCCGCGGTGGAATTTGGCATACGGAATTAGCCTTGCACCCGTTTTCGAAACCAGCTCGAGCTCCGCATCATACGCAAGCAACGTGGGCGGTGAGTCGGCCGCCGGCGAAGCATTCACGATATTTCCGCCCAGCGTCCCACGATTCTGGATCGCGATACCCCCGGTTTCCCTCGCCGCTTCGCAGAGCATTGGAAATTCTTCCTGCAGAATCGGATGCTCTTGAACCTCTGTGTACGTTGTCAGCGCTCCGAGCGTCACCTGATTTCCGGTAACTTCAATTCCGCGCAACTCTTTCAGATTCCAGATGTTGACGTAGTTTTTGTGCGGGAGTTTCCCGGCTTCGAGCAGCACCATCAGATCGGTTCCGCCAGCAAACGGTTTCCATCTGCCGTTATCTTGCGACAGGACATCAAGAGCTTCGGACAGATTGGCGGGAGAAACGAGCTGGTAGGAAGGGACGTAGGTTCTCATCTGAATTATCTCTGGGACGCACGCACCACCGACTCAAAGATCTTCATGTAGCCCGTGCAGCGACAAAGATTCCCTGCCAATCCATTCCGAATATCGGCTTCGGTTGGATTGGGAACTTTCTCAAGCAGGTTTACCGCTGCCATGATCATTCCGGGCGTGCAGATGCCGCACTGGGCGCCACCGTGTTCAATGAATGCC
>DASXTE010000086.1:0-13488 GCA_036505595.1 Pyrinomonadaceae bacterium
CAGTTCAAGCTGCAAGGCGCGCACTTCGTTAGCCAGTCCGAAGCCGATCAACTGGCGAAGATCGTTGCGACGCCGCAACGCAGTTTGAATCCCCAGATTGTCGGCAAGTCAGTCGAGTTCATCGCGAACATGGCCGGCATCACGGTGCCGCCGGGCACACGTTGCATAATGGCCGACGTGGACGGAGTCGGTCGTGACTTTCCGCTATCAATGGAAAAGCTTTCGCCGATTCTCGCATTTTATGTCGAAGACGGACTTGAACGCGGAGCCGCGCGTTGCAACGAAGTTCTGCATTACGGCGGCATGGGCCACACGGCCGGCGTTCACACGCGGTCGCGCGAAGCGGCGGTGCGTTACGGCGCCGAAATGCCTGCGTCGCGTATCACCGTGAACACGCCCACCACGCACGGCGCTATTGGATTCTCGACGGCGCTGCCGCCGTCGATGACGCTCGGCTGCGGATCGTGGGGTGGCAACGTCACTTCGGATAACGTTTCGCCTTTGCATTTGATGGACATCAAACGCGTCGCGTTTGAGACGCGCCCGGTCGCGAGCAAACGACCGGCAGTCGCGACTCAGCCAACTGCGATGCCGCAACCATCAGCCACGCGTCCCGCTGTTGCCGTATCAACCACGCGTCCAACGGGCGCGCCGAAGGTCAGCCGCGATGAGATTGCCGCCATCGTCGATCGCTTTCTGGCAAATCGGCAGCCGGAATCTGCGGCGTCGCCTCTACCGTCACCGCCGGCGCAGGCCGCACCTCCGCCTGTCAGCCGCCCGATACAAGCAACCGCGCCCACGGAAGGCGCGAGCAATGGACGCAAGGCTGCCGATTTCGTCAGTGAGGATGATGTGAAGCGCGCGATTCAGAAGGGCGAGAAGATTTACGTTGGCCCAAAGACCATCATCACGCCTTCCGCCCGCGACATCGGCGACCCGGCGGAGGTGTTCGCAAAAGCTTAGTAAATGGTAAATCGTGAATCGTAAATAGATTGCGGTTTGGCGGCGCTTCTTCTATTCACGATTCACGATTTACGATTCACGATTCACATGTTCTTAGGCAAAGTCATCGGCACTGTTTGGTCAACGAAGAAGACGCCTGATCTCGAAGGAGTCCGTTTTCTGATCGTGCATCCGTACGATCTTGATCGCGAGCCGACGAAGAATGTCGTTGTCGTCGCCGATCGTCTTGGCGCCGGAACCGGTGAAGTGGTGATGTGCGCGTACGGCAAAGCCGCACGCTCAGCGATCGGCGATCAGGACATGTCGATCGAAGCCGCCGTCGTCGGCATAGTCGATCGGGTAGACCTCACTGATGCGCAGTCCGAAGAATTGCGCGCCGCCGCCCAAGCACTCGCGCGCGACAACGGGAGGCCGTGAGCGAAATTAGCCACGAAAAGGCACAAAAGGCACAAAGAACTAAGTTCGTAGATTTCTGACGCTTTCCTTTATCTTGTGTCTTTTGTGCCTTTTTGTGGCCATTCAAAATGAGCCATGCCTAACGAAGAGTTGATTTACCGCATCACTCGGGCGATCTACGATCGTCTCGGCGCGGCCGCGGATGAGAATACGGTTGAGCAACTGGTCACCGACATCTATCGGGAAGTTGAGCCGGAAATGCGTAACGGGCGAATGGCTGCTTCGTCAGTCAGTTCCGCCGCCGGTTCAGGTCAGTCGCGTGAAGGCTCGGCCGATCGGTTAATCATCTCAGTGTTCGGTGTGGATCACCCCGGCATCGTGGCGGGCGTATCACAGATTCTGGCTGACGCCGGATGCAGCATCGTGGACATCAACCAAACGGTCGTGCAGGGAAAATTTGCGATGGTAATCATCGCCAATACTTCGCGCTCGCAGTCTTCAGCAACTGAATTGAAAGAGCGCTTTCGCGCTGAAGGGGAAAAGCTTGGCGTTAGGATTTATGCGCAGCGGGAAGATTTGTTCAATGCGATGCATCGAATTTAGTTCTTTGTACTTTGTGCTTTGTACTTTGTAATCGCGACGTTCGCTGTCACGTCAAAGTACGAAGTACAAAGTACCAAGCACAGGTTGTTCATGGTTCCGGAAATTTCACATCGCTGTCCGTCATGTGGCGCGTCGGTGCGCGATCTCGACGCTTTGTTTTGTCCTGAATGCGGTAAAGCACTCTCGCAGAAAGCAGCAGCGTCCGCATCCGCTGATGAAGCGGTTGAATCAAAAGGGGCTCCAGCCAACACAGGGATTCAGGAAGCGCCTTCAGAACGTGGGTCATCGACACCGACAGCCGAAGCGCCCAACGTCGCTAACGCCGCGAGCGAAGCACCGAGAAAAGAACCAAACCCGGTTGCGGAAATCGAAACTGCTGCCGAAGTAGTCCACCCACATCGTATCGCCGACAAGACGCGCCAGACTCTGCATCGTGCGTCAGCCGCCGCGTCCGCGGCCGCACGTGGCGTCATCGAAGAACCAGTCAAGCGCGTTGAAAGAATTCGCACCGTGTCGACGACGGTAATTGAAGAGGCTTCTTACGATCCTAGCCTGCGCTTTGTGCTCGTCGCGCTCGGATTGTTTGTGGTGTTCTTGATCCTGCTCGTGCTCAGTAAAGTGATGGGGTGATAGCTAAGTTTCAGGTTTCAAGTTTCAAGTTCCATGTTCACTAGACAAACTTGAAACTTGAAACCTGCAACTTGAAACTGGCTCATGGAATATAGTCAAGCCGAAATCCTGCAAACCATCGCGATGACCGAGATGGAGCATCTCGACATTCGCACGGTGACGCTCAGTCTCAGCTTGCGGGATTGCGCCACAGATTCGATCGAAAGCACCTCCGCGCGAGTTCGTGAAAAGATCGAACAGACCGCAGCTCGCCTGGTCAGCACCGTCGATCAGATTGGCGACGAAATCGGAATCCGCATCGCAAACAAACGGATTGCGGTCACGCCCGTCTCGTTTTTGACTGAAGGCGCGCGCGGGAATCCGGTTGATTTGGGCCGGGCGATTGACGAGGCGGCCGGTGCCGTCGGAGTTGACTTCGTCGGCGGTTATTCGGCGCTCGTGCATAAAGGATTTACGCGCAAGGAAAGCGATTTCCTTGATTCGATTCCTGAAGCGCTGTCGTCAACCGAACGCCTTTGCGGGTCCGTAAATGCCGCCACGACGCGCGCCGGAATCAACATGGATGCAGTCGCGCGCGTCGGGCGTATCATCAAAGAAGCTGCCGAACGCACGCGCGATCGTTTTGGCATTGCGTGCGCAAAGTTTGTCTGCTTCGCGAACGCCGTCGAAGACAATCCCTTCATGGCCGGCGCTTTTCACGGCATCGGCGAACCGGAAGCCGCGCTGAATGTCGGCGTGTCCGGACCGGGAGTGGTCAATTACGCCGTGCGACATGCCGAGCCCGGATTGCCGCTGCATGAAATTGCTGATGTGATCAAGAAACTGTCGTTCAAGCTCGCGCGCGCGGGCGAACTGGTCGGGCGCGAAGCCGCGCGGCGTTTGGGGATTCCGTTCGGTATCATCGATCTGTCGCTTGCGCCGACGCCCGTGCCCGGCGATTCCGTTGCGAACATCATCGAAGCCATGGGTTTCGAGCGCGCAGGCACGCACGGAACGACGGCGGCGCTCGCTTTGTTAACTGATGCGGTCAAGAAAGGTGGCGCAATGGCCAGCAGCTCAGTCGGCGGCATGAGCGGCGCGTTCATTCCGGTTTCCGAAGATGCCGGCATGATTGAAGCCGCGCGCGCCGGCGCCTTGTCGCTCGACAAACTGGAAGCGTGGACCAGCGTCTGTTCTGTCGGTATCGACATGGTGGCGGTGCCTGGCTCGACCTCTGCCGAAACCATCGCCGCGATCATTGCAGACGAAATGGCCATCGGCGTGATGAACAACAAAACGACCGCCGTACGCATCATTCCCGTGCCGGGGAAAGAAGTCGGCGACATGGTGGAGTTCGGCGGCTTGCTCGGCAGCGCGCCCATCATGCCGGTCAGTCGCTTTTCGTCCGATCAATTCATTCGTCGCGGCGGCCGCATCCCGGCGCCCGTGCAGAGTTTGCGCAATTAGTGTTATTCTCTCGCCCCGATTGGAGCATCTGCCCATGGAACGAGAAGCACTGGGAATGATTGAGTGTCGCGGTTTGGTCGCGATGATTGAAGCGGCGGACGCGGCGGTAAAGTCCGCGAACGTGAAACTCGTCGGTTGGGAAAAGATCGATGCGGGACTCGTCACGGCGATCGTGCGCGGCGAAGTTGGCGCCGTCAAAGCTGCCGTTGACGCCGGCGCGGCTGCCGGTCGCAAAGTCGGCGAAGTCCTCTCGACTCACGTTATCCCGCGGCCTCACGCGAACATCGACGATGCCATTCCCGTGCTGCACACCGGCGAAACCACGCGAAAGAAAATCAGTGGTTCGGTGCCTCCGCGACGATAATTTCGAGTGCGGCGGCCTTGACGCCGCTTTGGATTGTTTTTGATCAAGCTGCAACCCCCATCAAACTTGAAAACGCTAACCAAAGCGCCGTCGCCGCCGCGCTTTGCCGGCGCACTCCAAATTGCACTCGCCTTCTTTGTGCTCTTCGCTCCGGCAGGCGTCCGTGCACAGCAACCCTTCTACACGGACGATGCCGACGTCACTGAAAAGAAAAAATTTCATCTGCAACTAAGCAACGAATTCGACGTCCTCCAGCGTTTTAACTATCCGAGTTTGCGCCAAAACACGAGCGTGCTCGAGGTGAGCTACGGCTTGTTAAAGGACGTCGAGGTTAGTGGCAACGGGCCGCTGATTGGAATTTCGAATTCGCACATAGTTACACCTCGGAATGTCATCGGGTTAGGCGACATTGAACTTCAGATTAAATACAACCCATTCAAAGAGCATGAAGGATCGTGGAAGCCGGCGCTGGCGGCGACCTTTGCGATTGAGTTTCCGACCGGGAGTACCGACCGGGGGCTGGGCTCCGGATTGGTGGATTATTTTCTGAATGGCATTCTTCAGAAATCAGTCACGAAAAAGTCAAAACTCAGGCTAAATGGCGGAGTTTTGTTTGCCGGCAACGCCGCGACTGGCGAAATCGGAATTCAGAAGCGCGGCGAGGTTTTCGTCGGCGGGGCATCACTCGTAAAGCAATTCACGCCGAAGCTTGGCCTTGGCGCCGAAATAACCGGAGCCTTAACTAAGACTCTTCAGCTCGATGAAGGGCAAGTACAAACACAGGTGGGCGGCAATTATCAGATCACGAAAAAGGTGTCGTTTGATTTTGGAGTAGTCGCCGGCAAGTTCAACACCGCGCGCTTTGGTTTGCAGCTTGGAGTCTCAATCGACTTCTGAGCTTCGCGTAATCGCTACGGAGCTCCCGCTGCCTGATAACGTTTCGCACCATCACCCAATGTTGAGTTGATTTTTCGCAACAGCAATTCGAGATCGAGCGGTTTGGCCAGCACTTCGTTGCATCCCGCGGCGAGGGCGTCCTGCTTCACGTCGTAGGTGCCGTAAGCCGTAATCGCGAAAATCGGCGTACGCGAAAACGCTTGCCGCTCGCGAAGCTGCCGCGTCGCCTCAACCCCATCAAGCTCGGGCATGGCGAGGTCCATCAGGATCAAATCAGGATGCGATCGGTTCGCTTGCAGCACGCCCTCTCTGCCGTCTTCCGCCTCGACGACTTTGAAACCTTTCGCGCGCAGCCACGCGGAAAGCAGCGTGCGATTATCCTGATAATCATCGACCACGAGAATTGTGGAAGAAGTTTTGGCGGTCATTTTTGGTCACCTCGATTACTCGCGAAGCTGATCAGACAGATTCTAAAATAAGCGAGTCAAGGATAGCCAAAAATGGCGGCAGCGTAGTGTTTAGTTTGCGGTTAGCTTGCGCGAGCCCGGACGCTTCCCAATGAAAAGCCACGCAAGGAGCGAACTGGCCAGCGCCAGTGCAGCGCCGACGAGCATGACCCGACGAAAACCCATGACAAAACATTCATCAATCGCATGCTTGATGGCGCTGCGCGTTACGTCGTCCACACTTGCAGGAATCTCCATCGCGGCCAACTTAATTCGCTGACCGTTCAAAGCTTGACGAATATCCGGGTCGATTGGGATTTGGATCAACCTTTCATCGAGACAACTGCTGAAAGCTCGGAACATGACCAGGCCCAGCACGGCGATCGCCAACAGGCCTGCGGTGCGCGAAACCGCGTTGTTTATGCCCGAGGCAATGCCGGCGCGGCTTTCCCTAACTGAGTTCATGACGGTCGTCGTCAGCGGCGCGACTGTGACTGCCATGCCGAGTCCGAGCACGACTACGGCTGGGAAGAAGGTTGTCCAATAACTGCTGCCAACGCCTGCTCTGATGAAGAGCGCGAATCCGATTCCGGCGACAATTGGGCCAATCACCAAAGGCAAACGCGAACCGTAATGCTTGACCAATCCGCCGGACCAGCGCGACAGCCCAAACATGATCAGAATGAACGGCAACGTTGCGGCGCCGGCGGCAGTTGGCGAGTAACCCTGCACCTGAATCAAATTCAGTGGCAGAAAGAAAAGTGTGCCGACCAGCGCCGCGTACAGGAAGAGCGTCAGTAGATTCGCGCCCGCGAAATTTCGCGAACGAAAAAGCGCGAGCGGCATCATCGGATTGCGCACTCGCGTTTCGACGGCAACGAATGTCGCCGCCAGGATTACGCCGCCGATCATTGTCGCGATCACGAGCTGGTTGCGAAAACCAAGCCGCGAAGATTCAATCAGGCCAAAGACAGTGCCGCCCAACGCGAATGTGGCGAGGGCCGCGCCCGCGAAATCGAGCTTTCCTTCATCTTCTTCGTCACGGCTCTCCGGCACGAACAGGACGACAAGAGCAATCACGACCAACGCCAGCGGAATATTTAAAAAGAACACTGCGCGCCAGGACACGTGTTCGATGAGCCAGCCGCCCAACAGCGGTCCGAGCGCCGTGGTCATCGCAGTTGCTCCGGACCAAGTGCCGATCGCTTTCCCGCGTTCGTTTTCAGCAAACGTCGCGCTGATGATGGCGAGGCTGCCCGGAACCAGTAACGCGCCGCCGACACCTTGCGCGGCGCGGGCGAGGATCAATTGCTGAATATTTGGCGCCAAGCCGCACCACATTGACGCGAGCGCAAACACTGCCACGCCCATCGCGTAGATTTTCTTGCGTCCAAATCGATCGCCGAGCGAACCGCCCAGCAACAAGAGCGCGGCAAGGAAAAGTGTGTAGGCTTCAATCACCCACTGAACATCGGTCACGGTCGCGTTCAGATTTGTCTGCAACGCGGGCAGCGCGACGTTGACGACGGTGCCGTCGATGAACGCCATGCTCGAGCCCAGAATCGTCGCCGCGAGCGTCCATCGCCTTTGCGCCTTGCCGCATTTCGTAGTCGCGGGTTTACGCGTCGTGATGACGGCTTCGTCACAAGGTGGTTTGAGAAGGTTCATTGGCGCAGCAGCTTACATCCAGCCGTGTCGAACGCAAACAAGAACGCCGCCCGCTTTCGCGAACGGCGTTTTCTTTCTTATTCGAAGTTGATTGTTAGATCCGGACGCTATCCCGACTCGTCGGGATTCTGACACTCAGTACCGAATCCTCACGCTGAAGCTGCCGCTGTTATCGCTGTAGTTGTCGTCGTTGATCGCCAAATACAAACGACCGTCCACAGGAACTGTGAGAGTGAGTTGGCTGCCGACATAAAACGGCTGGCTTGTCTGTCCATCCAAAGTGCGGATGTAACCGATGAGTGCGCCCACGCCGGCGTTGGGCACGGGACGCGTGCCGATGATCGAGCCAAATCCCGAGGTCGTTTTTCCTTCCGGGCCGACCGATCCGGCGCGTTGACCGGCAACCACGGTTCCGGATGCGGTGAACGTGATTTGATCGCCGGAGCGAACATCGATACGCGTATCGGTTCCGCGCGAATTGCCGGGCACGTCGACGGTCACGTCCGCGCCGCGGTTTTGGTCGATGGGACGACCGTACGTGTCGCGGTTTCGCGAGCGAATGACACCGCGATCCAAATCATCCGTGTCACGCGCGTTGAGACTTCGTTCGCGGCGAATCTGGACGTCAAAGGCGCCGCGTGCGTCGGTGTACGAGCCCCGGTTCGCGGTCAGAAACACTCGTCCATTACGATCGGCAGTGAACTCGCGCGAGCTGCCGAGCTCGATGATCGGCGCACTCGGATCATTGCCAATGGCGCCGATGAGCTTGCCTTCGTTCGCATTTGGCAATGGCGCGCTAGGATCGGTCCTTTGCAGACCGTCCGGCGTAATCCGCGCGCGGCCGACGGTGATGACTCCCGAAGCGCTTACTTGCACGCGTTCGCCGCGCCGAACGTAAACGCCGCTATCGACCCAGTTCGAATCCAGCGTGACCTGCACATTTCGCGTTTGATAGCGCGTGTCATCCATCGATCGTCCCTCAATCTCGATGCGGTCGACCTCGTCAGGACGAAAATATTGAATGTCGCCTTGGTCTCGACGATTCCGGGCCACGTTCGAATCCGTGGTCGCACTTGGCGACGTCGAATATCGCGGCTCGACTCGAACCACAAAGCGTCCGTTAATGAAGCCCAACAGCGTGCCTTGAATCGTGCGTCCGTCGCGCAGATAGATGGTGTCGGCGGCGGCGAATGTGGCAGTGGCGATTAAGATCATCACCGCAAGCAATAACTTCTTCATGGTGAATTCCTCCCTCAGCAAGACGATTTCAACCCAGGCCAAAAACAAGCCGATGAGTACAGGAGAGTTATTAAGGGGATTTTGCCTAAAGGAAGCTTATACCCGCTTGGAATAAGGGGCAAGCGAGGCGGGAATTCGGTCAGTACCACCGCGGCAAGCAGGGGCACCGACCTGTTAGTTTTCTGGACTAACCTTTCGTCAATTCATCCGCCAGCTCATTCACGCCGAAGACTTTGCGCAGCACTTCGCGCATGGCCCGCACATCGACGGAAATCGCGCGATTCACTGAATCGTCGAAATAGAAGTTGCCCACCAGCGATTGGATGTTGCCGTCGAAGATTAACCCGATCAGCTCGCCATTCTTGTTGATTGTAGGCGACCCTGAGTTGCCGCCGATGATGTCATCGTCGCTGACGAAGTTGAACGGCGTTGTCAAATCGATCGTCGATTTCTTTTCCATCCAACGAGGCGGCAGGTTGTAGGGAAACTGGTACTTGAAGTTTGCGGCGCGATCGTACAATCCGCCGAGAGTCGTGAATGGTGTCACGCGTTTCCCCTTCTCTGAATAGCCTTTGACCGTTCCGTAAGACAGTCGCAGCGTGAAGGTCGCGTCGGGATAAAGCTTCGTGCCTTCGGTGTCGAATCTCGCGCGCGCGATTTTGGCGTAATTCGCGCGCTCGACGCCAATGACTTCCGATTCGAAACGTTTGCGCAGCTCGCGCGCTTTCGGATCGACCAGCCGTGCCAACGCGATCATCGGATCGGTCGAGGACTGGATTGCCTTGATGCCGCCGGCGGTCAACTGCTTGCGGAAGTCAACGTCCTTCAGTTTCGTGCCGTCGATCAATTCCGCGGCGCGCGCTTCGGGAGTTTTTCCATTCAGCACCTGCTTGACCAGTGGATCGTTCGCGCCGAGCAGTTCAACCATAAATCCGAGCGAGTCCGCCAACTTCAGCTTTTCAAAATCATCGAAGACCGGCGCGGGAGAATACAGCCCCAGTTCGAGCGAAGGCCGCCGCGCGTCAGTGTACTCCGGCAAGCGCTCTGCATTCGGCTTCTGATTCTCTTCGGCGAGCCGCACCAGCGTCCGCGCGACATTGAACAGCGCCGTGTTGAAGCCGGCGGCCTGATCAAAAATGCGCCTCTGTTTCGCATACGACGCGTAATCGCGGTGCGCTTTGGCGATCGCATCCCAGGCGTCGCCGTATTTCTTCTGCTTTTCAGGATCGGCAGCGATCGCTTTGCGCAGACGGGTTTCATCCACTCGTTTGAGCGTCAACAGCTTTGGATCTTTCAAACCAGCAAGCTGACCGCGATAGACCTTAAGACTGTTTTGAATGCTGTTTAGCTCGTTCTGCGCGCGGCGCGTCTGCTCTTCCCCCATCGCCATGTACTTTTTCAGCATCGCTTCGCGCCGCTCGAGCAGGCGCAGGATGATCGGAATGCTCGTGTCGCGCAGCTCCTCAAGATGCGCGACGGTATTGAGTCTCGAGGTCGATCCGGGATTGCCGATGACAAATGCGAGGTCGCCTTCTTTCGCGCCGCTCGCGGACCACTTCAAGTAGCTCGCCGGCTGCACCGCTGTGTCGTTTTCGTAAACGCGCACCAGCGCCATGTCGATGTTGAATCGCGGGAAATTGAAGTTGTCCGGATCGCCGCCAAAGAACGCCGCTTGAAACTCAGGCACGAACACCAGACGAATATCGGTGTACTTTTTGTAGCGATAGAGATTGTCTTGACCGCCCTGATAGAGCGTGATGACATCGGAACGCAAGCCCGTCGCTTTCGTTGATTCTGCTTCGATCCTGGAGATTTCCGCGCGCCGCGCCGCGAATGCATCGGCGTCAGACATCCCAGCCTTGACGGCGCCATTCACGCGGTTCGTCACGTCTTCAATGCTCATGAGGACATTCAATTCCAGATTCGGAATCTTCATCTCCTCGGCGCGAGTGCGCGCGACGAAGCCTTCTTTCGCGTAATCCTTTGCCGGCGTGCTCAACTCGTTCACAAAATCTTCGACGATGTGATAATTCGTCAGCACGAGACCGGTCGGCGACACAAACGAGCCTGAGCCGCCGTTGTTGAATCGCACTGCGGCCATCTGCACCTTGTGCAGCCAATCATCAGTGATCTCGAATCCGTACTTGCGTTTGATTTCCGCGCGCGGCACGTTGTTGAAGGGCCACATGCCCTCGTCCGCGAGTGCGGTGAACTGGAAAGTTTGTAAGCTGAACAGCGCCAGAATCAGGGCGCACAAGAACCTTCTAAATTTCATGATTACCTCATTCAACAGTATTCGGGAGAAGTACTTAGAGCGGACAATTGTCGCAATGGATGCCCGCCCGCGACCACGCTCGAAGTCAGGCTGCTGACGTTTCGCTTAAGATTTCACACCGCAGCCACGAACGCGCCAGTCGCCATTCGTTCTGTACCGTCGAGGGCGAGATTTGAAGCATCTCGGCGACTTCTTCGATGGTGAATCCGCCGAAATATCGGTACTCGATGACTTGTGACTTCCGGCGGTCGATCTCCGCTAGCTTATTCAACGCCGCGTCAAGCAGCACCAACTCCTGCGACTGCTCGGCTGAGAGCTGTCCGGCATCAGAGATCGGCACGTGCTCAGCCCGATGTCCGCGCTTCAGCGCTAATTGTGATCGCGCATGTTCGATCAGCACCTGTCGCATGCGTCGCGCGACTATGGAATAGAAGTGACTTCTGCTTTGCCAGGCGATTTTGTCTGAATTCAGCAGACGCATCAGCGCCTCGTTGATCAGCGCCGTCGTTTGCAGCGTGTGCCCACCGCGCTCGCGCGCCAGGTAAGCATGGGCCAGTTTCCGCAGCTCGCGATCGACGAGCGGCATCGCTCTGTCGAGAGCCGCTGCGTCGCCGTCTCCCCAGGCGCGCAACAGGTCTGTGATTTCATGAGCGTCAGCCATATCCCACAGATTCAGGATTTCAGGGCGGCGCGATTATAGCTGCAAGCACGAAAAAAGGTGATCCTCGGCCAAGCTTCTCCGCCGCCGATTTCGCCTGAACAAGTAGAGGGCTAAAACTCTCGCGGCGCCCGCAACTGTGCGCCGCCGAAGATTAACGTTCGCGAAAGATATTGCCAGAGCCAGGCGTCATGTATAAGATTCCGCGCCACGAACGCGCTTTTCTTTTGGCCTCTACGCAAACCGGGGCAAGAACTTTCTGCTAGCGGAGCTTGACCAATGGACCCCCAGCGCTGGCAACGCATTGAAGAGATTTATCACGCGGCCCTCCCGCTGGCTACCGGTCAGCGCGCGGCATACGTGTCGCGCGCCTGCGAAGGTGACGCTGCGTTGCTCCAACAGGTTGAATCGCTCCTCGAAGCGGATGATTCATCCGGTGAATTTCTGGAAACGGCGATCTTCGATGTCGGATTGCGCGTGTTAGCCAGCGACGGCCAGAGTAAATCCGAAGAGATCGATGAAGCCAGAACGCAAAGAGCGCTCACCGGCACGCGGCTCGATGGCCGTTATCGTGTCGATCGCAAACTTGGCCATGGGGGCGTCGGCGTCGTTTATCTCGCGCACGACGAAAAGCTGCACAACAAGCCCGTGGTCGTGAAAGTGCTGCTGGAAAAATCTCAAGCCAATAAGTGGTTCATTCAAAAGTTTCAGCAGGAGAAGGAAGCGCTGGCGCGCGTCGATCATCCGGGCGTCGTCGGCATTCTCGACGCCGGTGAACTGGCGGAAGGCGATCCTTACATCGTCATGCAATTCGTGGACGGTGTCTCTTTGCGCGAAGCCCTCAAAGAGGAGCCCGAAGGGCTTGACCTGCAACGCGTCGCTTCGATTGTGAAGCAAGTGGGATCTGCGCTGGGCGCGGTGCACGAAAAGAAGATTTATCATCGCGACCTCAAGCCCGAAAACATCATGCTTCAGCGCCTGGTGCGCGGCGAAGAGCAAGTGAAGATTCTCGACTTCGGCGTCGCGAAGGTGAGGGAAAGTTTGATTGCGCCGAGCACCGCTACCGGCGCTGTGTCGGCGGGCACGGTCCTTTACATGTCGCCGGAACAACTGCGCGGTGGACGCATCACCGCCGCGAGCGACGTCTATGCGCTTGGTCTGATTGCCTACGAGATGATTACCGGCCGCCGGCCATTCAAGCCCGACACGGTGGCGCAACTCTCGGACATGCAGCGCGAAGGCGTGCGCGTCCGTCCCGTTGATCTGCGGCCGCGCCTTCCCGGAAAAGCACAGGAGATAATTTTGCGCGCGCTGGCTTTCGATCCGGCGGCGCGATATCAAAACGCCGCGGAGCTTGGCGAAGATTTCGCGCACGCGCTGATGAACGACGATGAGGACACCCTCAGGTTCACTCAGCAGACGCAAGTAGATGTTTCATCGGCGCCGCCAGGTTCGACTCCGGCGGTCGATGTTGTTCGAGCGCAGCAGGCCGCCACGATCCAGACACCTTTTGCGCCGGTTCACCCGAGCGCCGTAGTCACTGAACAATCTATTGGACAGCCGATCGGAGATGCCCCAACTAGTAAATCTCTATGGCCAAAGCTTGCGGTTGCTTTAGCGGCGCTCGTCGTTTTGGGGCTGGGCGGATATTTGCTCATCGCGAACCGTGAACGGCTGTTTGGCAAACCGGCCGCCACGGAACCCATGCATTCATTGTCGTACTCGTTTACCGTGCAAAAGATGCGCGACGGCAAGCCTTACCAGGAGCCCTTTCAATCTTCCGGCCAGGAGATTTTCGAAAGCGGCTACCAGTTCCGTTTGAATGTGGCGAGCCCGCAATCCGGCTACCTCTACGTTTTCAACGAAGGCGCGGACGCAAACGGCGCGATCAGTTTCACAATTA
>DASXTE010000087.1:0-4265 GCA_036505595.1 Pyrinomonadaceae bacterium
CCCTTGCGCGCGTAGTTGTAGTGATCGCTGCGGAAAAAGAAGCGATTCGGATCGGCGGGGTCGTCGTACTTCACGTCGTAGGTCAGCTTCAGAAATGATTTGTTAACCTGCTCCGCAAGGTTCCCAAGCTCTGTGCTCATCATCGTCGAGCCGATCACGTAAATCGCATTTGGCCCGGTGAGATCTTTGTTGCGCGGATTCTCATCGCCGTCCTTTTTGCTGCGGCCGATCATATCGATGTTGAGCTGAGTGACGATCTTGTCCAGCGGGATCGTCGGATAGTCTGTGAAATAGCGCGAACCCCATAGGCCCTTCTCTTCACCACAATGCCAGACGAACAGCACGGAGCGCTTCGGACGTTGCTTCGCGTGTGAAATAGCTTCGGCCATTCCGAGCAGCGCTGTCGTGCCTGAGCCATCGTCA
Source organism: Pyrinomonadaceae bacterium (assembly GCA_036505595.1). Taxonomy (GTDB): domain Bacteria; phylum Acidobacteriota; class Blastocatellia; order Pyrinomonadales; family Pyrinomonadaceae; genus UBA11740. The sequence continues at coordinate 424 of DASXTE010000087.1, forward strand.
TCCGCGCCGTTGCAGATCGGATCTGCGGTGCCGGGAGCGCAAACGCCGATGTGGTCGTAATGCGCGCCGACCGCAACGTACTCGTTTTTCAGGACGGGGTCGCTGCCTTCCCAAACGGCGACCACGTTCTGTGTCGAAGGGTGTTCAGTTTTCACGGCGACTGTAATCGTCACGTTCTTGCTCGAGTCCAGGTCGAATGCGGGAATGGTTTCGCCACTTTCATTCTTGCTGACGAGCGTGCCCGCATCGTACTTTTCACCCGCGAACAAAGCAGTCGCCATCTTCATCGACATCGTAATCGCCGGTACCGGCGGCGCGTTGGGTTGATTCATGAATTTTTCCACCGCCGCACGCCCCGGTTGCAGCGCACGCGCGCGCAGCGGTTCCCAATTTTGCAATGTCTGTGAATCTGGGATTACCAGCACGCCTCTCGCGCCGTGTTGCTGCGCATAGATCGCCGGGCTACTCCAATCAACGCCCTGGGTGCCCGCCAAATCCGCGCGCGTGATGCCGCGCGGAAGACCGGGAAAAGGCGCGCCCAACACCACCATGATTTTGTCTTTAACATCGACGCCCGAGTACGGGTTCAGGTTCTTCGACTTAATCACCCAGCCATTTCCCACGTAGACAAGTGGGCCGGTCAGCGTGGTCGATACCGCATTGGGCAGAAAATCGTCGGCAAAGATGAACTTCTGTCCGTTTATCTCGGCCGTCGTTTTAGTAGCGTCAAGTGCATCCCGCCGCAGCGCAATCTTTTGAAAAAACGTACCGTCATCGCCAGCCGGTTTGAATCCCCAACGACCGAGGTTCATGGCGATAAACTTCGCGGTCGTATCCAGCCCGCGCGAAGGTGTGTCGCGGCCCTCCATTTCGTCTGACGCGATGAACGAAAGATAACTTCGGAGTTGTGCGGCGGTGATTGTGTCGACGCCGCGCGACGCCAACAGTGTCGCAGCGCCGCTTGCAGACGGGCGCGTGCTCCGTCGCTGCGCAAGGCCTGTCGGAACAACGAGTGACAGAGCCGCAAGAATTACCAGTGAATAAAGTCTCAGTGTTTTGATCATGATTGCTGTAGTTTACGAGCGAGCCGAAGGTTTGGTTACGCGTGTTGGACGGCACCGACCAGTTTGGTCAGCGTGTCTTTCGCGTCGCCGTACAACATCCCCGTGACAGGCTTGAAGAATAGAGGATTTTCCAAACCCGAGAAACCTTTGCCCTGGCCGCGCTTGAGGACGATCACGGACTTCGCGCGATCGACTTCGATGATCGGCATGCCCGCGATTGGACTCGAAGGATTGTCGCGCGCATCAGGGTTGACGACATCGTTCGCGCCGATGACAACGGCGACGTCCGTGCTGGTGAGTTCAGGATTGATCTGTTCGAGTTCGTAGAGCTGTGAGTAGGGCACGTTCGCTTCTGCAAGCAGAACGTTCATGTGACCCGGCATGCGACCCGCGACAGGATGAATACCATACTTGACCGTGACTCCGCGTTCCTCGAGTACGGTAGCCAACTCGCGGACCGCGTGCTGCGCTTGCGCGGTCGCCAACCCATAACCCGGCACGAAGACAACTTTGCTGGCGTAAGCGAGTTGCACGGCGACATCTTCAAGTCCAACTTCGCGCATGGTGCCCTGCTCACCTTCGACGACTGCGGTCGAGACGCTCCCGAAGGCGCCGAACAAAACGTTTGTGATCGAGCGGTTCATCGCGCGGCACATTAGGATCGAGAGAATGAATCCTGAAAAGCCATCCAAGGTGCCCGCAATAATCAACACGTTATTCCCGAGTACGAATCCCGTTGCGGCTGATGCGAGTCCTGCGTACGAATTCAGCAAAGACATCACCACGGGCATATCTGCCGAACCAATTGGCATCACCAGCAGCACGCCGAAGACGAACGCGAGCGTCAGCATTACGTAAAAAGGAATCACCGCCGTCGGCACGAAGATCAGATAAATGAACAGTCCAATCGTTACCGCCAACAATGTCATGTTGAAGATGTTTTGGCCGCGATAGACCAGCGGTTTCCCTGGCACGAGGCCCTGCAATTTGCCGAACGCGATCAAGCTACCCGTTGTCGTCAACGAGCCGAGCAGGATCTCGAAGCCCATCGCGCTCATTTTTACGTGACCCAGATCGGCCAGCGGCTTAAAGCCATGCGTGTAGCTGTAGTACTCCGCAATTCCAACCAGCGCCGCCGCGAAGGCGCCGAACGCGTGCGACAAAGCGGTTCGTTGTGGCATCGCCGTCATCGGAACCCAAACGCCCATCGCCGCCCCGAGCGTCGAGCCAAGCAAAAGTCCAACGATGATCCAGGTGTAGGAGACGATCTCGAAGTGCATGAGCGTGCCGATGATGGCCATCAGCATGCCGAACTCCGCCAGGTGCATGCCGCGCTTCGCGGTTTCGGGGTGGCTCAAGCCCTTCAATCCAAGAATGAAAAGGATCGAAGCGAGCAGGTAACTAAATTCGATGAAGTAGGTTTGCCAAACCATGGTTTCAAGTTTCAGGTTCCAAGTTTCAAGTTTCGGTGGCGAACTTGAAACCTGAAACTTGGAACTTGAAACTTCATTTCTTCCGTTTGAACATCCTCAGCATGCGATCCGTAATCACAAATCCGCCGACCACGTTCGTCGTCGAGCACACGACGGCGATGAAGCCGAGCACCATTGCTACTTTGCTGTGGTGCGGGCCCGTTCCGCCGGCAATCACGATTGAACCGACCAGCGAAATGCCCGAGATCGCGTTCGTCGCCGACATCAAAGGCGTGTGCAAGAGCGGCGGTACGCGCGAAATGACTTGATAGCCAAGGAACGCGGCCAGCGCGAAGACGTAAAGGGCAGCAATTATCGCGGCAGAACCCATGCTTCCGCTACCCTCGAACAGGAAGATCAAAATCAGGTTCAGTGTCATTATCTTCGCTCCATTAGCTTTGCGTCGCTTTGCGCCTTGGCGTCTTTGCGTGAGACGCCTCTCGCGCTACGCAAATGTTCACGCGAAGGCGCCAAGTCTCAAAGTTACGCAAAGACAAAACTAGTTAGCAACTCCGATAGCCGCCGCGACGCGCTGATTCAGCCACGCGCCTTGATGCGTGACACACGACGGACCAACCACATCGTCGTTCATGTCGATGTGCAACTCGCCGTCCTTAATCAGCAGACTCAGAAACGCCGTGACGTTCCGCGAATAAAGTTGGCTGGCATGAACGGGAACCGTCGCGGGCAAATTCGTCGGCGCCAGGATGATGACGCCATCGCGCTCGACAACCTCGTCGGCCTTGCTCACCGTCACGTTGCCGCCAGTCGCGCCCGCGAGATCGATGACGACTGAGCCCCGCTTCATGCCGCTGACTGCGTCTTCATCCATCAAGACCGGCGCGCGACGCCCCGGCACTTGCGCCGTCGTAATGATGACATCCGCGGATTTCGCCTGTTCGGCAATCAGATCGCGGCCGCGTTTCAGAGCCTCCTCAGAAAGTTCGACTGCGTAGCCGCCTTTGTCTTCGGTTTGAATGCCGCCGAGATCGACTTCCAGAAACTTTGCGCCGAGCGAGCGCACTTGCTCACCTGCGGCCGCGCGCACGTCATAAGCTTCGACCACCGCGCCCAGTCGTCGCGCCGTGGCGATTGCTTGCAGTCCAGCAACGCCTGCACCCAAAACCAGTACGCGCGCGGGAGGCACGGTGCCCGCCGCGGTCATCAACAAAGGAAACATGCGCGGAATTCGGTCCGCGCCAAGCAAAACCGCTTTGTAGCCCGCCACCGTGGCCATCGAAGACAGCGCATCCATCGCTTGTGCGCGCGTGATGCGCGGCACGAGTTCCATCGAGAAAGTTGTGAG
>DASXTE010000088.1:0-16904 GCA_036505595.1 Pyrinomonadaceae bacterium
CGGTTGCCATCTTTCGATGACCGCCAACCGCAAGATGCCGAATCGGCACAACGAAGGTGGCAATAGCCGCAACTTTACGACGTACAACTATCAGGTCCTGCGCGACGACGTGTTCATGCTGGGCCGCGATGGCACGGTAACCGGCAATCGCATCGCGCCGGTGCGCTCATCGAGCGCGGTGCTTGTCAGTTCGCAAAACCAGAGTCGCGAATGGATCTATTCGCAGCAACAGACTGTTTCCGCGGAAGGCTACTCAGGTCAGACATTCAACACGCACGTGCCGCACACGGTGCGTGCGACTGAGACGAAGACGTGCTCTGACTGTCATGTCTCGAAGAAAAACGACAACAATGCATGGATGGCCCAGGTGCTTTTGCAGGGAACGAATTTCGTGAACTTCATGGGCCGCTACGTTTACGTCGCGGCCGATGACGCGCTGGAAGCGGTCGTGGCAACCGAGCGAGCAGAGCCGCAAGCGGTCTTTGGCAGCACACTTCACAAAATTGCTTTCCCTGCGAACTATCAGAAGTTTGTTAATGGCGGCCGTGAACTGAGCGAAGCTTACGAGCACAAGGGGAATCCGCGCGTGCTCCAGGTGCAACTGCGCGGCGAGTACGCGTACGTGGCTGCCGGCGAAGGCGGCCTGCGCGTTTACGACGTCGCGCAAATCGATCAGAAAGGATTCTCTGAGCGCATTACCACTGCGCCCATCTCACGATTTGGGCAGAAGTTTTGGGTGAAGACGAAATACGCGACCGCGGTGGCAGCACCTTCAACGCTCGCAGTCGATCCCGCGCGATGGCGTATGACGATCGATGGACGAATGGTTTCGCCTGACGAAGCCCGGGCGTTGCCGCGCGAGCAGTTACTTAACGAAGAGCAGCCGATCCATCCGCTCTATGCGTATCTTTACGTCGTCGACAAATACGAAGGGCTGATCGTGGTGAACGCCGCCACGCTGCTCGATGGCGATCCACTGAACAACTATCTGAAGCGGCAACTTGATGAATCAAAATATCCAAACGGCTCGTTCAATCCTGACGGCGCGCTGACCGGCGCGAACAACATCACGATCGCCGGAAGATACGCGTACGTAACAACCCATCGAGAACTTGTGATCGTAGACCTGGATGATCCGTTAAACCCCAAAATCGTGAGACGTATCGGCGCTCCAGAACTCAATCAGCCAAAAGCGATTGCTATTCAATTTCGTTACGGATTCATCGTCGACGCTGAAGGTTTTAAGGTTCTGAATCTAACCGATCCGGCAAACGCGCGGCTGGTGCAAGGCGCGATGGTTCACGTGCCCGGGGCGGCAGATGTTTATGTCGCGCGAACGTACGCTTATGTAGCGTGGCACCAAAACGGTGTCGTAATTATCAATGTTCGCGAACCTGAAAAGCCGATCGTGGATCAGTCCTTTACGGCTGGCGGAGCGCTGGACGATGTGCGGCAGGTTAAGGTCGCAATGACTAACGCGAGCCTGTTCGCGTACGTTGCCGGCGGCATCAGAGGGCTGCAGATTCTCCAGCTTACGTCGCCCGAGACAATGTCTACGTACGCCGGCTTCAGTCCCCGGCCACAGCCGCAACTGATTGCGACTTACAAAACGAAGGGAGAGGCGCTGGCGGTTTCGAAGCCTCTCGACAGAGATCGCGCGACGGACGAAAGCGGCAATCAGGTCGCGGTCTTTGGCCGGCGCGGCGCGCGTCCGTTCACTCTTGAAGAAGTTCAGCGAATGCTCCGCACGAATGGCGGCACCGGCGAATATTTTTCGGTGAGTGACGAGCCGACAACTGAGCCGCTGAAACTGGGCAGTACGCGAGAGTCCACAGTCCCCATCGTCGCCGGCGTCGCGTTGGGCTTAATTGTGATTGGCTCCGCATTTCATCGAAGGCGGCGGCGCGCAGGTTAACGCGGGTCTGAGCATCACATTGTGCGCAAAACTTTGATTTTTGATTGAAAGATCCAACCGTTGGCGCTTAAGTTAACAAGGGTATTGCAAAAAGCTTTGGCCTGCGGTTAGATTGGCCGGTTCTCAAGCTAATAACTCAGACGCGAACTAATAGCGCTGAACATCGTGTTTTGGAGGTAGATAAAGTGCCGACTGGAACGTGCCCTGAATGCGAAGCCGATGTGCACGTCGATACCGACGCGGACAAAGGGGAAACGGTCGATTGCGAAGAGTGCGGCGTGCACTTGGAGATCGTCGGACTTGATCCCGTCGAATTGGACATCGTCGAAGAAGAGGACTACGACGAAGACGAGGATGAGGACGAATACTAAGTGATGAGTTATGAGTTATGAGTGCTTCGCGCTTTGACTCATCACTCAGTACTCATTTACTCATCACTTTGTCTGGATTGATATCCCGGCCGGCTTTGCCGCAACGTCATCCCGCCCGGCCCTTCGATTCTGATCGAATGGAACTTGCCGTCGCGCCGATTCTCAGGCGGCGGATAGAATCCCAGGACATAACCGGACGAAACCTCGTCGGCAATGGCGCGGAAAAGCGGCCCGAGATCGTTTTCGTTAGCATAGATACTGCGCCCACCCGTCTTTTCCACCAGCCCAGTGACGTCCAAAGGCGTCGGCAACGGCATCACCTTGGCCGATGCAAGCAATTGCGAATATGACGGCATGGTCACGACGTAGATGCTGGTGTCGGCCGCATTCGCTCGTTCAATCACAGTGTCAGGCGAAACGACGTCGCCCACTGGAAAGCCGTCGGTGATCACCACCACTGCGCGCTTCACCAGTTGATGCTCGCGGGTCAACGGCGCGTGCCGCGCCAGCATGCGCACAGCGTCATCGATCGCGTCGTACGCATGCGTGGACATGCCGTTCGGCTCCTGCCCCAATCGGTCATAAGCGCGTTCAAGCTTGTCGCGATCCGCCGTCAACGTTTGCAGAGTTTTCACGCGCATCCCAAACGTCATCACGGCAAAGACTGCCGGATGGTCTGCGAGGCGGCGAGAAAACTCGCGCATCGCATTCGTCAGGCGCTGGACTTCTTCGGCAGTCATGCTGCCGGAAACATCGAGCGCGAAAACTATCGCCAGTGGACGTGGGGCTCCGGCGATCTTCTCAACGTTGAACGAGGCAATCGGACGTTCCACACCGTCTTCGAAAAGTTTGAAGTCTTCTTTCTTCAGGTTGCGAACCAAACGGCCTTTCGCGTCCGTGACGACCACATCAACGGGCACCAGGTCGGTGTCAATCTTGATCACGTCCTGGGCCTCGTCTTCGGCGGGCATCACGCGGCGGGGCCGTTGTTGTTGAGTATTGTCCTGCGGCGTGGCGGGTAGCGGCGCGAGCAACAACCAGAGAGATGCCGCAACTAAAACAAAACATCGCGAGAGTTGGGAACGACCGCGGAAAACCATTGGCGTGGGGCGATTATACGCTTGCGAGGGATTGCCGCCTACCGGACGAGCGGGCAACGCCGCTTCCCGCTGAGTGCTTCTTAAGTGAGTCGCCTTTACTGGCTGCAAAACCGTCTCCGTGATAATTTGAAACTGACCTGCTGGACGATTATGAGAATACTGAAAGTCGTCGGACTCTGCGCGCTGGTTGCCGTCTTTTCATTCGCCACGGCCGCGCAGGACAAGAATACCGGCGCCATCAAAGGTAAAGTCCGCGTGGAGAAGGGCTCGGCCGGTGGGGTGGCCGTGATTCTGCGCGAGGGCGATCGCGAAGTGCGGCGCGTTCAGACGGATCGCAAAGGCGATTTCACGATTGCGCGGATCGCCCCCGGAACTTACGGCTTGACTTTCCGCAAGGCGGGACTTGCCGTTGGCTCGGTTGAGAATCTGGAAGTAAAAGCCGGCAAGACGCGCACACTCAGCGACCGACTGTTCTTGTCAATCGATGAAGGCTCGATTGCTTTTATTCGCGGCAGTGTTTTCACTGAAGGCGGGCGTAGTGTGCCGGGCGTTCGCGTTGAGTTGTTCAGAGTTGCTTCTGAAAATTCGATCGAAAAACTCGACTCGCGCATCACCGGCGAGACGGGCGAGTTCGTCTTTCGCGTCCCGCCCGATGCAGCCAAATATCGCGTGACGTTGAAAGCAGACCTAGCGGAGAGTATTTCGAAAGACGTCGACGTTGACACCGCCTTGGTTTATCGCGTCGCGCTGATGTATAAGCCGAAACCATAACTAGTTCCAAGTCTCAAGTTTCAAGTTCCAGTTTTGGTTTCGCGACTTGAGACTTGGAACTTGAAACCTGAAACTTTTGTCCGTGTCCGATCGCGAAGAGTTTCTGACCGCCAAACAACTCGCCGAGATTCTTCAGGTGAGCGAGACCACTGTGCGCCGCATGGCCCTGAAGCGTCGCATTCCTTCCGTGCGACTGACTCCGCGAATCATCCGTTTTCATCTCGACGCTGTGCGTGAAGCTTTGGATGTGCCGCGCGTAACGCGGCCTTCCGATGTGAAGACGGATGACGCGCAGTTATCGTTCGATGATTTGTTGTCGAACTAAATACGTCGGTGGTTCACTTTGAACGCCGGGGGACAGGAACCTCGACCCAATTCCCGTTCTGTTTGATAAACGTGCGGGGTTTTTTGATGGGAAAGCGTCGAGCGAACGTCGGGTTAGTCTTCAGAAACCGATTGATTGTGGCGTTATCGCCGGTCGCCACCGCCCACTGGCCATAGACTTCGCTAATCAGATACTGCTGCACCTCCAGTTTTGCATCGGCATCGAACGGCTGATTCACGTGCGCGTAAATTGTGGTGTCGGTGACGGCGATGTTGCCAGACACGCGCACCGCGCCGATTTCAATTCGATCGAGTTGATATAAATTGCGCGTCCGCTGAAGTCCGTTCACAAAACGATCCTTTGTAATGCGAGCGCGAAACGACGAAGGCAGGCCGTTGTAGAGTGTTTCGTACTCGCCGGATTTCAATTGATCGAACACTCGCTGAATCGTGGCGCGGACGTCGCTTTCGTCTGAAGGCGCGGCAATACTCGGTGTCGCCATCGCGACGAGAATCACAAACACCGCAGCGGCAATCGTCGGGTAAAGTTTAGTCCTTAACATCTTCATTGGGTTCAACTGGCGGATCGCTCGGTCGCTTTGCCCGCAACTGCGCGCGGAAGCTGAGAAACCAGGCAACAATCCCTAACGTGCCAATAACGAACGCGGTCGAGAGATTGTTTCGCCACAAAAGCACCAGCGCCGTCAGCAGAAGCAAACCGGCGATGATTACGAACACGCGCTCGGTCATTACTTCACTGTGATTGGAATTGCCGAGTCAAGAGTTGCCGGCGGAAAGCACTTCTCGTTGTCGCAGGCCTGGACGCGAACGGTGATTGGCAAGGATATCTCGCCGGCAGTCTTCGCATCTGCTCTCAATGGCAGTTTGACCTCGGCTTCATCTTCGTAAACGGCAAGCGGTTCGTCGGCAAACTGAAATTTCCGCGTCTTTGCCGCTGGATACGTCGGCTTGTCGGCGGTGATGCCTTTCGCTTTTTCCGGCTTAATTTCCGTCGCAATTAGATAAGGGTACGTGGCCGGGTTCGCGTTTACGTGATAGCCGGGCATGATCGCAAGTCTGACCACCGCTTCCGCCGCGCCTCCGGGCGCAATCTGAACTGGCGAAACCGTCATCTTCACAACCTGCGCCGATGATGAAACCTGAGCTGGTGCGGAAGACGGGGGCCAGCCGCCAGTGCCCGAGCTGATTCCGCCGCCATTGTTGCGATGGCAAGCGGCGAACAACGTCGCTGTAATGATCAGGAATGGTACTCTTCGATTCATTCTTCGGGCTCTTCGGTTGTGTCTTTCCCGTCCGGCTTCTTGATCCCAAACTTCTCCAAGCGGTATTGCAAGGTACGAAAGGTCAGGCCGAGCAGTTTCGCCGCCTTGGTGATGTTGTAGTCGGTCTGGTCCATCGCCTGGAGGATCAGATTCTTTTCGACTTCTTCAAAGTTAATTCCTTCAGGCGGGAGCTTGAAACCGCCGGCGGTGGCGCTTTGTGACTCCTGCCGAACTTCGGTGGGCAAGTCTTCCGGCGTGATCATGTCGCCTTCGCACAGAAGGATCGCGCGCTCGATCGCCGATTCGAGCTGTCGCACGTTGCCCGGCCAGCCGTAATCCTGAAGCATGCGTTTCGTCTCAGTGGTTAGTCCGCGCACCAGCCGCGAAGTATTCTTCGTATGCTTTTTCAGAAAGAAGTCGATCAGAACAGGAATGTCTTCGCGTCGCTCACGCAGTGGCGGCACATCGATGGATAAAACGTTGATGCGATAGTAAAGGTCATCGCGAAAACGTCCATCGGCAACCATCCCGCGCAGATCTCGATTTGTCGCGGCGACGACGCGAACGTCCATGGGAATTTCATATGTCGCGCCAACGCGGCGAATCCTGCGCTCCTGCAAAGCGCGCAAGAGCTTTGCCTGCATGCTGACGTCCAGTTCGGCAATCTCGTCGAGAAACAACGTGCCGCGGTCCGCAACTTCGAACAAACCTTTCTTATCCGCGTGCGCGCCGGTGAACGATCCCTTTTCGTGCCCGAACAATTCCGACTCCAAAAGGTTTTCGTTGATTGCCGCGCAGTTAACTGCCTGAAACATTTCAGATGCGCGCGGCGACTGGTTGTGAATCGCGCGGGCGATCAGCTCCTTGCCGGTTCCGGATTCGCCCCGAATCAAAACTGTCGAGCTGGAACGCGCGACCTTGAGGATCATCTTCTTCACCGCTTCCATCTTTGGCGAGGCGGAAAGAATCTCGACGTCAATCTTGTCGAGCGTGCCGAGCGCGCGCTTAATCGTGCCGAGCAGCACATCGCGCTCGAACGGCTTTTGCAAATAGTCAAAAGCGCCGCGGCGCAAAGCTTCCTTGGCGGAATCAATGGTGCCGTGCGCCGTCAACAGAATCACTACGATGGACTTGTCCATCCCCAGCAACTGCTGGAGCAACTCAATGCCGTCCATGCCGGTCATCTTCAAATCCGTCAGCGCGAGATCGAAGCTGCGTTCCTTGGCGAACTTCAAAGCAGCTTCACCAGAAGCCGCCGAAGTTACGTCGTAGCCGGCATCGGTCAGAATTTCCTGAAGGATGTCGCGTTGCGGTTTGTCGTCGTCAACGACGAGGATTGATTTGCGTGGCATGATGATCTGCTGCGGACAGTAGCCCGCTTCTAAACCTCAGCAGAAGACACGGGCAACGTGATCGTAAATGTCGTGCCTTCTCCTTCCTTTGATTTCACTGAAATTGTGCCGTGATGATCGTCCACGGCCTTTCGCACGATTGCGAGCCCAAGCCCGGTTCCAGTGTCTTTCGTTGAATAGTACGGCTCGAAAATTTTCGAGATGTCTTCCGGTTTGATCCCGCGGCCGGTGTCTAAGACATCGATGCGCACTCGTTGGCCATTCTCCTCGCCCGCAACCACAATCGAAATCTTGCCCCCTTCGCCGTCCATCGCCTGCAAGCTGTTGATGACCAGATTCGTGAGCGCGGATCTGATCGATTCGGCGTCGGCTGTGACGGAATGACTGCCGCCGACTTCCTCAACTCTCGTTTCGATGTTGTTTTCTGCGGCTTGCACTTGAACCGTGCGTAGCGCTTCACGCGCCACGTCGCCAACATTCAGCAAGTGCGGCTCGAGTTTCGGCGGACGCGAATAGTTCAGAAACTCTGTGATGCGCGTATTGATGCGTGCGACTTCAGTCTTCAACTGGCTCGTGAGGCTATCGAACTTTTGTTGCTTCTGCGGATCGGCCGGCGCAAAGCCCGCGCGCAAATGATCCAAAGTCAGATTGATGTAGTTCAGCGGATTCCGGATTTCGTGAGCAATCGCTGACGCAAGACGGCTGACAACGACGGCCTTCTCAGCGTTGTAGAGTTGCGCTTCAAGCTCGCGCGTCCGCCCCAGCTTAGTCGTCATGTCGTTGAAGAGTTCAGTCAACTCGCCCATTTCATCCTGTCGGCCGCTCGTGGGAACGCGAAATGAAAAATCACCACCGGCAACTCGGCGAGCGCCCGTCGAAAGGAATTTGATCGGTCGAGTAAAGCGCCACACCACGAATGCCGTCAGCATGGTAGTCACCAATAGGACGGCCAGCGTCCACAGCAATGACCGTCGCGACTGCTGCTCAAGGGTCGTAGCCAAACTGCTCGCCGAGCCGAGCACAACGATCACGTATCGTCGTCCTTTGTCGGTGTCGATCGGAAAATAAAATGCACCTCGGTCCATGCTCGTGCCGGGCGCTGCGACGCTCATCCCTTCGGGCAACTGCGTGTTCATCTCTGGCAGTTGCACCGCGCTCTTGAGTGGCGGCAACGAAATGTCCTTCAGTTTGACGTACCGAATCGACTTATCCGGGTTCTCGCGCGGCGTCTGGTTTTTATCCAGACTGTCTTTGATATTTCCCGCTTCATCGACGATAAGCACATTCTGCACACGGTCGGCGCGATCGCCGAGCAGCGGCAACCTAACTTCTTCGCGCATTTGGTCGAGATATTCGCCGCTTGAGAGACTGTTCACACCGAGCGCAACGCCGGCCATGATTGCCTGCTGCTGCTCAACGATGAACTGCGTGTTGCTGCGGACTGCACGCAAATTGACGTAGTACTGCACGCTTACGGTTAAAACCAGCAGCAAGGCGAGCAGCAAAAGCAGCCGAACTCGGAAACTATTTAGCAATCTCGACAGGGGCATCACCCTCAAGCAACATGCGAGCCAAGAGCGTTACGAAAGTCGCTCAATCGTCAACCTTTTTTGGTTGCCTGTTCGTTTAGGCTGATGTTATAGTTGCCCCGACCTCAAGGCAAACCTCCCCGCCGGGGTCGCAAAACAGGGATGACCACCTCTGTTGGGTTACAGCGCATTGCAGTTTTGGAAATTCGTGACAGGAACTTAAGCGCCCTTAAAGGTTTCTAGTTCACAAGGACGACGCGCACGTCGCCCCTCGGCGTGCAAATCAAGCAACGAAGTTCTTACTGGTTCGCCTCGGCGTACTGGAATTTGCAGTTTTCACGAGGAGTTGCTGATGAATCAAATGGGTTTCCCCCGGGTCGCTCGGGTATCGTTCATATTCTTTGTTTTTTTTGCCTTCCTAACTACTTTTTCAATCGACATTTCAGCGAAGGGAAAACGCGCGAGAGCGCGATCGGGTGCGCGTTCGGCGCGTCACACTCGCGATCGCCGCGGCGGGCGCGCAGTCGCCAATCGCCGGCTGTCGCGACGCGAGCGCCGTCAACTGGCGCGCGCGGATCGTCGTGGCCGGCGCCATGTCCGATTGTCTAAGCGTGAGTTGCGCGCGGAACGTCAGCGCATGGCGCGCGAGCAAGCCGCTTACATCGCGAAGCTTCAACGACGTGCCGGTCGCAAACTGACGAAACGAGAGCTGGCCGCAGAGATGCGCCGCTTTCAATCAACCCACCGTCGCGCTCTGGAAGAAGCACGCCGGCGCGCTGAAGCCGCACGCCAGGCTGCGATCGCTCGGCAACGCGCGATCGACGAAGGTTTGCGCAATGAAGTTCAGGCCGACATCGCAAAGGACAACACTGTCGGAGAAGATCTCGAAGTTCGCCGCGCCGCCGTCGAAGCGCTGGGCCATCACGCCGGCACTGTCGTCGTAATGGATCCGAAGACCGGCCGCGTCTACACGGTCGTGAATCAGGACTGGGCGCTGCGTCGCGGTTTCAAGCCTTGCTCGACGATTAAGCTCGTAACCGGCGTCGCGGGCATCAGCGAAAAAGTTATCCAGCCGATCGAGACCGTCAGCGACGGCGGTCGCTACCGAATCGATCTGACGGATGCGCTGGCTTATTCGAACAACACCTATTTCCAGCAAGTCAGTGGACAGGTCGGGTTTGAGAAGATGATCTCTTACGCACGGGAACTGGGGTTGGGAGAGAAGACCGGCATAAACTATGTCAACGAGTATTCCGGCCGGCTGCCTTTGTTCAAATCAGGTTTCGCGCTCAACCGGATGGGCTCGCACGGTGACGATTTCGAAGTGACGGCAATTCAATTGGCGACACTCGTCTCCGCAATATCCAACGGTGGAAAGTTGCTGGTGCCGCATTTGCCCCAGACCGTGACCGAGAACACGCTGTTCAAGACCGAAGTTCGCCGCAAGGTAAACGTCGAAGGCGATACCTGGAAGCGCATGCTGCCCGGAATGATTGGCGCCGTGAACTACGGTTCGGGCCGAAAAGCTTATCGACCGGAGCAGACGGTGGCCGGAAAGACGGGCACGTGCATCGGCCAGGGCGCCTGGCTCGGCCTGTTCACTTCGTATGCGCCGGTGGTGAATCCGAAACTTGCGGTTGTGGTGATCACACGTGGGACGGATGCTCACAACCACCTGCCGGCGGCAATCGCCGGAAACATCTACCGCGCGCTCAGTCCGCGCTTCGGCACGCAGATCGATTTCCAGATTGCTGAAGGCCCGGATGATGGACCGGCAAACCCGAGCAAGAAGGCCGCGGCGCTGGACGAAGAGGCTGCCGAAACCAAGGCTGCAACCGAAGCTGAGGAGAACGCCGACGCTGGCGATGCCAACGCCAACACAAACGGCAGCGCTCCGAACGCTGCGACGCCAACCACAGGTCTTGACCTGAAGGTAAAGGCGACGACCATGCCGGTTGATAACAAACCCAAAGCGGGTGCTCCGGCCAAAACGAACCAGAAGGAAGCTCCCGATGGCCGCACGCGTCGTATTCAGCCGCAGCCGCAACCGGAGCCATAAGCCTTAAGCCATCGAACACGAAACCAATGCCGAACTCTGGTATTTTGCGAGAGTTCGGCATTTTCATGAGATATTTCCGAACTATCGTCCCGGTAAATTCTGGCTTGACAGGCGCTCTCATATTGCAGGATTATTGCCCCTCGTTTTACTGACTTTCTTCCCTGATTCTTCGCGCTGCGTGGCACCGCAGTTGCTCTTCGGTTACAACGAGCAGGTCGGCAAGTGCATCTTAGGACGGACGCTTGCTCGGCTGGTATCGAGAGGTTTAGAACAGAATTAAAAAGGATTCGATCGGAGGCTTTAGTTAACAACAATGAGATGGATCAATCGAGCAATTGCCCTCACCGCGGTAATCACTCTGTCCGCGGTCGCCGCATGGGCGCAAACGCAGGAATGCACTGACGATTTCAAGACGGCTACTTACTCGAAGTGGTACGAGAACGTAAAAACGGATCAGGAAGTAGCTTACAAGGCGGCTGTTGAATATTTGACAGTTTGCCCGAATGAACCCGCTGACAACCCTTATGCTAATGCACTGAAAAAGTTTAAGAAAGACTATGAGGATCTCGTTGGCAACAAGAAACTCGCAGCGGACTTCGAAGCGGCAGTGAAGAGCAACAACTACGCTGAACAAGTACGGCTTGGAAAACAGCTCACGGTTAACAAACCGGATAACACCATCGTCTACATTTTCATGGCGAATGCGGGTATTAACGACGCTAACGTGTCGGCTGATGCTTTGCAGGCCGCGAAAAAGGCAATTGAATTAATTGAAGGCGGCAAGCCATTCGCTCCGGCCTACCCAACCAAAGACCAGGCCCTGGCGTCCATGAATTACGTTATTGCTAAACTGACTGCAAAGTCTTCGCCAACCGACGCGATTCCTTATTTCGTCAAAGCCGCAAAGTACGAGGGTCCTCTGAAGAAGGATCCGCGCATTTATAACGAATTGGCGGCGGCCTACGCCGAACAGGTTGCTAAACTCACCGAGGACTACAAGGCTTACGTTGGGAAGCCGGAAACGACTGAGAGCAAGCTCGTGCTGGCGAATCTTAACCAGGCGATGGATGCACAGATCGATGCGCTCGCTCGCGCCACTGCGCTGGCGGATGCGGCAAACAAGCCTGCGCTGCTGGCCAGATTGACTGACGTTTACAAAGACCGAAACCACTCTGACACTGGCCTCAATGATTTAGTCACCGGAGTTCTGGCAAAGCCGCTACCGGATGCGCCCAAGCCGATAACTGAGTTGCCGACGCCGCCGACGCCCAGCCCGACGCCGGGAGGTACGAGTGCCACACCGACAGGCAGTGCGCCGACTGGTTCGGCGCCCGGTAACGGCGCAAGCTCTACCTCGAATACGGCGAAGCCGTCAACTACTGGCACGCCGACGACTAGTTCGAGCAAGCCGGCGACGTCGGGAACGACCACGCCGGCTAAACCGACGGCTAGTCCGACGCCGAAGCCGCGACAACGCCGCGCGAACCATCGCGGTCGCTAAACTGAAGTTGAAAGCTCCGGATTGATCACGCCGAGCGCACCGTCCATTTCGACGATGCGTTCGGCGTTTTGCTAGAATCGCTGCTGCTTGAAAAACCTCGAACACCTTGAAGCCATCATCGGTTACCAATTTCGTGATCGCGATTTGTTGGCCCAAGCGATGACGCACCGCTCTTGGGCGCACGAACAGGTCTCGCCGCGAGCCGGAGCGCACGCGCGACGGCTGCACAACGAAGCGCTCGAGTTTCTTGGCGATTCAGTGCTGGGACTCCTGGTTGCTGATTACCTGTTTCGCGCGTATCCGCGAGCGACCGAAGGCGAGCTGTCGCGGATGAAGCATCGGCTGGTGAGCGCGCCGACGTTGGCCAAGGCTTCGACGCAACTTGGCCTGGGCGATTTTGTTCGATTTGGCCGCGGCGAAGAAAAAAGCGGCGGACGGCGCAAGGCGGCGTTGCTCTCTGACGTCTTCGAAGCAGTAATCGGCGCAATTTTCGTGGACGGTGGTTTGCCCGCCGCGACGAATTTTGTCGAACGTACACTGGGCGAGGACCTGCGCCGCGCCGATCCAGTGGCAGCCGCGGCGGCTGATCCAAAGACGATGTTTCAGGAGCGTTTGCAGGCGAATCACGAACCCGCGCCGCAATACACGGTAATCGAGACTCTCGGTCCGCCGCACCATCGCACATTTCATGTCGAGTTGAAGTGGAATGGCGGCACGGCGCGCGGCGAGGGCCGCACCATCAAAGCCGCCGAAGCAGCCGCCGCGCAAGTTGCGCTGGAGCAAATGGAGTCGAAATAGCGTTCAGAGTTCAAGCTTCAGCTTGCATCGTCTTACACTAGCAGCAACCTGAAGGTTGAACTCTGAACCACGAACCTCTACGATGTTTTCAGATGAGCGAATCCGCGGTCACCACAGAACGAAAAACTAAAGCGAAGCCGGAAAACCTCACGGCTCGCGACGTCAGTCCCAACGGCCGCGAAGCCCGCGCGGAAGAGGAAGAGAAACTCGGGCCGTCGAAGACCTGGTTCCGCGAGTATTTCGAATCGGCGGTGGTGACCGTGATCATGGCGCTGTTCGGCATGACGTTCATCGTACAGGCCGTCAAAGTCCCGACCGGCTCAATGCAGAACACGATCACCGTCGGCGATCATCTGCTCGTCAACAAATTCATTTTCGCTCCCGGTCCTCGGTTTCCGCTCTTGCCGCAGCGCGAAATTCGCCGCGGCGATATCATCGTCTTCAAGTATCCCGGCAACCCATTCAATCCAGCGCGTGACAAAGACGAAGACAACATCCCTTTCAAAGTGAATTACGTTAAGCGCGTCATCGGTCTTCCGGGCGATGAAGTCGAAGTACGAGGGCTGAAGGTTTACGTCAATGGCAATCCGTTGCCGGAACACATCGTGGTCGTCGACGGCGACTTCGCTGATACCAACCCGAAAGCGCCATTGCGAATCGTTGAAGAAGAGCCACGCCAGGGTAATGAACTTTACGACGTCTATTATTTTGACCGGACGGTCGAAGCCGCTCGCAAGAACCAGCGCGCTCGCGTGAGTTCAGATTTTAATTTTGCGGTGAACGGCAAACCGGCGAAGGTCCCGGCTAATTCGTATTTCGCGATGGGCGACGATCGCGATAATAGTCTGGACAGCCGCGCCTGGGGTTATGTGCCGCGCGATCTAATCATCGGCCGCGCAATGTTTGTCTACTGGTCCTACGACGAGACCCAACCCTTCGCCAGTCCGATTGACTTTTTCAGCAACACCCGTTGGCGTCGCACCGGCACGATGGTGAAATAAAACCGAGGCTGGAGGTTAAAGACTAGCGGCTAGTTCAAGGCTCAACTCTCCCCCAACTCTCAAGTCTCTCACCTCTGTCCTCTGCTTTGATCCGATGCATTCTATCGTTCTCTTTTGGTTCAAAACATACGAACTTCATTGCGGTAAACACAGGAACAGAGTTGGCATGGTCTTTGCCGTCCGTCGCCATGCGGGGAATCTTGACCTTTTCAAGAAAGGACGGTTTAAGAAGCTATGCTTTGGACAATCTTGTTGGTGTTGTTGGTCCTGTGGCTGCTCGGATTTGCCTCGGGCGTGGCCGGCAACTTGATCCACCTGATCTTGCTGGTGGCTTTGGTCGTTTTACTTCTTCAGTTGATTACCGGGCGACGGGCGGTTGTCTGACGCTGAATTCGACGGAGCGCTGATTGACTTGGAGGTGGAAAAAATGCGTTACGAAGGCAAGCTGAAGGGCAAAGCTAAACAAGTCAAAGGCACAGTTAAAGAAAAACTTGGTAAGGCAACCGGCGATCGCGAAATGCATGACGAAGGCAAGCGCGAGCGCCGCGATGGACGTGTTCAAGAGCGAGTGAGTCAGGCTCGCCGAGTCTTCGGCGAAGCAGTCGAAGATATCGGCGAGAAGATCGCCAGCGGTTAATAGCCGCTGGCGCTTTTTTCTTCGTAATTAATTTTTCGGCATTTATGAAAGGGGTGAAAGATGAAGGTTAGACTACTGGCGATTGCCACGGTGATCATGCTTGCTGCGCTGGGTCTCGGCGCTTGCGAAAACACGAACACTAATTCAAACGCCAACGCGAACACGAACGCAAACCTGGCCACCCCTGCGGCCACTGCCACGGCGTCGCCGGAAAAGACGCGCGGCAACTACACTGAAAAGGAGGCGCAGGAGGAACGCGAGCGGGCGAAATCAAGCAAGGAAACAATTGGCGATACGCTTGACGATGCCTGGATTCACACGAAGATCGTCGCCAAGCTGATTGCCAACTCGACGACGCCGGAAAGAAAGATCAATGTGGACGTTGTGAAAAACGTCGTGACCTTGCGCGGCACGGTTGATACGGCGGAAGAGAAGGCGGCCGCCGATAAAATCGCGAAAGAGACCGACGGTGTGAAATCCGTCGTCAATCAATTGAAGGTCGCGCCGCCAGCAAAGGCAACACCCAAACAACCGACAAAGACCAAGCCCAAGTACTGATCGCATTTGCGATTTCGGCGAATCTGGCGAGCGGCCCTCATAGGGCCGCTCGTTTGTTATGCACAGGCCCGCGCTAACTAAGTTCTTGTATTTCTCGCGGATGCTTTTAGAATTGTGCCACGAATCTCCAGGAGGAGCTGATGGCGAAGAGGCATCCAGTCGAACAGATCTTATTGTGGTTATTCATAGTTCTGGCGGCGATCGTGATTGGCGGTGGCCTGTACGAGATGCGGGTAGTGGTGCCGCTCTGGGCCAACTCGCCGCCGGAGTCGGTTTGGTACTTTGCGTCACAGCGAGTTACCAATCCGCAGTACACGCCTAATTCGGGTCTGCGGTTCTGGATTTTCGTCACGCCGGCCCACCTGCTGGTTTCCGTCGCGACGCTAATCGCCAGCTTCAAGACCCGCAGAGAACATCGGCGCTGGCTGATAATGTCTACGGCAATCTTCATCGCACTTCACCTGGCGGCCATCCTTTATTTCGTTCCGGCCATCGACACAATCTTCAACAGCCGCAACTTGAATATGAGTCCGGCCGAAGTTGCTTCAAAAGCGCGTTGGTGGGTCAACTTAACGTGGGGACGTTTTGTAATCGGCTTTGTTGGATTTCTCTGCGGGTTGCGAGCTATGACAATAAGCAGCGAGCAGTGAGCAGTGGGCAGTGAGTAGAAGGCCAGCAGCCTTTGTTTTTTCTTCAAAATCTCTCCCAAACTTTGCGGTTTTCGTGTAGGCTACGCGTGTAAATGGCCGACAAGAGTCGCAAGGTCCTCTCATTTCCTCAACCCGTCCCCGCCAAGGCGGATTACCAACGCGTCAAATCAAGTTACTCGATCCGCGAAATCAAACAGATGTTTGGTTTGAGCGAGCGCACCATTCGCCGCTGGACTGAAACCGGAATCATTAGCGCCGCGCCCGCGCCGAATGGCGAAGAGATCACATACGACTTCCAGGCGCTGACGCTGTTCCGCCGCGTGCGCGACATGCGCTCGCAAGGACTGACAATCAAACAGATCGAAGCCGAGCTTCAGGGTCAACTGAGTTTGTTTCGCGCGGAAGTAGGGCAAGTGCAAGTGGCGCGGTTGCTGACGCCGTTTGAGGAAGCTTTGCTGCGACACGAACAAGGTGACGTGCAGGCCATCGACTTTTACCGTGAAGCGATCACGGCGGGCGACAACATCGCCGAAGCTTACTGCAATCTCGGCATTATCGAGCTGGATCGCGGCAACATGGTTGGCGCGTTAGACAACTTCACGCAGTCATTGAAGCATGATCCCCGGCACGTCGAAGCGCATTACAACCTTGCGAACCTGTATTACGACGCCGGCGACTTTCCCCTGGCGCGGTTGCACTACGAAGCGGCCACGCAAATCGAGCCCAACTTTTCGTTGGTTTACTACAATCTGGCGCTCGTCTATCACCGTTTGGCGAACGTTGTGGGCGCGCGCCAGGCGCTGCACAAATACAAAGAACTGGAACCCGGCGACGAAGAAATCGAGCTGGTCGATCAGCTTTTGAAAGCGATGGAGCTGGGGAGACCCAGCTGAAGTTTCAAGTCTCAGGTTCCAAGTTTCAAGTTCGGCGGAGAACTTGAGACTTGAAACCTGAAACCTTAAACTGAGTCTTCGTTTGGCGGGGTAGCTCAGATGGTTAGAGCGTGGGATTCATAACCCCAAGGTCGGCGGTTCGATCCCGCCCCCCGCTACCAA
>DASXTE010000089.1:0-17567 GCA_036505595.1 Pyrinomonadaceae bacterium
GTTTTTGCCGCGGGCTGCGGATTCTTACGGATGACGCGAGGCCGGCGTCTCGCCGTTCTTGCGATGACATTCGACGCACTGGAACATCGAAATGTCGCCGAGGTTCACCGGATGCCGAAATGGCTTGTTCGGCTTGTGACAGAAGTCGCACTTGCGATCGGCGAGCGAGCCGAGATCAACCGGATGGATGAACGGCCCCATCTTCACCGACGCCGCTGGATTCGCTGAGTCGTAGATTTGGGTGTGGCAGACGTTGCAGTTGTTGGTGATGACCTTGCCGTCACGGCTTACGTGTTCGCCGTCATGACAACGGAAGCAGCCGGCAAAATAAAGATGCCCGATGTTGTTCGGATGCGTCTGCCAATCGGTTTTCATTTCCGGGAAGAAGTAGGTTTGAAAGATGCGCTGAATTTCGGAGACGGCAGCTTTTATCGTCGATTGCTTTTGCGTGTACACGTCCGCGTAGTTCGTGCGATAGAAATCATTCAAACTTCTTTCGATCGTCAATAGAGCTTCACTCGAAGTGTTGTAAGGCTTGCTCAAAACTTCCACAGCCTGTTTTTTCAAAAACGGGAGCAAAGGATCGAGGCGCCCTGCGACGAAAGCCTGATCGACTGCGACATCGGGCGGCAGATAGACGTGTGCGGGACGATTGTGACAATCGACGCAATCCATGCGGCGTTTGTTCGAGGAAGCGATTTGATCGGGCGTCAGCGGGTGATTGCGATCGTAGTACTCGGTGACGTTGCCTTCGCGATCCTTAATTCGCACCCATGGGATAACCTGCCGGTGTTCGTCGGTGGAAATGTAATCGACCTCGTTGGCAATATTCATGTGCCAGTGAATGCCCTTGACCAGGCCAGTCGTTGGGCTGCCGCCGCCGACTTCGATCAGCATGCGGCGTTGACGCACGGTGTTCTGCTCGTCGTAGCCATAATGCGTGAAGACTTTTAGCTGTGCCCCGAAAAATTTTTCAGGCCAGTGACATTGCTCGCAGGTTTCCGGCGCCGGGCGCAGGTTGTGAACCGGCGTCGTGATCGGCTTCGGATATTTTTTGAAAGTGACCGCGTACAGTTGGTACGCGCCGGATAGTTTCGATCGGACGTACCACTCGGCGCCTGGGCCAACGTGACAATCGACGCACCGGACACGCGCGTGCGCGCCCGCCTGGTACGCCGTCAGTTCCGGGCCCATCACCTGATGACATGTCTTGCCGCAGAATGCGACTGAGTCGCTGTATTCGTAAGCTTTGTAACTGCCGAACGCGCTTGCGGAAACGAACAGAAAAGTCAGCAACAGAAAAGTAAAGAACGCGCGCCGCGCGCGTCGATCATTCAAATCCAGTCGCGGATAAGCAAGCACTTCATCGGGCGCTGCCTTACGACGACGCCGATGTTCCAGCACGATGCCGAGCAGGACGATCCCCAAGCCAAACATTAACGCCGTCGGAAAAACGATGTAAGTGAGAATTCCGAGATATGGATTTTCACCCGATGAGGTGATCTCCATCAGAAACAGCAGAATGCCGCTGGCGATCGCGGCGACGGCGATCGCGGCGCCAAACAAACTGATGTAATTGCGAAAGAGGCTGGGTCTTTTAACTGGCGGCTGATCACCCATGTTCGTTCGCGATTTGCGGATTCGAATCTTTATCTGTCGCTAACGGCTGTACATCCGCCGGAGCGTCGGCGTGGGTTTCGCGGGCGCGCAAAGCATCATAATCCAATTCGTGCTCTTCTTTGTAAAGCTCGTCAGAAACTCGACCGTCGATAAATGCGAAATTCACTGGGTAAACGTCGGGATCAAAGATGACGTGATAAAAGTGCCAGACGATAATCGCAAGAGTTGCGAGTACCGCTTCATAGAAGTGAATCGACAGAGCAATATCGATCCACCAGCGCGCGAGAAATCCGAAGACGCCGATCTTGAACCAAATCATCAGGCCCGTCAGCCCCATGATGAAAGTGCCCCAAATGACGGCCCAATATTCAGCTTTTTCCGCATAACCAAAGCGCGCAATCTTCGGCTTGATACGCGAAACGCCGAGGTAATAAGCAAAGTTTCCAAACAGGTCCTTCACGTCTTTCAATCGCGGAAGCATGTCTCTTACCCAGCGCCTCCCGTCGTTTGAAAGCGCCAAATAGCCAAGGTGATAAACGCCGACCATTAACATCACAATGGCGGCGACGCGGTGAATGATTCTCCGCAGATATTCGTTTGAACCGAGCAGCCAGGCGAGCATCGAATCGGGATACTGCAAGGCGAAGCCGCTCAGCACCAGCATGATAAAGCTCGTGAGCAGCAGCCAGTGCTGAAGTCTTTGATTTGTGGTGAGTCGCACGATCGTGCGCTTTTGCTTTCGCCGCGCCGCGACCTTGCGTCGCCACACGAGCAAGTTATGCAGGGCCATGCCGCCAATCGTCAGGAAAATCAGCGGCAGATAAATCCAACGCACGATGCGCGTGCCACGCGCGGCTTCGTCATGCACCGCGACGTTGGAAACAAGTTCCGAAGTCAGGTGAATCTTTCCCTTTGTGAAGTTCGCGCTGGCGCCAACATGACACTGCCCGCAAGTCTGTTGCAAATGCGCGGGATTGATCATCGAACGCGAGTCAGACGAAGGAAGGATGTTGTGGACGCCGTGACAACTGGCACAGTTCGCGACGACTTTCGACCCGAGCTGCGACGCCAACCCGTGATAGCTGTCTTTGTAGCTCGCGACCCGTCCGCTCGCGACACCGAACTCCTGCGTCAGCGTCACGCCTTCGTGGCACTTCGCGCAGCTCTCGGTGGCAACAGCCACAGAAGCTACGTTCTTGTTGCCGTCGAAGGGTTGAGTAATGTTGTGAATGCCGTGACAGTCAGTGCAAACAGGCGCGCGCGAAACTCCGCGCGCGACCGCCTGGCCATGCACGCTCTGCATGAACTCGTTCGCTTCGCCGCTGTGACACTTGCCGCAGGTCGCGGGGATGTTCACTTTCGCGATCGAAGACTGTGAGTTAGAGGCCGGCAGAATGTCGTGGGCTGTATGGCAGTCGGTGCAAACGGCGGCGCTTGCGTTCCCGCGCGCCATCGCTTTCGCGTGCACGCTCTCGCGATAAGACAGAAAAACCTGGTTGCTGATGCCGCTGCCCTGCATCACCGATTGATCGCCATGACAACGTCCGCATGTCGCCGCGATGTTGGCTCGATTGATCGGTGAGGCCGGATCGCTCGCCGGCAGAATCGTCGTCATGTCGTGATTGCGCGCGTGGCAATCAAGACAGCTCGCCGCCTTTGCGCCGTTTTGCAGGGCTTGTGCGTGAAAGCTGTGGCTGTAACCAGTGTGCTGCGCGGTGTGAAATTGCGAACCGGCCAGGTAAGGCAGCTCTCTGCCCGGGCCGTGGCAATTTTGGCATTGAAGCGTAGGCGAAGGTGCGGGCGACGCTTGCGCGTTGGGTCCGCCGATTACCGCGCCCTCATTCGGCCGGACCGGTGTCGCAGAAGGATTCTGATTCGATTGCGCAGCCGCCGAGAGAAGAACCAGCGAAAGGGTTAGACCACCGAGAACGATTGTGAGAGCAGCATGCCGTAGCATCGCGTCACTCTTTTCTGGAGCATGGCCCTATGAAAGCATACTGTTTAGCTTGCACGCGCGCGGTGACTGGCATCACACGTTTTACTTCGCAGTGCGCGCAAACTCAAAGTCTTCGGTTTAGAAAAGCATAGCTCGCCCGATCGCTCGAGCGAGCTACTGCCGAAAGACCAATCGTCTTGCGTTCGTTACTGGAGAGACTTCATGTAGCCGACCAGAGCCTTTGCCTGATCCGGCGTAATTCCTTTTTCTTTGAAAGCCGGCATATTGGGCGGCTTCTCCATCGTCTTCCCGTCGAGGACGGTTTGAATCAGGACGTCATCAGCTTTCGTTTTGTCCATCTTCTTTTCGGCCGTTGCGCCGTGGCACATCTTGCACTTCGCGTTGTAGAGCGTTGCCGTCGCGTCGTCAGTCGCGCGCGCGGGCGTCGAAACGATCAGGAAAGCTGCTGCGACGATCACCGCCGCCGCCAAGAACATCAGTTTAGTTAGCCGACCAATCATCATTGCCTCCAAATAAGTAACGTCTCAGCCTTTCGGCTAGCAGCTTACTTCGGCAATGCCTGTGCCGGGGCTAATTCATGGGGTTTTCGCAGCAAACAGACCAAGGGACTGCGAACTTTTTCACTGCCGTTCGCGGGAAACTTCCACAGCTCGTTGTCCGAACTGGTCGTCAGGCCGCGGCTTTCTTATGACATTGCGTGCACTTCTTCGAGGTCGGCGGCGCCGGATCGAGCGTCGGCCGCGCCTTCATCACTTCGTCGTGACAACCGCCACAATTGCGGTGAAACGCCTGCTGATTTGTCAGCAAGGTCGGTTCGGCCGAGCCTTCAAATTTCAGCGAAGGAATCTCCGGAAGCAGCTTCGGTTTTTGATCAGCGCGCGCATGACAATCTGTGCAGACATTTACGACGAGCGTGGCGTCCTTCTCAAGTAGTTCAACCGTTAACGTTGTCGTGCGGTCTGCCGGCCAAACAGTCTTGTGCGGCGGATGCTTTACGGCTTCGGCAGCCGGCTGCGCGGTGTGGTGGCAGTCAACACACTCGAGCTGCTTTGTCCCGTCGGGATTGCGCTTCTCGGTAATGTGCTTCAGGTGATTGAAAGCAACTGGACCCAGCTTCGCCTCCTTCGCGAGGACGATTGTTTCGGATGGTTTTTTAACGTCTTGTGCCGAAGCTGACGGCGGAATCGATCTGATGGAAACAAGAGCCAGGGAGAAGAGAAGAAATGCAAAGATCGTTATGACTTTCATGATTATCTCCGGGTAGCGCAAATTATTATTTTGCGCGCAAGTTAACAACTTGCGTCACATCAAAAACGCCACGTCGGTCCCGTGTGGCACCGCTTACAAACGGTGAAGTCGTCGCCGCCAAAGGCGTGCTTCCCGTCGTGACAACTTATGCAACTTTGGGCCCGGCCAGTCGCATGATGATTCAAAGGTTCGGGAGTTGTCACCTGTCGTCGTTGCGGCTGACCAGCACGAACCTGATGACATTCGTTGCAATTGACTTTCTCATGTTTGGCGTGGCTAAAACTCACGCGAAACGCCGGCATCATTTCAGGCGTGCGCGAGTAGCCGCCCAATTGATGACAGGTGCCGCACGAAGAAATGTCTCGTCCGCCCGATTGCGCGCGCGGCGTGTGACAGCGATAACAGGTCGTGTGCGCATTGAAGCTCGCCGGAATAGACATCGCCATGCCACCCCGCGACGGACGATGACAAGTCGCGCAACTGACGCTACCCATGTTGACATGCCGAGCGTGATCGAACTTCATACGAAAGCTGCGCAGACGCGGAAACGGCTTCAACGCGCCCGATTTGGTGTCGGTATGGCAAATTGTGCAGATGGGACTGTCAGCATTGGAAAACTGCTGCGCGTGACAACCGGCGCACGGCAGATGCTGCGACGCGCCCGGCCGCCTCGGCACTGGCGCATTCGAATCGCGACGGTGACAAAGCAGGCATGGCAGACGCGAATGGTTGCGGCTGTTGTGCTGAAACTTTGAATAGTCGAGTCCTTCGGGGAACTGCATTTGGCCCTGAGCAGATTGGCCCGCGTTCGATTCAGAGGCTCGCGAGTTGGAGATCGAAGTTACGAGGACAATCAGGGCAAGAGTTACCAGTCCCGTAGGGACGAAATATTTATAGAACCCTGATTGTAAAAACCGTCCGGAGCTCCGTAGGAGCGGCATGTTCACACGGCTTGCAGTCCAGAAACGTGAAAACATTCCGCTCCTACAGAGCTTCAACTTCTTCCTGTACTTGGTTTCTATAAACATCTCAGCTCCTACGGAGCTCAACCACACTCGTTTACCACGCACATAGCTTTGCTCTAATCGCAGCATCAACTCTTCTTCGGTTTCGGTGTCGGAATCGCCTGCGGATGATTTTCCGGAATCGCATCTCTGCCGAAAGTCACGTGACACTTCGTGCAAACGAAATTCGAATCTTTCTTCTTCGAATCAATTTCGAAATTCAGAATGCCGCTCTCGTCTGTGGTTGTCGTGATGTGACATCCGTCCGCGCCGCCACATGACCGCGCCGGCACCTTCATCGTCTTTGGATCGACAGTGCTGAAAGCCGCGTTGTCGACTTTGTGACAGTTCAAGCAACTCAAATCCGGATGCTCGCCGCCTTCGTGCCGAAACGCGCCTGATGAAGTTCGGCGGCTCCAACGCGCGAGCATGAATTTGTCCGCACCCATGTTTGCTGCGACCGCCGGATCGAAATCCGTTTTTGTGGGCATTGGCGGCGTCAGTTTGTGACAGACGTTGCAATCCTTCGGCTCCGGAGCAATTCCGGAATCCGCGTTGTGACAGGTGAAGCAGATCGTGTGACTGTTCGGAATCGTCTTGAATGTTCCCTTTTTCAGCCAGAAATTATCGCCGATATCCTTCGGCGGTTTCGTCACGTACTCCTCGCTCGAGTTCCCTTGCGGCTGATACGTCTGATGGCAAACAGGGCAGCTTGCGGGCGGCGCAGGCTTCTTTTCCTGAAACAGCGCACTGACGAACAATGCGCGGTCGCGATTGTCCGGCGCGTTCCAGCTAACTACATCGATGTGCTTGTCGTGCGGAAAGCCGACGCCAAATTCCGAAACGAAGTCCCGGCGCTTCAATTTCGGATCAGTCAGATCTCCCAGACTTGGAAATAGCCAGCGCGCGGTGTCCTTCGGCGTCACCGCGATATGACAGTTTGAGCAAATGGCCGGTGCCGGTCGCTCGCGCGCAAAAAACTGTTCACGATGGCAAGTCAGACAGGAAGAATGTTCAGGAAAATCAGTGGCGTCTTGAAAAGCCGCATCGCCTTTACGCACCACATTCCAATTCTTCGATGGAACTTTATGACATGAGTTGCAGGCGAGCTTTTGCGTGACCACGTGAGTCGTGTGCGAGAACTTCCTGTAATCGATCTTCGGTTTCGGCGGAGTCTTTGGTTTTTGCGCGCGCGGTCGCGGACGACGTTGTGGCCCAACCGGCGAGGCAATCGCCGTGGCAGTTGAGAAAACGCCGAATGCGACTGCGCAAATAAGAGTTAAGAAAAGGACTCGCCCGCCGATCGCCAGACTGTGAGAACGTTCCTGCCCCATTTTCGTTAGCTAATGTGTTGTCGAGCTTCGATCTGCCGAATCTTTAGATAGACAAGCCCAGCCAAAAATAGAATGAACACGAGCGATACGGCGAGGCCTTTTCTGCGGAAACTCAATTCAGCCAGCGCGCCGAGGCCCGCCTGGTAACCCTTGTTCGCGACGTCAATTCCTGGGCCGATTACCTTTTCAACTTCCGCGGTGTTCGAGGAATGGATGAGGACGCGGGCGTGTGTCAACGCATCGGTGGCTCCCTTTAATTCGACTTTCGGCTTGCTCACTTCCATGCCTTTGCGTTCAGCCAACGTCAGGATCGCCTGCGACTTATCGATGCTGGCGATTAACTCGTCGATGCGCGAACGCATCATTCCGGCCGCGACAAAACCCTTGTCGCCGTTTGTGTGGCAATTGATACAAAGCGCGCCTTGCTGTGTTCCAATCATCGCATCGCCGGGTTTTGGAATCGCGTGATTGCTGTGACAGGTTATGCATTCGCCGAGCTGTTTTTCGTCGAAAGCCTTCTTGTGCGGACTGGTCTGGAACAGCTCCGCTTGCCGCGCGTGGCACTGGCCGCAGACATTCGCGACTGACGCGATGCCCGGCGGTGTCGCGCCGTGGTTGCCGTGGCAATCATTGCACGTCGGTGCCGAAAGGTCCTGCTTGTCGTAGAGGGCTTTCGCGTGCACGCTCGTTCTGTACTTGTCGAACTGATCCGAAGGAATGCCAAAAGGCTTCATGTACTCAGCGCTCGCATGGCACTTCGCGCAAGTCGTCGCAACGTTGCTTGCGTAAACAGACGAGAGCGAGTCGCTGGGCGAACGAATGCCGTGAACGCTGTGACAACTGATGCAGGTCGCGACGCGTGTCTCGCTTTTTTCTTTCAGCAAGCGGCCGTGGACACTGGTGTAGTACTCGCGCTCCTGATCGACCCGAAGCGAAGGATTGAATCGCTTCATCAAGTTCGCGTCGCTATGGCACTTCCCGCAGTATGCCGGAATGTCGAGCGTCTTTGGTTTTCCCAAATAACCCTTACTCGGATCCTTTGCAGCTTCCTTCGTATCCGCGTTCGGATCGCCGCCATGACAATCGTTGCAAGACAAGCCACGCGATTTGTGTATGTCGTTGTCGAAGAGTTTTGCCGGCGCGCTCAGTCGCGGGTCGTCGAGTTTGACGTGACACTCGATGCAGGAACTTTTCTTTTGAGCGGAGGTGATGGTGAACGCAATCAAGATAAATACGATTGCCAGAGCGAGATTTATGAGGGCGCCTCTGTGTCTCTGTGCGATCTCGGTGTCTCTGTGGTGAACATTTTCGCACGAGATTTCACCACAGAGACACAAAGAACCACAGAGGCACAGAGAGTGCGGCGGCGGCGGTCGTTTGGATCGATCGTGAGATTGAGCCAAGCCTTGAAGTTTCATTTCGTTATCCAAAGCGCCGTCGCCGTCCCGATAAATCGAGACTCTGCCGGTGCACTTCAAATCATTTCGCGACGTAACCAACAATCGTCATCACCACGATATAGAGCAGCGCTATCACGCCGATCACATTGAATATGAAATGTCGCCGTCGATTTTCGGGATCGCGATCAATGAAAGGCACGACGAACAAAAGCGCCGCGATAATATTGAACGCCATAATCCCGATGACCTCGCCATCCATTCCGAGAATCTTCGCGGGCAGCCACTTCAGCGTCTGAAACATGAAAAGGAAGTACCACTCGGGCTTAATGCCCGCCGGCGCCGGCGCGAAGGGATCGGCCTTCTCGCCGAGTTCCCAAGGGAAGATCGCTGCCAGCGCCGCCAGCACGCCAATCGCCAGAATCCAGCCGATCAGGTCACGCATAATGAAGTTGGGAAAGAACTTCATCCTGCGATAGTTGTGTTCAAATTTTTTTGGCACGTGCATGCCATGAAGCTGAACCAGCGCTACATGTATGCCGAGAAACACTGTCGCCGTCGCCGGCAACACCGCGACATGAAAGCCAAAGAAACGCGTTAAGGTCGCGCCGGTTACGTCGTCGCCGCCACGCAGAAAACGCAATACCGGACGCCCAACGATGGGAACAACGCCGGCGATTTCGGTTCCCACCTTCGTCGCAAAGAACGCCAGTTTGTTCCAGGGCAGCAGATACCCGCTGAAGCCAAAACAGATCACGATAAACAGCAGGAAGGCACCGCTGACCCAGGTAATTTCACGCGGCTTGTGATACGCGCGCAGAAAAAAAACGCTGAACATGTGAATGAACAGTGTCGCGATCATCAGGTTCGCGGACCAACTGTGAATCGATCTAATCAGCCAGCCGAACTTAACTTCGGTGATGATGAACTGGACGCTTTCGAAAGCGTTTTCGGCGCTGGGGCGGTAATAAAGCAGCAGCAGAATTCCGGTGACGACCTGAACGACAAACAGAAACAGAGTCATGCCGCCAAAGTAGTACCAGATCGAATGGCGGTGAACCGGGACTTCTTTCTTGTCGGCGAGCTTGGCGAGCGAACTGATCGACAGACGCTCGTCCAGCCAAAGTTTTGGATCGCCTATCTTCATCGACCTAAAGAACTATTTGACATTTTTCATTGGACATCTTTCATTTGGCCATTTGACGTGGGCCGAGCGCGGCTCTTTCGGATTGTCCGTCTGCCAAAAGACTGTCCTTGAAGGTCCGCAGCAGCTCCCGCAACTAAATGGAAAATGACAAATGTCAAATGAAAAATGTCAGATAATCGGTCTCCTATGCGCGCGTCACTACCACATCATCGCCGCGCGTGTTCACCTTGTACTCTTCCAACGGTCGGGGCGGCGGGCCGCCGACGTTCTTGCCGCTCAAGTTGTATTGGCCGTTATGACAGGCGCACCAAATCTGTTTGGTATCGTCGCGATATTGGACGATGCATTCCAGATGTGTGCACACGGCTGAGAATGCTTTGAACTCTCCGGCCGCGGTGTGCACCAGGATGCCGGGCTTGTTGCCGAACTTGAAGATCTTTCCGGAGTTAGGCGGAACTTCGCTCAACTTCGCCGCCACCACTGAGTTTTCTGCCGATTCGACAATCTGAGGCGGCGACATAAAGCGGAAGATGGGATAGACGATCGCGCCCAGCGTTGCCAGAGCGCTGGTGCCGAGCAGGAAATCCAGAAAGCTGCGCCTCGGTGGTGAAGCAGGCGCGCCAGGATTCCTGTTTGGGTTGGTGCGAATGTCAGGCTTCACTCGCTCATCCTCCAAAACGATCGAACTTATCTGTTATTACTCTTTTGAACGGGCTTCCGCAGGTTGTCTGCTAACAGAAAGGCGACCCCAATTGCAAGCCAAAAAATCGATCTGCCCCAATTCTGAGTTGCCATTGCGTCAATCATCGCCATACCGAAGAACACAATGAAAACTGTAAAGCCAACAAGTTTAATTTTCATCGCTCACCTCCACGATCGGATTGTTCCGCGATAAAAACGAACTCCAGCCGTGGCAATCAAAACCTGAGCCGGAGTTCGTTCCGCGTCTGCGCTATTCGTTCGACTATTCCTTTCTTCCAATGTAAATGCGCAGAGACACATACGGCAGATGCGCGTGGTAATTTTGCGGCCGCGTGCTGCCCGGCGGAAAACTCTTCAGGACGAAGTCGTCCTCGTTGTAGTTGAAATACTGATAGCCCAGGTTCCAATCCAGATGACGATTCAGCCGAATCGCCAGGCGCGCTTCGGGCGATTGGAAGTTCATCGGATAGGAAGTGATTAGCGTCCCACCGAGCACTGCCGGATTTCTCAGCGAACCCGCAACCACGACGCCGCCGGCAATGGTAGTGCCGCCCGTCGGATCTGACAGTTTGTTGCCCTGGCCCGCGTCCTGGTTAATCCGATAAGAGGTGTACACGGTCGCCCTTCGGTTCACCCGCCACGTCGCGTCGATGAAGAAGAAGTTGTTCCGCATGTAATACAGAGCGCGTCCGAAGTGATGAAACACGCTGGTGGCCGGCGGCACCTGATAGTAGTAATCGATTGTGGCGTCGCTGTTTACCCAGTTGTAGTTGTAGCCGATGTTCATGATGAGCTTCGGCGTGGCCATCCAATCGATCGAAGTTTGGAAGGTTCGCGATTTGATCGACGCGCCAAAATCGGTCAGCGTCTCGCCCGCGATCTCCGAAGGATTCGCATTATTTCGCGTAATCACTGAGACGTTGAAGTTCACTTTTCGATTCGGTGCAAAGCGGCTCTTCGCGCGAATGTTCGTGTAGTCGTAGTTCCCTATGCGCGTGAAAACGTTATCGGCGGTGCCATGTTCAGCGTCGAAGTACAGCGTCCAGTTCTTCACTGGCCGCATGCGGAAGCCGCCCAGGATCGCGTGCGTGTGGTTTGTTTCCTCTTCAATTTCCGGCGTCAGCGCGGCCGGCAACAGCGATCCGAAATTGAAGCCGGCGCGGACCTGTTCTTCGCGACGACTGCCGTAGCGATAGCCGAGATGCATCGAGTAGTTGCGGTTGAACTGGTAATCGCCTTCGATCGTGTTCAGGTACTTTCGGTATTTCGTCAATGCGTCGTAAACGAAGCCCGTTGGGAAACTCGACGAAGTGGATGCGGGCGGACGCGTCAGGACAAAGCCCGCGTTGTACAGGCCGGCGCCGGTGATTTTGAAATCCTCGACCTTGAAAGTGTTCGAGATTCTCAGTTTGTCGGTCGCGAGCAGGGTAATGCCAATGTCGCCGACCGTGTTGGGTCTTTCGACGTCGCCTTGAATGTTAAAGAAGCCAAGTGTAAGCGTGTTCGGCGGCGCGAGTTGTCCGGTGATTCTGGTATTGAAGTTGGTGGCGGTGAAGTTCTCGGCGAATAGGTTATTGGAGGTTGCTTTGCTGTAGATGATGCGACCGGTGACATCCAGTCGCTTCTCGATCAACGTGTGTAGGCTCGCGCGCGTGAAATTGACGTGGCTGCGCGTGGGTTCTGCGCGATTGAAAGAAGTGTAACGCGCAGTGTTCGTCGGATTTGGATTGATAAAAGCAGGAATCGCGTCGACAAAGCTGTCATCCTTGAAGCGTCGAAAGCCCTGAAGAAAAGTCCAATCGATTGGGCCTAGCCGGCCATCTGCTCCAAAACGGTAATCATCAGCACGCGAACGCGCGTTCACCAGCGGTTGAAACTCGTTGCCGCCGATGTGGTAGGTCGTAAAGAACGGTCCGGTGTAGCGTTCCGGCGAATAACCAAGAGTAAAACGGATGGTTTCATTCTTTGGCAGAATCGTCAGCTCGAAATCGCCTAGCTGCGTTTTCGTATTGTAGCCGTGATAACCAGTGAGCGAGTTTGGCGGTACGGGAAAGCCGGTGAACAGCCAGTTCGGATTAGCGAAGCTGTTCAGGAAGCGATAGTACTTCATCCGGCGATAGCTGCCTTCGAACCGATACAACTTTGGATTCTCGGCGTCGAAGCGCAAGCTGCCGGTAGGGTCGGCGCCCCACCCAGTCGAAGTTATCAGCAGCGTATCGAACAATCCACCGCCTTTGCCGTCCTTCGATTTCAAGAGCAAACTCGAATCGAAGATGCGCGGTCCAGCTTTGTAGTTCAGATCGCTTTTGAACTTGTTGACGTCACCATCCACTCGAATTCCGCGGTAACCAAACTCGAGTGTGCCGGTAGCGGTGAAATCGCCGGCATCCTCGCCCACGCTTTGTGACGTAGGCTCGGCTTCGGTTTTCTTCTTCGCGTCCTTTTTCGCATCCGGCTTTTTCGGGTCGTCTGACTTCTTGACGGTCGCTGACTGTGTCTCGGCTGTCTTGTTCGCTGCGACCGCGGGCTGGCCGTAAGTAATCGTCGCCGTGGCCCCCAGCAAAAGAGCGGGTAGCACTCGCAGCAGATTCCAAATATGGCGTTTCATATGATCCATCCTTTGGCTTGACTCTATGAATGATTAACGGAAGAACACAGGGCTTGAGCGCGACCCGTGAATCTTTGCGTGGCACGCCGTGCAGTTAGCGTACTGCGCGTTCTGATTGTGTTGCGGGCCGGCCGGTTCCACAGCGCCCACATCGTGCGCCAGGCTGTGACAGGTCAGGCACAATTGATCGACGGCGCTGAATTTCAACAACCGCGGATTCGCTGAGCCGTGCGGCGTGTGGCAAGCCGAGCAGCCTTCGGTCTTAACCGGCGCGTGCTCGTACAGGAACGGGCCCTGCTTATCGGCATGACATTTTATGCAGGCGGCGTCGCCACCAGTCGCCAGGCGCGTCTGTTTCAACTCGAAGCCCCCATGCGGGTTGTGGCAATCGCTGCAACGCATCGCACCTTCCAGAACTTTGTGATGGAACGGCATGTTGAACTGCGGCTTCACCTCGTTATGGCAACTGGTACAGAGCTGAGGATCGTTCGCCTTCAGCATGCGAATGGTCGCGAAGCCGGGCTTCTCAGCGTTCGCGGTCGTAATTTGATAGTTCGAGCTGGCGACGTTCCGTCCCTCTTTATCTCCGTGTGGCGAGTGGCAGTCGGTGCACCCGATGTCGTTGCGCCAGTGCTCGCCGCGACGAAAGTTGTTGCGTTCTTCTTTGCCGGCGTGGCAGGACAGGCAGGTCTCCGAAGTCTCCTTTGGAGACTTGTTTTTGAACGAAATGATTTTGGTGACGTCCCCGTCGCCTTCGACGTGCGCCTGGCCCGGACCATGACAAGACTCGCAGCCGGTCACTTTGTTTTTCCAACTGCCGAGCTTTGCCAAGTCAGCGTGAGCGGTGTGCGAGTATGCCTTGAACTGATCTTCGTGACAGTCTTTGCATACATCAGTTCCGACATACCCTTTGTCAGCAGTCACGGGTTTGTCGTCCGTCTTC
Source organism: Pyrinomonadaceae bacterium (assembly GCA_036505595.1). GTDB lineage: Bacteria > Acidobacteriota > Blastocatellia > Pyrinomonadales > Pyrinomonadaceae > UBA11740. The sequence continues at coordinate 13,961 of DASXTE010000089.1, forward strand.
GCGCGACTGGTCGCCTGCGAGCTTCTGGCCGCGACGAGCCAAACCGCGACTGCAAGCAGCGTAGACAAAACCAGCAGCGTTTTGATTGAGTTTGTGAGTCTCACTTCGGAGCCTCCTTCTTAAGTGCAGGGCCTACGATTTCTGTCGCAGGCAAATTAACTATTGAAAAAGAGCTTAGGCGAGCGGTGACATCCTATTCCGCATGGCCGCGGGTTGCGGTGATGCGTATCACGATCAACCGCAGATGTTGGGCGAGACTTGCGCCAGGGAGGCAAGCGCGGCGCCGTCGCGAATCCACATCACGTCGCGTTTCATGCGGATGACCTGATCTCGCTTTAGCGCACTGAAAAGGCGGGTCACGGTTTCTCGTGACGCGCCGATTATCTGTGCGATCTCCTCCTGCGTCAACATAATTTGCACGCGAATCCCTTCGCTCGTGCGCTCACCAAAATCTTGCGCCCAACGCATGATCAACCGAGCCAGCTTTTCCAAAGTCGATTCAGACAAGGCAATCATCCGCGTGTGATCGACCAGGTCGCTGAACTGCCGGCTGAACACTTCTAGCAGGTCGAGATTTGAACCGTTTTGTCGGCCGATCAGGTTCAAAAGATCCTGTCGTGAAATAAAGTCCACTCGACCGCCCTCAACCATTTCTGCCGTCGCTTCGAACGTGCGGCCGGTCAACCCGGCATACAGTCCCAGGATGTCTCCGCCCTTCGCAATTCGAATGATCAGCTTCTTGCCGTCCGCCGATGAAATCGAGACTTTCGCGCGCCCGGACGACAGCACATAGACGCCGTGCGCGGTGTTGCCTTCGCGAAAAACGACGGCGCCTCGGGGATAAATTCTGCTGCGACTGATGCGATCGATGCCGGGGATTGCGCGCAAAGGCGAGTTGAACCGCAACACTCGCATTGGCGGAACGGCCGGTTGAGCGCTGCCCACAACTGCTCTGCTCGCCGAATTCATTTGGGAAGGTTCTCCATGAACTTGATCATGTTTTTGGCGCCGATTACGCCCAATATCAACCGGACATTCGAGCAATAGACGTGCCGACTGCTTTCAATTGAAGTTCCGCTGTTTTTGTGGAATTCGCCGGGATTTGGTGGGAGTTTTCGCTCAAGCCATGCGGAAGTTTGCTCATGAGTAACGCGCCGCAAAGGTGCGGCATGGGTCTAAATCGTCGCTTTTCCATTGGGCATATCGGTTGCTGTGACGGCGTTACGGGATACCCCAAGCTCGAGCGAAGAGCAGCGGCTGGCTGCTCAGAGAAGCAGAGTCAGAGAGAACTGGAGGTACGATGCCATGACAAAAGACGACCGCGATCTTCTCGAACTACTGAAGGATGAACTGGCTTTCATCGAGCAGGGAGGATATGGTCGCTCGGTCCGCACGCCATGGCTGCCAAAGTCGACCTTTCAGGACTCTCTGACCTGCATTAACTACGGTTATCCCTATCGCGCTCATCCGTGCAACGAATGTCACTTGCTGGATTTTGTCGCGCCCGATCGTCAAGCCGAAGAAGTGCCCTGTCACTTCATCACGCTGAATGACGCAGGCGAAACGATCGAGGACCTGGAACAACGGAACGAACAGGCACGGATTGAAATGCTGCTGAAGAAGTGGCTGCAAGCGAGAATTGGGGAACTCGAAGCGCAGAAGGCCTCCACTGTTTGGCAGGGCGTTGATTGAAACTGGCAGTTAGATGATGAGTTAGACCGCGGCTTGGATGTTCCCCTGTACTTCCAAGCGCCGAGATCGAAGCCGAACCGTGACGGCGTACTCATCTTGAGCTGCCAAAACAAGGAAGGCTGGCCCGCAATCGTTCATTTCCGGAGGTCAGCGCGACATGACATCCCCTGACGTGTCGAAGCTTCCTTGTCTGCGCCGCAGGCGGTTCGGCGAGGAACCGTCTGCGGCGAAATTGTAAATAGCAACCGGAGCATCAATGAAGTGGAGGGAGATATGGCGATGAGCGACAAGTCAAAGCGTAATTTGCTGATGTTGGTTACACGCTGGTTCGGCCGAGCCTCGAGTGTGGCCAGCGTTATTGTCATCCTTCTGTTCCTGGTCGGGTTTGATCCAAGAGAGGTGCGGCCGAAAGAATGGATCGGCCTGGCTTTCTTTCCCGCCGGAATAGTGGTCGGGCTAATCGCCGCCTGGTGGAAAGAAGGCCTCGGAGCGTGCATTACGCTTCTGAGTCTGGCGGCCTTCTACGGCGTCTATGGCTGGCTGATGGGAAGCAATGTAAATAGCGCGGCCTTCCTGGTTTTCGCCTCACCGGCAATTTTGTTTCTGATTAGCTGGATGCTCTCCAGGCGCAATTTGTCGGAGGTAAACACTTAATCATGGCCGGGCGCACAGTCACTATCGACGGTAACGAAGCAGCCGCTTACGTTGCTTTCAAAACAAACGAAGTCATTGCCATTTATCCGATCACGCCTTCATCGGCGATGGGCGAACAGGCCGACGAATGGGCGGCCAAACATCAGAAAAATATTTGGGGCATGACGCCGATCGTGCGCGAATTGCAATCCGAAGGTGGCGCCGCGGGAACAGTTCACGGTTCGCTGCAAACGGGTGCGTTGACGACAACCTTCACCGCGAGCCAGGGCTTGCTGCTGATGATTCCCAACATGTTCAAGATTGCCGGCGAGCAAACCAGCACAGTTTTTCATATCGCCGCGCGCTCAGTCGCGACGCACGCGCTTTCCATCTTTGGCGATCACAGCGACGTGATGGCCACGCGATCAACCGGCTGGGGAATGCTGTTCGCGAATTCAATTCAGGAAGTGATGGACTTCGCTTTGATTGCGCAAGCGGCAACGCTGGAATCGAGAGTTCCCTTCCTGCATGTGTTTGATGGCTTTCGCACTTCGCATGAGGTGATGAAGATCGAAGAACTATCGGACGATCAGATTCGGGCGATGATCGACGAGCAACTCGTGCAGGCGCACCGTCAACGCGCACTGACGCCCGATCGCCCGGTGATGCGCGGAACGGCGCAGAATCCCGACGTGTTCTTTCAGTCGCGCGAGCGCGCGAATTCTTTTTACTCGGCCACCCCGGAAATCGTCGAGCGCGTGATGAAGAAGTTCGGCGAAGTCGCCGGTCGCCAATATCGGCTGTTCGATTACGCCGGCGCGCCGGACGCCGAACGCGTCATCGTGGTGATGGGCTCGGGTTGTGAGACCGCAGAAGAAACCGCCAATGCATTGACTGCGAATGGAGAGAAGGTTGGGCTCCTGAAAGTCCGTCTTTACCGGCCCTTTTCAGTTGACCATTTCATCGCCGCCTTGCCGGCGACAGTCAGAACCATCGCCGTTCTCGATCGCACAAAAGAGCCGGGCGGCGCAGGCGAACCGCTCTATCAGGATGTAATCACGGCGCTGCATGAAACGTGTCAGAAGCCCGACCGTAAGGGAGGGCCAGCGACGACCCCACGAGTTATCGGCGGTCGCTACGGCCTTGGTTCGAAAGAATTCACGCCCGCGATGGTCAAGAGCGTCTTCGATGAAATGTCGAAAGCCAATCCGAAGAACCACTTCAGCGTCGGCATCGTGGATGATGTCACCAACAACAGTCTTCCATTCGATCCGAGTTTCAC
>DASXTE010000090.1:0-11077 GCA_036505595.1 Pyrinomonadaceae bacterium
CATCTGCGAGTAGTCGGGATAGCTGCGTTTCAGATAATTCAGCGCCTGCACATTGTCGTTTCGCGCGCGATAGATTTTCGCGATCGCGAGATTCACGCGCGGACTGTTTGGCGCAACCGCGGCGGCCGCGTTCAATTCTTCCAGCGACCAATCGTCAGTGCCGACAATGGCGAGCTGATCGGCTTTCGCGATTCGTTCGTCTTCAGCTTGCCCTGCCGTTTCTTCGGCGACGGTGACGGTCCTTAAGTTCTCAACCGCCCGCAAAACTTGCGGGTCGGGCGCAGTAGCTTTCAACGGCACACCCGTCCGGCCCATGTCATCTAGTCGCTGCTTTGCCAGATAGCCGTACCAGTTCGCATCGTAACGCGCGAGCAAGCCTTGATAGATCGCGCGCGCGTGGGTGAGTTTGTCGGCGCGCTCGCTGTCCCGCGCCGCCCAGTAAGCAGCCTTGCCGCGGAAGTCCGTGTTGTTGCCCGCGTAGATGGCCACATGTTCAATTAATAGCCGCGATGATTCGTTGAAGTTCCTTGCTTCATGCGCTTGCCACGCGAGGTAAAACTGCGCGGGCGTGACTTCTGAGTTGCCGGGGAAAAAGTTCACCGCGGCACGATAGAAGTAACTTGCGTCCACGTCGTTCTTGGCTTCTTCCGCGCGCTGGCCCGATTGAACGAATGCGCGCATCGTCCATAGGCTGTTCGGAAATTGCTTCCGTAGGTCGCCCGCGGTGCTGCGCGCTTGCGTCCACTGTTTCGCGCGTGCGTAGGCAGCCGCGAGATTGAACATCGCTTCCGCGCGAGCTTCACCCGTTGCAGCCGGCGCGGCAGCCAACGCAGCAGTTGCTTCGGTGAACTTCCGCGCGTTTGCGGCGGCGATAATGCGACGCGCGGCAAGTTCAGACGTCGCGGACGTTGGCGCGCCGGCAAACAAAGATGTGTAGGCGTCATACGCTTCGGCATATCGTTTCGCGGCGAACAATCTCTCCGCGCGCGCGGTCGCTTCTTCGGCGGTAGCCGGGGCAGTGCTCGATCCCAACCGCGCGATCGCCGTCCCAGCTTCGGTGGCTTCCGGCGATGCCGGAGCGACGAAATAAACGCGACGATAGTTCGCCAGCGCGCGCGTCGAATCGCCGGTTTGTTCGTAGGCCTTTGCCGTCAAAAGCAATGCGCTGGCGTCATCTTTCGCGATCAGCGGCTTGAGCGTCACGGGTACGGCCGCGGTTTGCCCATCCTGCATCAGCATCTGCGCCGCGCGAATCAACGCGTCCCGCGCGCGCAACGAATTCGGAAAATCGCGCGCGAGTTTTTCGTAAGCCGCGCGCGCTTCGACGCGGCGATTCGCTTGTTCGAGTGCGTTCCCGCGCATCCACAGTGCGTGATCACCGATCGTCGTGTAATCGGCGAACGCTCGCGTATCGAGCAGCGCCACCGCGCCCGCGTAATCGTTCGCCTTCAGTTTAATCCGCGCATTAACGATCTTCGCGAGCGACCCTGCCGTCGTGCGCGGAAAATCATTTTCGATGCGTGCAACCGCGTCTTCGGCCGGCAACACGCCGCCACGCGTCATCGCGCGCAGAGTTTCGCGCGCCTTTAGTTCCTGCGGCGTCTGCTGCAAACTCTGGCAGCTCGTAATGAGGAACAACGGCGCGACGACAGCGAGAATTGTGCTCAGGCTCATCAGAAAAAATGCGCAGCGATATTTGCGAACATGAATCATAGCAGTATTGGATGCGAGCTAACGCGCGGGGACAGGCGGCTATCTTAGCACGGGTTTAGAGCGGCAACTTTAGTCATCTCACGCCTTTCATTAGCCCCAATCCCCAGTCACTTCAAGACCACATATCGGGTACAATTCACGTGATGCACCATTACCTCAATCTGGACAGTTGGCCGCGACGCAGCCTGTTCGAGTTCTACCGGAGTTTTGACATTTCTGTCGCAGATGAGGAGGGCGCCGTTGAAACCGGAAGCCTATCTGGGGTTTGAGCAAGCGGGGTCACGGCTTAGCAGAAGTTTGATGGACACAGGATTCTTCCAGCGGACAGCGCGAAACCGTCAGTTCATGAACAATCTCTTATTGCTCGGGATAAGTTTTACGCTGCTCTCGATTCATTCCAGTGCCGTCGCACAAAAGGCACGTCGCGAATCGCGGCCCGTTGTGAATGTCGAAACCGGCAAGATTCGGTTCTACGAAACGAAACAGCTACAGGGTGAAGAAACCTACGAGATAAGACGAACGAGTAATGGTTCACTCGAAGCCACCGCAAAGATCGATTTGCCATTCATGGGAGAAGAAGGAGCGAAGCCTTCGCTGCGCGCGACCCTGCAGACGGGCGAGGACCTGAGGCCTAATTCCTTCCAAATCCAGGGCACGCGTCCGCTGGGTGTTCCAATCAATACTTCCATTTCCGTTCGCAGTGACTCTGCGACCATCAGCAGAGCGACTTCCGACGCACCACCGGGAACTCCAACACTAAGTGCAAGAGAAGTAACGGTCCCAAAAACCTTCTTCACGTTTGGCGGTTACTTGCCGGTGACGATGGAAATGATGTTGGTGCGTTACTGGCTCGCTCACGGTCGGCCCTCGAAGCTAGCGTTGTTACCAGAGGGCGAGGCCCTGGTCGAAGACCGCGGCCGCGACACAGTCACAATCGGCGGGAGACGAATCGCACTTCATCGTTACCATCTCAGTGGAAGTAATTGGGGCGGCGGCTGGGGCAGGCAAACGCTTTGGTTCGATTCGAACAATCGTCTGGTCGCGGCCGTTAACCTCGCCAGCGACCTTGAGACGAATCTCACCGGTATTCGCGACGGCTACGATTCCGCGTTGTCATTCTTTCTGAAGCGAGCGGTGGAAGATGGCATCGATCGGCTAACCACAATTGCGGATCAACTCAGTCCCAAAACGAATCAACCGCTGGTGCTGTTGGGCGGGACAATAATTGACGTTACGGGCAAACCGCCAATCGAAAATTCCGCCGTCGTTATTCAAGGCGATCGCATCATCGCTGCCGGGCCCCGATCGCAACTCAAGATTCCGAACCGGGCGACCACCATCGATGCCACCGGCAAGTTTCTGGTTCCCGGGTTGTGGGACATGCATGCGCATCTGTATCAGGTTGAGTTCGGGCCAGCCTATCTCGCCGCCGGCATTACGACGACGCGCGATGTCGGAAACGAGATTGAATATGGGACGACGATGCGCGACGCCGCGAAACAAGGACGCGGACTGGGCCCACGAATGCTTTTGGCGGGTTACATCGACGGCAAGAACGAGGGGCGCTCATTTGATGTTCAGGTCGACACCCCGGCTGAGGCGCGCGCCGCCGTGCAACGCTACAAGAACGCTGGCTTTGAACAAATCAAGATCAGAGATCACGTTAAGCCGGACATTTTGAAGGTGATTACCGCTGAAGCTCACCGCCTGGGCATGACCGTGACCGGACATGTGCCCGAGAGTATGAACGCAATCGAGGCAGTTGAAGCCGGAATGGATCAGATTAACCATTTGAACTTTGTCGCTCCTGCGCTGGAACCGAAAGCTGAGGGTTCAAAAGGCAACCTCTCGAACGAGTTGGATTCGCCACGCGCCAAACAGTCGCTGAAATTCTTCAAGGACCGCGGAACGGTTATCGATCCGACCATCGCGACATTGGAGCTAATGCTGCGGCCAAAGAGCACGCCGATTGAATCGTTTGAACCGGGTGTGACCAAAGTCGCTGGTGAGTTGCTTGAACAGATAAATCAAAAGGGCTCGCCGCCCGAGGCCGCGGAGGAAATGCGTATCGCACTTGAATATCTTCTGAATATTATCGGCGCGCTACACCGCGAAGGCATCCCCATCATCGCCGGAACGGATGTGTCGGTGCCCGCATACTCGCTGCACCGCGAGCTTGAGCTTTATGTGAAGGCGGGCTTGACTCCGCTCGAAGCTATTCAAGCCGCAACGATAACGCCAGCGCGGGTGATGAAACTCGATAATCAAGTTGGAACAATTGAAGCGGGTAAGCGTGTCGACATCCTTATCCTCGCCGCGAATCCGCTCGCGAACATCAGCAATATCCGCAAAGCCAAATTCGTCGTGGCCCAGGGCCGATTGTTCGATTGCTCGAAGCTGAGAGAAAGCGTTGGCTTCAAACCGTAATCGCGCAAGCACCGGACGTGCGCGATTTTCTAAAACCTATGCCCAGCGTTGCGTTAGTCGAACCTGAAATCCCACAGAACACCGGGAACATTGCGCGTTTGTGCGCCGCGACGAACACGCCACTGCACATCGTCGGCGCGGCAGGCTTTAGGTTGGACGATCGCGCGGTGCGGCGCGCGGGTTTGGATTATTGGCCTGAGGTTGAGCTGACGCGGCCTCGCGATCTTGATGAGCTGCGCGCGAGCTTGCGGCCCGCCCGATTCGTTTACTTCACCACCAAAGCCGAGCAGCCTTACTTCGATTGGCGATTTCAAGTAAACGATTGCCTCGTGTTCGGAAGAGAAACGCGGGGACTGCCGGAAGATCTTTTGCAAAGCAACTGGGAGAACTGTGTAACGATACCAATGCTGAATCCGAAAGTTCGCAGCCTGAATCTCGCCAACGCGGTCGCCATCGTCCTTTACGAAGCGCTGCGCCAGACCGAAGCTTTCAGTTCGTAGAAAAGCTTTTCACTCTTCGCTGGTCTCGTCGTTCTCTTCATCGTCGTCTTCGTACACTTCATATCCCGTCGCATCGTCGTAGTAATAATCTGATCGCTCAGCGTCTGAGTCGTCCGGCTTGTTTTCACGTTCGCGATTCGACGGTGCGCTTTGCGAATCACGCGCCCTGTTGGATGATGACTTAGACATGACGTTTCGCCTTCCCAGAATTTACCCCATTACCGACACAAGCGTCTCGGGATTGTCGCATGCGGAGCAAGTCAGGCGCCTAATTGACGGCGGCGCAACGCTCATTCAGTTGCGCGACAAACATAGTTCGCCAAAAGATTTTCTGCGCGAGGCCGAGGCGGCTTTGGTTATCGCGCGGCGAAATAACGTTCGCGTCATCATCAACGACCGCGTCGATATCGCGCTGGCGCTCGATGCGGACGGAGTTCATTTAGGTCAGCCGGACATGCCGGTTGACGCTGCGCGAGCATTGCTCGGGCCAGAATCGATCATCGGCTTTTCCACGCACAACATAGCGCAGGTGGAACGTGCCAGCGCACTTCCGGTGAACTACATCGCCTTCGGTCCAATCTTCGACACTCACACAAAGGGCGATCATGAACCTGTCGTCGGCTTGCCTCAGTTGTCGGTGGCTAAACAAATCCTGCCCGAAACACCGCTGGTCGCCATCGGCGGAATCGCGGGCGATAATTTCCCTCAGGCGCTGCGCGCCGGCGCAGATTCGGTCGCGATAATTTCACACTTGCTTTCGGAACCGGCCAAAATCGCGCAAAAACTTAAGCAAATGACGGCCCTTTCGCGTGGATAAACAATCGCTGGGTTAGTCAAACAATTTTTGCTTGCGTTTTGTCCGTGCCATCAGCGACAATGGATTGCCGCATTAAGCGGCCATTTCGGGTTTCCCTCACTCCGCCACCTTGAGTCTTTATAAAGTCTCAGTCATGGAGCGTCCTTCGGCATGAGCTTCTTCGATCTGCCGCCAATTATCGAGCGCATGTTGCTGGTCTCTGACAAGATCAGCGATTTGAATTTCTCTGTTGGCCAGCTACCGCAAGTCGAAATCAACGGAAAACTGACGCCGGTGCAACCGCTCGGGCTTCAGAAGCTGACGCCGTACCAAACTGAAATTATTGCGATGACGCTGCTGCATGACAATCCCGAGGCGGCTGAACGGTTGGTCAAAACCGGCACGGCCGACCTGAGTTACTCGCTGCCTTCGCGCGCGCGATTCCGTTGCAATATCTTTCAGCAGCGCGGCGTGTATTCGATTGTGATGCGCGTAATTCCGACTGACATTCCCACGCTCAACTCGCTGCATCTTCCTTCGCAGCTTGCCGAAATTGCGGAGTTGCGAAACGGACTAGTGCTCATCACCGGGCCGACCGGCTCCGGAAAGAGCTCAACCCTCGCTGCAATCATCGACATCATTAACGAGACAAAGCACTACCATGTCGTGGCAATCGAAGATCCAATCGAGTATCTCCACACGCACAAGAACTCGACGATCAACCAACGAGAAGTTGGGCATGACACGAGAGATTTCCCGTCCGCCTTGCGCGCGGCGCTGCGCCAGGCACCGAAGGTTATCCTGATTGGGGAAATGCGCGACTATGAGACAACTGAGATCGCGCTCGAAGCTGCCGAGACTGGTCACCTGGTATTGTCAACGCTGCACACGATTGACGCTTCAAAAACCATCGACCGCATCATCGGTCTGTATCCGAAAAATGAAGAGCCGGTGATTCGCACGCGGCTGGCGCAAACTTTCCGATACATAGTTTCCCAGCGCCTGATACCCCGCGCCGATTTCCGCGGGCGAATGGCGGCGGTCGAAATTTTGCGCTCAACACCGCGCACGCGCGAATACATTGAAAACGGCGAAACGGAAGGCAAGTCACTTCTCGATGCAATGCGTGACGGCAAACTTGATGGCATGCAGGACTTCGATTCGGTCATCAAAGATCTAATCGAGCGCGGAGTTGTAGCCGTTGAAGATGGCCTTGCTTTCGCCACCAATCAAAACAATCTGTTGCTATCGCTCAAAGGCCTCACGTCTTCCGATGATTTCATTCGCACACAGGCGGAAGGGCTGATAGCGAATCAAAGTTCGACAATGCCTCCGGCTTTCAGCCTGACTGACTAATCAACAATCATACTCATGCTGGTCATCTGCACACACTGCAAGGCGCGTCTGCAACTGGACGAAAGCAAAATTCCGCCGCATTCGTTTAAGTTACGCTGTCCGAAGTGTCAGGGCGGCATCGATGTGAAATCTTCCGCCACGCCCGACAATGACGCCGCCAATCGATCGTCATTACCGGCAGAGATGACGCCGCCGGCTTTGCAAACGTCGCCCTTCGAGCGGCCACCCGCCGCTGCGCCTTTCAAGCCAACTACGTCCGCTCCAGGCCCGGCGGAGGCGTCAGCGGCAAACGCAAATGAGGTAACGAAACTTCTTGCTGAGATCTTGCGCCAGAAGGAGATTGGTTTAGAAAAACCGGCCGCGAAGAAACGACCTGTCTGGGATCGCCGGAAGGCTTTGGTTTGCACTGAACCGGCGAGCAGCACTGAAATCGCGAATGGTCTGGTGGAGAGCGACTACGAAGTTTTCGTCGCGGAGAATACGGCGGAGGCGCTCGGCCGCATGCGCGAAGATCGAATTGATGTATTAGTCCTCGACGCGAATTTTGACCCCCCGGAGCAGGGGTTTGCGTTCGTCATGAGGGAAGTCAAATTGTTACGGCCTTCAGAACGTCGGCGGCTCTTTTTGATTTATCTGACGCCAAATGCACGCACCATGGATATGCACGCGGCGTTTTTGCACAACGCCAATCTCCTGGTGAATCCGTCAGATGTCGAGCGCTTGCCAGAGGCGTTGGAGGTTTCGCTACGCTATTACAACGAGCTGTATCGCGATCTTAATCGCGTGCTCGAAGTGTCTCCAATCTAACCTCGCCGAACACAACCCAGTTTGATGAGCGAAGCACGCAGCAATGCGTGCTTTTGCATTTGGTTGAGGTAGAGCGATTCGTCGGATGAGCCTTTCGCTTGCAGGACATTCTTCGCCAGGTTCTTTTCGGATGGTTGCCATTTGCCGATGTCAGGAATCATGGCGAGGACCAGCGCGAGATCGTCGAAAAGTTTCGCGGTCGCTTCGCCTTTCGGTTGCCTTACTCCCAGCGCGCGCTGAACAAAATCTGACGACCGCGCGCGCAGCTTTGCTGGGTCGCTCCGGAACTCGCGGGCCATGCGACGTTGCACCGCGAGGCCGATGTTACGAGCTTCAAACCGATCCCATTCGCGCGATTGACGATCGCGAATGTCGAACAACATGTGACCCGACGCGAGTTTCCGCAGCGTAGGCGCGCTCGTTCGGTGGCGCGGGTTCTTCGCCATCTTTCGCTCTTCGGCAAGCGTCAATTTCAGCAAATCGGGTTTGACCGGACGGAAACCGAGCTTGCGATAAAACCAAAACGCGCCGGACTCGATCCCCTCTTCGTTCTCGTGTCCAATCTGGTATGGATCGATTGAGAAAATCGTAACGCCCAGCAGTTGCCGCATCAGCCTGAGAATGCGCGCGTAGAGCCAGGCGGTCTCGCCGTCGCGAAACGTGTAGTAGAGATTGAAACCGCTCTCCATCCGCTCGAAGAGGGATAGCCCTTCGAAGTAAGCGACGGGTACGCCATTCTTGAAAATGATCGCGGCGTGATACGCGCGGAGCGGCAGCCGGTGCGCGGGAGGAACGCCGAAGACAAACGCTTCTGTGCCACGGCCGAGATCGGCTTTCAGTACGCGCGACGGATCTCCGTGCGTGAAGCCGTGCAGCTCACGATACCGCACGGCTGAAGTTTCCCGGGCCAGGTCGAGAATCTTTTCACCTTCCGCGCGCGAGACTCTTTTCACAACGATCGGCGGCGAGTTGAGTTCGTTTGCCAGCGAAATGTCTCGGCGCCGAATTAGCGGTTGGTTGTGAAAGAAAACCTTGCGTACAGGCAATTTCATTCCTGTGCGCGAGGAGCGAATGCCAAACCGCCACGCCACGTGCAGCTTGAGCGATTCGTAAAGTTCAGCCTTCCTGCGATCACTGACGGGCAGTGATTCAAACCGCTCGATTATCCATGCCACTTCATTCTTTCGGCCTCGCGCTGATTCCAGCCACTCGCGATACGGGACGTGCGCCTCGACCATGGCATCTTCTTCGAGCAGCGGCAGAAACCGCGGCATCGTTGCGCCAAACTGTTCATCGTTTTCGAACCATTCCCAATCGAGCGAAACCTGGTCCGGATATTTCGCGACCAGCCAACGCACGAGCGCATGGCTGAAATTGCTTGTAACGCTTGTGCCGGCGATTCCCGAAACTTCCGGATCGTCGAGCGAAGAGAGATCTAGGTCCTTTTCGTGGAGCCGCGAGGCGCGCTTTTCGACACGCCCCAGGATTGTTTCAACCTGTCGTAGAACTTGCGGGTTCGGCGGGTAAGCGCGAAGGAAAAGCAAGCGCTCGTGAAGTTGAATCAGGGATTGCGCATCACCAATGTTTGATAATGAGGGGAATCGCATGTGTCAGCAGTGTGACCGTTGCGTTACAGATGCCTGCGCATGAACGTCGCGATCTTCCACGCGTCGATTGCTTTCCAAGGCAGCTCTGCGGTGGTGTAATGGCCGCACGGCAGCCATACGACGTCGAGATCAATTCCCAACCGCCGCACTTCGTCGATCACCTTGTGCGAAAGATCGACGGGAAACGTCAGATCGTATTTTGCCGCAATGAAGCGCATGGGCCGCGGGTTCATGTTCAGCAGACGCGGGATGAAAGGCACGGGACTGATGGGTCGCCAGAATTCGCGCAGCTCTTCCAGAGTCAGTTCCGTTTCAATTGCTTGCTGCACATGCTGGGTCGAGATTCCCTGCCACACAACATCAGCGAAGTAGCCGGACACGTGATTGAACACGCCAACGTCGATCGCCGGCTCGTGTGCAAACGTGAGAAAGGCCGTGCACGAGCCGATGCTCGTTCCCAACACACCGACGCGCTCAAAGCCCTGCTGTTTTAGCCAGCGCACGGCGGCGCGCGCGTCCAGCACCGCCTGCCGCATTGATTGAATCGTCCGACCGATGTTTGAACTCACGAGATGCTCGGCGCGCTCAAGCTCCGGCGGCCGGCGTTCTTCATGATACGGCAGCGTCAGGCGCAGCGCCGTCATGCCGAGTCCGTTGAAAATGCGACAGGCTTCAACATGACTATTCGGCTGCGCATTCCACTGCGGCAGGACCAGTACGGCGGCGCGTGGCTTGTTTTTTCGCTCTCGCTTCGGCCTGAACAGCCGCGCCCGCGCAATGTTGTTTTCCGGCGAAGGCGTGCGAATGGTGCTTGTCCACGTGAGCACCGCCTCGTTCAAAGTAAAATCAGAAATCTCGGTCAACGCGTAAAACTTCTCGCTCGTCGCCATCGCGCGCGCGGTGTGTTGCGCCAATACAGCCCGTGGGTCATCGCCGTTGACGTGCTCGGTGACGAACTCCAAACCCCACTCAAATGGACGCACGACGCGATTGTTATCGCGTTTCGTGTGCGCCACCTCGCGCGCCCTCATCCATCTTCCGAACAAATCAGCCATGCTCGCTAAACGGCCTCAAAAACCCTTGCACAATCGAGTCAGTCATCCTAAAGTTCACCCCAAGCAAAATCAAGTAACGATAACTGAAGTAATTTGAAACGCGAGCGTGACCCTGCGGACACACGCCCTCAGCCATATTCCCATCTCGCTGAAGAGCGCGAAAGTGTCTGCTCATTAGAGGCGACAGAGGCGACGAAAATGTGGCTTAAGAAGAGACCCACCATCACCATCGGATTCGCCTTGTTTGTTCTAGTGGCGGCGAGTAGTTGCCTGCCGAAAAGTCCGATGGAATCCGGGGGTGGCGTCAACATCACTCTGTACGGGTTTTCGGTGATGAAAGAGCCGCTGGAGAACGCCATCTATCCGGCGTTCGCGGCGAAATGGAAGGGTGAGCATGGTGTCGATGTGCGCTTCACGTCGTCGTTCGCGGGCTCAGAGACAATCACGAATCAGATCTTGCAGGGCGTCAAGGCGCAAATCGGTATCTTCTCGATCGATCGCGATCCGCAACGATTGAAGGATCGCGGTTTCGTCACCAGCGATTGGCACGCGTTGCCGCAGAAGGGAATCGTAAACAAGACGCCCTTTGTCATTCTGGTGCGACGCGGAAATCCGAAAGGCATCCATGACTTTCCGGACTTGGCGAAACCCGGCGTGAGGTTGGTTCATCCCGATCCGATCAGTTCCGGCGGCGCGCAATGGTCGATCCTGGCGATGTACGGCTCAGAGCTGGTCAAGTCTGAAAAGGCAACCGGCGAAGCTGATCGGACGCGCGCGTTGCAAACGTTGCAGGCGATTTGGCATAACGTCTTCTCG